>JAKAXK010000109.1 GCA_021827145.1 Pseudomonadota bacterium
CAGTTCCGCCCAGGTCCGCTTCTTGTTTTCCGGCCAATGCACGGCGACCCGTTCGAGTGCCTTGAAGAGGCGTGCGTGATCCGGCACGACCTCCCTCGGTGTCCAGCCACTCATGGCATGTTTGGTCACTGCCGTATCGAGCATATCGAAGGCCGGTTGGGTAGCGGTCGCGAAAACGACAGTGGCGCGATAGGTCGCCGACAGATGCGACAGCGCCGCGAGGGTAGGCACCGCCAGGTGTTGCGGCAGGCTCTGCGCTTCATCGAACAGGATTACCGTGCCCATGAGGTTATGCAGTTTACGGCAGGAGGAGGGGCGGTTGGAAAAGAGAGATTCTAGCAATTGGACGTTGGTGGTAAGTACGATGGGCGCATCCCAGTTTTCGGCCAGCAGGCGGCGCTGGCGTTCGCGGGCTCCTTCCGCATCCTGTCGTTCCATCTCAATGCCCAATCCAGAGAGGCTGTGGTGTTCCAGAACGAAATTGTCAGGAAAGCCGGCCAACGCCTGCCGATAGATGCGGGCTGTCTGCTCGATGACGGTAAGGAATGGCACTGCTACCACGATACGTTCCATCCGATGTCGGGTAGCGTGCTCCAACGCGAAGCGCAGCATGGCGAGCGTCTTGCCGGAACCAGTCGGTGCAGTCAGCGTGAACAGCCCGCGCGGCAAGTGTCCGGCGTCAATGGCGACGTTCCATAAGGCTTCCCGTGCCTCCCTGACGTTGACCTGTGCCTGAGTGGATGTGCGCAATCTCGTCATATGTGTACCTAGGGCGGCGAGCGCCTTTTCGGCATCCAGGCGCGGCCCCTCTGGCCGGTACCGTGCGCCCTGGGCATCGCCATTGAAGTGTGCTTCGGTATCCAGGAAATCGGCATCGACCAGACAGGAAAACAGCATGCGTACATCGAGCATCGCGGCAATCGATTGCGTCCATGATGTTAAGGTAGGGCGCGTGGGTCTAGGAAAGTCCAGTCCGTCGGATAACGCGCAGCGTTGTAGCTCAACGAGGTTTGGTTCGGAGAGCTGCAATCCTGGCAGAACCGCAGCCGCAAGGTTCGCCGGGAGCAGCCGTCGGAGTGAGTCTTGGTCGCCTCGTTGCAAGCCAATATGGTGTCCTTGAATAGCTAGTGCCGCAGCAACGGCATGAAATTCGGTGAGTGCCAGGGAGGCCCCCTGAGACCAGTGGTCTAGTCCGGAATCTTTTCCTTGTAGACGCGCCTGGAAACGGCCGCCATATTTGCCCACATCGTGCAGTAGCCCAGCAAGTCGCGCTTCCTCGCGCCACGCAAACCCTTCTGAGAACTTGGCAGCTAGGTGGCCTACCGCGTTTAGGTGTTGCGCAAGCAGATGCCATCGACCGGCGGTATTGGCGCTATGGGCAAAATAGGGACGGTTCATACTCAATAGCCTTTTATCAGCGTCTGCTGCCACTATACCTGCCAACTGTCTCACCCGATGAGACGCGCCCCGTCATTTCCGATATTGCGATTCGGCGCGAAGTAATTGTTCGAACACTGTGTTTCTCAAGGACGTTGGTTGTAGCACCTCGACCTCGGGTCCGTGTTTTAGGATGTCGAGGACGAGCTCTCTATCATCCGAGTAGGGGATTTCGAGGCAATATCGGTCGCCCTCGAACCAGCCTTTCTGCTGAGGGTGCCAGATCTCGTCTGCCACCCAGCGGGTGCGTTGAGGGGAGAAGCGTAAGACCGCTTTGCGTCGCGGGCGGCCCGAGAAGATGCCGTAGCTCTCGCTGAAGTGGCGATCGAGGTATTTCTCCGAAATGTCTCTGGCATCTTCCTTAAGCTCGAGCGGTTCCCGGATGCGTTCAAGAGCAAAGGTACGCAACGCCCGTTTGCCGTGATCCCAAGCATCGAGATACCAATTGTCTCGGTAATGCACGAGCCGTTGTGGCGAAACCGCTCGCTCAGTGATGTCGTCGCGCCCGCGACTGTGGTAGCGGAAGCGCATCTGTTTGCGCGCGAGCAGCGTGTGGGCCGCCAACTGGAAACAGGTCGGCTCGGAATAACGCACGGCTTGCGGGAGAATGCGGATTCGGGCGGAAACCTCCGCGAGGGTCTTTTCTTTGCTTCCAAGCAACGCCTGGATGCGTGCTTTGAGCGGCGCGATATGCGGGGACAGTAAGCCAGGCTCCAAATTATCGAGAAAATGGTGAAAGGTGAGGAGCGCATGAAGTTCGCGGCTGTTGAACCACAGGCCTGGCAGCTCGTGGCCCACGCCATCGGACGTCGGACTGTCGATTCGGTATCCCCGTTTGGCATGATCGTAGATTATGGGTACGTCCATCCGATCGCACATATATTCGAGATCTCGATGCAGGGTAGCACGCGATACCTCGAGTTCATGCAGAAGGGTCGCGGTCGAGACCGTGCTCGTGCCGCGCAGAAGGTTATTGATCCTATAGAAACGCTCCGTGCGATTCATCCCCCTCCCTTTCTTATTATTTGGCTCTTCAGCAGAATTAGTGGGTGTCATTTAGCTCTTGGTGCCGGTTAAGAACTGATAGAACCGCCGACACACCGCGTCGTAGACCGCGTGTTCTTGTTCATCGCGCGCGTGGCGCCACAGGGGTCCACCCGTCTCATCGATGTGTTTTAAGATGAGCGTCCGGGCCGGAAGCTTGCGGGCCTTCTCGTCTGTGCTCACATGCCGAATCAATTCGCCGCCCAAGGCCCAGAGATAATCGGCGTACTTTTTTACCGTTTTCTTCGTCCGTCGCTCACTGATCAGGGCCAGGAGAAAGGGCGTAAACTCCGCCACGAGTCGTTCGCCCACGGGCACGTCCAGATCGGGGAAGCCCGCCCAACTCTGCGGCCAGCGGTCGATATCTTTACAATAGGTCTTGAGTGTCGCTAGGGCCTCCGCAGAGGCCTTAAGCGAACCCTGTCCCGAGGAGGTTGCGCGCTTAGTCATGGAACTTACGACATTATTGAATTGCTGTTATCATTTCAAGGGTTTTGTGTACAAAGAAGCCCGATTCGCCCCCGGGAAGCCGGACACCATCGAGGTCGGGGTGATGCCCTGTCACGGCTCCAAGCCCTATTGCTCGGGCTGCGGGAAGCACCGCCCGGGGTATGATCGACTCCCGGAACGGACCTTTGAGTTTATCCCGTTCTGGGGCTTTGCAGTCTTCCTTCGGTATGCCCGCAGGCGGGTCGATTGCCCCGCGTGCGGGGTCACGGCCGAGTTCCTGCCCTGGGCCGAAGGTAAACACCATTTGACAACGGCCTATATGCAGTTTCTAGCCCATTGGGCCCGTAAACTCTCGTGGTTGGAGGTCTCCCGGTCGTTTCATACCTCGTGGGATCAGGTGTATCGCTCGGTCGAGTGGATCGTGCAATGGGGGCTGGAACACCGGGTCTTGGGCCCCATCAAGGCCTTCGGAGTCGATGAGATCGCCTACAGCCGGGGCCACAAATATTTGACCTTAGTCTACCAGATCGAGGCCGGCATGGTGCGTCTCCTGTGGGTGGGTAAGGAACGTACCGTGAAGACCTTCGAGGGCTTCTTCACCATGTTGGGGCAAGAGACCTGCGCGGGTATCGAGTTCGTCTGCTCCGACATGTGGCGCCCCTATATCCGCGTGATCCGGGAGCGCTGTTCCCAGGCCGTGCATATCCTCGACCGCTTCCACATCGTCGCCAAGATGAACGACGCCTTGGATGAGGTGCGTGCCGAGGAGGCCCGAGAGCTGGTACGCAATGGCCGTGAGCCGGTTCTAAAGAAAACCCGTTGGTGTCTCTTGAAGCGCTCCGAGAACCTCACCACCCCCCAGAAGGGGCGACTCAAAGAGTTGCTGCGCTATAACTTGAAAAGCGTCCGCGCCTATCTGTTGAAGGAAGACTTCCAGCAGTTCTGGACCTACCAGTCGGCCACCTGGGCCGGCAAGTTCCTGGATGCCTGGTTGTTACGGCTCTCGCTTTCCCAGACTTACCTGAGCCGTATGTCCCGTGAACGCCCAGGGTGATGGGAAGACATGACCATGGATCATCGTGGGACGTCGGTTGAGGGATTCGGTCGGTTATGGGGCGGATCGAGCGTGTTCAGTTTGTCGAGGTAGTGCGCGCGGATTTCCGGATCATAGTCCCCAGGGTGCGCGTCGACGATGCGCAGAGCCCCGCGATAGTGCTCGGCCGCCTTGCGCTGATCGCCACGCGCCTCGTACACCATCGCCAGCCGCTCGTGACCGTCGATGACCTCCGGATAGTCCTCCAGCAGTCGGTGCGCGGCTTTCTCGGCTTCATCCAGTTGGCCTGTGTGGATCAGATCGATCACGGCGTTGGAGGCGCGATCTAGCCCGGATTCGACCCATACGGCGGCGTCTTCCCAGGTGTCGGCGCGGTGGGGGGTGTGGACCGGGGCGTCCGCCGCCCCCTGAACCGGTGATGGCACCCGGGTCTGGGCCTCGGTCGTTTCCCGGCAGCAGTGCTTGTACTTCTTTCCGCTGCCGCAGGGGCAGGGATCATTACGGCCCCTCTTGGTCTTGGTCATGGGCTTCCGGTCGGCGTGGAGAGTGGATAGGCTGCGGCCTGGCCAAGACGACCCACCAGGACCGCTCATGCACCGGATTGTAGCCAGCATCTCCTCGCTCTCCCAGCACCAAGACACCCTGACGCACGATCCGGCGCGTTACCGCCCGGACGGCTGCCCGCGGTGCGGATTCGGCACGCTCTGGCGTCACGGTTGGTACTACCGCAAGGCCTGCCGCGCGCCCCATGGTGGGGGGCGCGAACCGGCCGCGGTGCCCCGTTTCCGCTGCGCCACGTGTGGCGCCACCTGCTCGCGCCTGCCCGCTTGCGTGGCACCCCGGCGCTGGTATGACTGGCGCGTCCAGCAACAGGCCTTGCGCGCCCTGGCCGTGGCGGGCTCGGTGCGGGCCGCGGCGCGGGTGGCTGGGGTGGGCCGTCACACCGTGCGGC
Source organism: Pseudomonadota bacterium (assembly GCA_021827145.1). GTDB lineage: Bacteria > Pseudomonadota > Gammaproteobacteria > Acidiferrobacterales > Acidiferrobacteraceae > Acidiferrobacter. Next base: position 4,938 of record JAKAXK010000109.1, read on the forward strand.
GCTGGCGCGACTGGCTTGCACGGCGTGGCGCCGTGTTCGCCTTCCATCTCGCGAGCCGCTTCCCGGACTGGGCGCGGGTGCCGGACCTCAAGACCTTCTGGCGCGAGACCCTAGTGGGGCGGTCGCTGGCGGAGGTGATGACGGTGCTCGATGCCCACCTCACCGTCCCATGATCGACTCTCCCGGATTCCGCGCCGGACAGGGCCGGAAGGCCCACAAACCGCTCCCCACACACTCTGCCCACTGGCCGGCCGTCGATGCGACCGGTCTCATAGGCGCTCCCTATTTCTCAAGGAGTGTTTATGGATCCCATCGATCGCTTGGCCCTGTTCCGACTGGCGGTGCTCGGGCCGCTCATCAGCCGCGACCACCTGGCGCGGGGCGAGCTGCAGCACCTCATCCGCGAACTGGCGCAGCGCCCCTACGACATCCCCGGGTCCCGTCGTCAGCGGATCGGCGAGAAGACCATCGAGGCGTGGTACTACATCTGGCGCAAGCACGGCGTCGCCGGCCTTGCGGCGAAGCGGCGCGCCGACCGCGGCCAGTCGCGGATGGCGGTGAAGTGGCAGGACGCGATCCTCGCCGCCAAGCGCGAGAACCCGCGCCGTTCCATCCGCCAGATCCTGCGCCTGATGGAGGCCGGCGGCATCGTGGCCCGCGGAGCGCTGTCACGTTCGGCCATCCACCGCCTGCTCAAGCAGCACGGGCTCTCGCGCGTCCCCCAGGGGTCGAGCCTGCCCGAGGAGTACCCATGCTTATCCGGTTGCTTGACAAGCTAATTTTACAGGCGCAAAGTTCAAAACGTGGACATACGCGGATTTCCTACCAGCCTACCAGAATTTCAACAGGTCTTCCCTGACGACAAAGCCTGCGCGGTCTACCTTGAGTCGATCCGTTGGCCAACCGGCTTTGTATGCAGGTATTGTGGCGAGATCGGCGAACCTTATCGCTTCGTCACTCGTTCATCGGTCGTGCTTCGTTGCCGGTTCTGCAAGAAGAACACTTCGCTGACGACTGGCACGGTCATGCAGTCCAGCCATACGCCGTTGTCGACATGGTTCTGGGGGGCTTACTTGCTGACCACACAGACACCCGGCATGTCCGCGCTGCAGTTCCAGCGTCAGCTTGGCCTTTCTCGTTATGAAACCGCTTTCGTCATTCTTCACAAGCTACGCAGCAGCATGGTTCGGCCTGAGCGTGACAAGGTCGGTAGCGAGCATCCTGTCGAAATCGACGAATGCTTAGTCGGCGGCGAGACACGCGGCGAAGGCCGGGGCGTCCATCACAAAGCCACCGTAATCGGCGCTGTGGAAGTCAGAGAGCGCAAGAAAGACAAAGATCGGACCGCGAAAGGGAAGGATGATCACCGACACGGCGTTCCTTCGAAGATGAAAGTCTATGCAGGTCGCTTACGCCTGCAAGTGCTTCCTGACAGAAGCGCCAAATCATTAACCACTTTTGTGCAAGAAAATGTTGCCATAACATGCAAATTGATGACTGACGGCTGCCCCGGCTACACCACGTTGCCGGATCTCGGATATGATCACCATCCGCTCGTGCTGGCTGGGGATCCTGATAAAGCCGAAGCACATTTGCCGATGATCCACCTCGTCTTCTCAAACCTCAAGACATGGATACTTGGCACGCACCACGGACGGATCGAGCCGCAGCACCTTCAAGCGTACCTCAACGAGTACGTATTCCGGTTCAACCGTCGGTTCTACCCGATGACGGCGTTCAATTCGATTTTGGGGATGGCCGCTCGGTCGGTGTCGCCGACGTATGCGCAGCTTTACTCCGGCACTTGGAGGCGGTCTGCTTTTGTTGAATTAAACCCGACGGCTTCTTGAAGTACTTGGCCAACTGGAAACACCTATGGAAAACACCATCACAATTGACGAAGATGAAATGATCCTCATTGATCGATACGAAGCTATGTTCAATGAAATTCCGTTTATAGCTTTCCTTCATCCGGATGAATCAAAGAGATTATTGAAGAAAGCATTGAAATCGAAAACACCGTACAAATTTGAGGATATCCGCAAGAAATAGTGCCCCCGTGCGGTCAAAATGTTGTCAAGCAACCGGATAAGCATGGGAGTACCGGCGCTTCGTGGCCGGCTGCGCCGGCGCCCTCTGGTACGGTGACGTCATGCATGGCCCGACCCTGATCCTCGGGGGCCGGTCGCGCAAGACCTACCTGGTCTCGCTGCTCGATGATGCCTCGCGCCTGGTGGCGCATAGCGCCTTCTGTCTGGCCGAGGGCGCGCTCGAGATCGAGGGCGTACTGAAGCAGGCGGTGTTGAAGCGCGGCCTCCCGGCGAAGCTCGTGGTCGACAACGGTTCGGCCTACCGGGCCGCCACCTTGCAGGGCATCTGCGCGCGACTGGGTATCCACCTGATCCACTGCCGGCCCTACGCCCCCCAGGGCAAGGGCAAA
>JAKAXK010000011.1 GCA_021827145.1 Pseudomonadota bacterium
CCGATCTTTGTTCGGCTCTCGCCTGATCTGCGGCGGCTCACCGGTTGTGTGTGTCAGGAGCGGACGAGCGCAGCCTGTCCCGGTCGCGCCTCTATGCGGCGCGCGCGCGGCCCTTTGGCGGCGGCGCGGCGCACAAGGGGGTCGGGATCTTCTTTGAGCGCATCGCGCAGCCCTTGCGGGAGAGCGGGATTGCGCGCGACGAAGTAGCGGACATTGGGGTCACGGTCGGAGGCGCAGCGTGCGGCCTGCATCGGCGTGAGGTCGGGACGTTTGGCGATGCAGAGGCGGATCACGTGGTCTTGGTCCTCGAGGAACACCGCAATCTCGTCGGGCCTGAGGTCGGCGCGCCGCGCGAAGTAGCAGCGCACCTGCATCCACTGTTCCCGCCGGACTATGAGTGCGCGTTCCTCGGGATGTAGGCGCTCACGCAAGGCGAGCCTCAGGCGGTCTTCCAGAGGTAGGGCTGTGTAGGCCTGTTCCGTCAAGGGCGGGGCTGTCTCGGGTGCGTGTCGGGCAGGTTCTTGCATCGCGCAAGTCTAGCCTGAAGCGGCCCCGACCGGAACTGCGACTGACCAAAGAGCAGGCCAACGCCGTCCGGCGCACTGCGTAAGTGAGGCCATTGCGGAGCCACACGCGGTGGTGGGTTGGGAGTGGTTGAAGGACATTCGTGATCGTGCCGAGCGTCGGTATTCGAAAAAAGTTTCAGTGAAGCGACGCAAGGCCAACCGCAAAGTCAGCTGTTGGAGTTTTACGGATGTGCAGGCCAAAATTGCGTACAAAACCCGGCTGTCGGGTGGCGTGCCGATTTGGGTGGATGCGGATACAAGCGGTCAGGGGTGTTCCCTTTGCGGGCACGCCGGGCGGGAGAATCGGCCCAATAACGGCTTGCTGTTTGTGTATGCGGTCATACACTCCAGGCCGATTTTGTGGTTGCAAGGAACGTCAGTATGCGAACGCTCCTCGTCCGGCAAGACGGGGCAAGGACGGGGCGATTGTTAGCCGTCCCTGAAGCTTCAGGCACTGAAGCCAAAGCCGCACGCCTGCAAAGGTATGCGGAACGGCGGTGGAGCCTGGATGCAAGCGCCGTTTTCATGGTGGGCCGTATGGCCCATTAGGGCGGAGTTGTGGACGATATTGGGAGGGAACCGGTGTCCTACGCGGCGGGCGCTTCCATGGATGTCTTGAGCGCGAACCCTGACGCTGCGCCACAACTGGTTTTGGCTCGTTCGTGCCGCAAGAGCCTGGTGCATTCCCCGCAGTGTTTGTGCAGCAGTCGATCCGCATATCCGGCGCGCGGTGGGAGTGTAAGTTCTGCGACCTGTGTTAATATGGGGGCTGGTCTTGGTGCTTGAAATTCGCCTGGACAAGACCCATGTTGGTCCCGTCATGAAGATAACCTCTCTCCGGATGCCCCTTACGGCCATACAGGTCGCGGGCTTTGTTCTTGCGCTCATGATCGCATGGCCCGTTATGGCTGGCGCCCGACTGGATCGGGGGTACTCGACCTACCTCCAGGTGGCACCGATTTTTATGCCGAAGCAGCAATCGCTCCTGTACTTACTGAATACGCCACCCGCGCGGACTACGAGGGCCCACGACAGTGGGGCCGGTGGCACCTTGAGTGCGCTCGGTCAGGCGCTTGTCCTGAAGCCCGATCTGGGTGCCTGTCAGTCGTTTGCGCACGGCTGCCGTGAGGGCGATATCGTCACCTTACCCCACGACAACGTGATGCGGACCATGGGTGCGGGGCTGGGTATGCGTGTGGGTGGTATGCGCCTCGAGTACGCCTACGGCCTTCATACCGGCGCCAATTTCATAGGGATCAGGGAAAGTATCCCCTGAGGCCATGGGTGTCCTTTCCTACATCGTCGACGGCAGTGCGGAAAACTTCCCGCGGCTCGTGCTCGAGAACTCGCGGCGCGGTCCGGTCGCGGTCAATTTCTGGTCGCCACGAGCCGGGCCTTGTCTGGTGCTGATGCCGCGTCTGGTGCGGGTCGCTCAGGAATACGGCGGCCGCGTGCTTCTTGTGATGCTCAACACCGATGATTATGGCGAGCTGGCTGCGCGGCTCGGGATTCGCGCCCTGCCGCTCGTCAAGATCTTTCGGGGTGGCGCTGAGGTCGACAGCCTTCAGGGGGTGCAGTCGGAACCGGAGTTGCGGGCGTTTTTCGGAAAGTACGCCCCCTGCTCTGATGCGGTCGTGGACGCTTATGGTCGCGGGGAGCTCACGCAGGCAGCGCGACTGGCGGCGCAGGCGGCCTTGGAACGCCCCGGGGACCCGGAGGCGGCCTTGCGGGTGGCGAGGCTCCTCGTGCTCGGCAAGCGGCCTCGCGAAGCCTTCAGTCTCCTGGACGCTTTGCCGCCGCAGGCGCGCACACACGGCGAGATCGCATCGCTTCATGCTCACCTGGCCTTAATTGTCATGGCGCTCGAAGAGGATCACGCCCCACCTCCGGCATCGGAGGCCGAGGCCCTGTTGCGGGCGGCGGCGATGGCCGTGGCGCGCGACGATTATGTGGGCGCTTGCGAGCAACTCGTGGCGTCGGCGGCGCATGATTCCGGGTTCCGCCAAGGCCTGGCCGCGCAGGCCGCGCAGGCCTTGGCGGCGCTACCCATGGCGTGCGAGGCCCGTGAGCGTATCGAGACCTTGCTTGCGGGCAGACATTAACGTCTGACCGCCTGGTGGCGGGTATCCGGTGTCGAGCCGTGCCTATCGGTCGGTAGCTCCGTCTTTTTGTCGATTCCCTCCCCGGCGTGTTTGATGACCGAATTGATCTGGCCACCTATGAGCAGGACGAGCCCGTCGAGATACATCCAGGTCAGCAGCACGATGACTGCTCCTATGGAACCGTAGGTCTTGTTGTATGAGCCGAAGTGGTTGACATAGGCTGCAAAGAGTAGCGATGTTGTGATCCATCCGAAGACCGCGAACAGTGAGCCTGGCGTGAGCCAGCGCCACTCCTGACGCACGTTGGGGGTGAAGTAATACAGGAGCGCCGCTGCCAGAATCACTGCGAGCAGCAGGATGGGCCAGCGCACGATGTCGAGAACGAATGGCAGCAGCTGGACCCCGAGGCGATGGGCGAGGGCATTGGCTGCAAGCGGCCCGAAGAAGAAGATGGCGAACGCGGTTATGAGTACGAGCGCGAGCGCCAACACGAGAAGCACGGCCATCAGGAATACGCGCCACCTGGGCCGCTCCTCACGCACGCCGTAGGCCTGGTTCATCCCGGCGCTGATCGCTGTAATGGCATTGCTTGCTGAATAAAGCGCGAAGGCCACACCAAAGGACAGGAGCCCATCCTGGTGTTGATGGAGCAAGCCCTCCACGTTGCTCTTCACGAGCGTCAAGGCCTGGGTGGGAAGAACCTTGCCGAGCACGCTCGATACTGCGTGTATGCGGTGGTGCGTGGGCAGGTAGGCAAGCAATGTCATCAGAAACAGTATGAAGGGGAAGAGCGACAGGAAGAAATAATACGCGAGTTGGGCACTGTAGCCCGTCAAGTCATTCTTGCTTACGCCCGCGGCAACGCGCTTCAGCAGACCCCAGGGGCCTAGGTGTTCCACGGTCCGGGTAAGAGACTTGCGGTGAGCCTTGAGGGTCATGCCCCCAGCATAAGGGGTTGGCAACGATCTTGGCAGGGCCCAATGGTCTGTCTAGGCGTTGCCAAGTCCCAGCACTTCGGTCTTCTCGGAAGTTGCGAACTCCAACATCCGCATAACCGGCGCGAGGGCGCGCCGCCGGATCGACTCTTCGATGCGGATCTCGGGCCCGCCCGCGATGAGGGCGGCCTCGAGCGAGGCTAGGGAGTTCATGGCCATCCAGGGGCAGTGGGCGCACGACTTGCAGGTCGCCCCGCGGCCGCCCGTGGGCGCCTCGAGGAACTCTTTGCCGGGCGCGGCTTGGCGCATTTTGTACATGATGCCGTTGTCGGTGGCGACGATGAAGCGCTGTGCGGGTCTCGTTCGGGCCGCCTCGATCATCGCGGTGGTGGAGCCGACCATGTCGGCCAGTGCGATTACGGCCTCAGGCGATTCGGGATGGGCAAGAACATCCGCGTCCGGATATTGTTGCTTCAGCTCAATGAGCGCCTGTGCGCGGAATTCCTCGTGGACGACGCACGCGCCCTGCCAAAGCAGCATGTCCGCCCCGCTTTCACGTTGCACGTAGTCGCCGAGATGGCGGTCCGGCGCCCATAGGATCTTTTCTCCCCGGTTTTTCAGGTAACGGGCGACGCGTAAGGCGATGCTCGATGTCACGACCCAGTCGGCACGCGCCTTGACCTCGGCGCTCGTGTTCGCATAGACGACCACGGTGCGGTCGGGGTGCGCGTCGCAGAAGGCGCTGAACGCATCCGCCGGGCAGCCCTCGTCGAGCGAGCAGGTGGCCTCAAGGGTGGGCATGAGAACGCGTTTCTCGGGGTTCAATATCTTGGCCGTCTCGCCCATGAATCGCACGCCGGCCACCACCAGGGTGCGGGCCTTGTGCTCATGGCCGAAGCGCGCCATATCCAGGGAGTCGGAGACATAACCGCCCGTGTCCTCGGCGAGGGCTTGAAGGTCGGCATCCGTGTAATAGTGCGCGACCAGCACAGCGTCCTGTTCGACGAGAAGCCTCTTGATGCGCTGGATCCGGCGCGCGCGGTCAAGTTCCGCGACCGTCCCGTTGCGATCCGTGGGGCGTATGGATAGTGCGCTGGTATTCGTCGGCATGGTCATTCCTCCCAGGGAGGCCTCGCATCGCGTAAGCGGTAGAGCCGGGCGGGGCGGTGAGGCCCTCCGCGCCGCGCGTCGCGGGTCTCGACAAGATCCCAGGATGCGCGGATGCGCCGGCGGAAGTTGCGTTTATCGAGCGTCTGGCGCCCGATGATCTCATAGACGGTCTGGAGTTCTCCCAGCGTGAATCGCTCGGCCAGAAACTGATAGGCGATCGGCGCATACTCGAGCTTGCCCGCGAGCCGTTCACAGGCACGCCCCACGATGATCTGGTGTTCCTCAACCAAGGTGGGTGCGAGCGTCGGATCGACCCAGCCAACCCCGGTGCGCCCGATGCGCAGCCGATCATGGGGGGCCAGCGCGTAATAGGCGACGATTGCGCGCGGGTGGCCCCGTCCGCCGTCAAAGGTGTAGAGCTGCTCGAGGAACACGTCCTCGATGCTCGCCGCTTCCCACAGGGCGCGGCGGGCGCAAGCCTCCAGTGTCTCACCTTCCTCGAGAGGGGCGCTCGGGATCCGTCCCTGTCCCCCTTCCAGTCGCAGAAATTCCAGCCTCTCGCGGATCGTAAAAAGCGCGACGGCCGCCGCAATCGGCGCGGAAGGCTTGGTGTCATTCATACACGAACGCTACGCCCCCGCCTCTTCCCCGTCAAGGGTCGTCGAACCGGCCGGATACGACCGGTGCCGCGCCCGCTACACGCTTTGAGCCGAGTGGCGCTACAATCGCGTCATGGTCTTTTGTCGTAACTGCGGTAGGGGCTTGAGTCGCCGGATCCCGGAGGGGGATACGCGGGCGCGTGATGTCTGTGACCACTGTTCCTCCATTCACTACGAGAACCCCAAGGTCGTGGCCGGCTGTCTGCCTCTGTGGGAGGGGCAGGTACTCCTGTGCCGACGCGCCATAGAGCCGCGTCGCGGCTTGTGGACGCTGCCCGCCGGATTCATGGAGAACGAGGAGACGACGAGCGAGGCGGCGGCACGTGAGACCTGGGAGGAGGCGCAGGCGCGCGTGGACATCGACGGTCTCTACACCTTGTTCAATCTCCCGCATATCAGCCAAGTCTATCTCATGTTTCGTGCCCGACTGCATGATCTCGACTTTGGCCCCGGCCCCGAGAGCCTCGAGGTCGCGCTCTTTCCGGAGGACCAGGTCCCATGGGACGAGATCGCCTTCCCGGCCGTCCGTGAGACACTGAAGCTCTATTTCAAAGACCGCCCGCGCGGCCTCTATCCGTTTCGTGCCGGCGATCTGATGAGGAGTACCGACGGACGGGGTTATCAGGTCCGTTTTCTCTCGTCCTCTTGAAAGTCCGGGCTTGCGTCCCCACCAAAGGGGTTGGAGCGCGTGAAGGCGGGGCGAGCGTAAGTCGTTGTCCCGTCTGTGTGCTCGCGATCTCGGCCAATCGCGGATCGTCGGGAACGACGTCGGTCGGGACGGATCGTAGGTGGCCTAGGCCCCCTGTATCTTGCGCCCGTTCGGTTCATTCATTCGTGGTAAGCGACTAGGAGAAAGACCTTGGAAAAGTACGTATTGCCTGAACTCGATTACGATTACAACGCCCTTGAGCCCCATATCTCGGGCAAGATCTTGGAACTGCACCACGGCAAGCACCATCTCGCGTACGTGAATGGTGCCAACCAGGCCTTGGAGGGCTTGAAGGAGGCGCAGGAGACCAAGAACTTCGCGCGCATTGCGGCGCTAGAGCACGCCCTCGCCTTCAACCTCTCCGGGCATATTCTGCACTCGCTTTTCTGGAAGAACCTGTCGCCCAACGGCGGGGGCAAGCCCGAAGGCGATCTGGCGCGCACCATCGACCGCGACTTCGGGTCCTTTGAGGGCTTTAAGAGCCAATTCGTGAACGCCGCCATGACCACGATGGGATCGGGATGGGCGGCCCTCGTCTGGGATCCGACCGGCCAGCGCCTCATTACGACCGAGATCCACGACCATCAGTCGGAGATGACGCCGGGCGGTATTCCACTTATGGTCCTCGACGCTTGGGAGCATGCCTATTATCTGCAGTATCAGAATGAAAAGGCCAAGTTCTTCGAGGCGGTCTGGAACGTATGGAATTGGAAGGATATCGGCGAGCGCTTCAATAAGGTCCGGTCGGTTGATGTCGGGCTTGCATCCGCTGCCACATCCAAGAGGGCCGGCGGCAAGTAGCCCGTCGCCAGGGGGTGATGCCGCCCCGCCCTATCGTTTTACGGCGGACCTCGGTAGACTAAACGGAAACCGGGGCCCCGCCGTGTTTGGCTGCAAGATGCTCGAGCGGGTGTCCCTCACGCTTTTCCACTGACGACTAGGAGCTCACATGCATAAGAGGTACGCCGCCTTGGCGGCTATTGGCTGCCTGCTGGCGGCCCCAGTCATGGCCAAGGGACTCTCGCCCAAGGCACAGTTGAGCTATAGCCTCGGCTATCAGTTCGGCGAGAATTTGCGCAATAACGGCGTCCCTGTGGAAGCCCCGATCTTTACCCGCGCGATCAATGACGCCCTGAAGGGGGCCAAGCCCTTGCTGTCGCCGGCACAGATGGCGGCAACGGTGGCCAAGTTCCAGAAAGAGATGCAGGCGCACAACGTCGCGATGCTCAAGGCCTTAGGGGCGCGCGAGCTGGCCGCTGGCCGGGCGTTCCGTGCGAAGTTCGCCAAAGAGCCGGGCGTGAAGGTCCTGCCCGGCGGCGTCGAGTACAAGGTGCTGGTCGAGGGGCACGGGGCGCGACCGACCTTGAGCCAGACGATCAAGGCCGACTATTGGGGCCGCTTCATCAACGGCCGCCTGTTTGCCACGAATCAGAAGACCGGCAAGCCCGCGATTCTGCCCTTGAGCGGTCTCATAGCGGGCCTCAAGGAGGCCTTGGTCCTCATGCCCGTCGGATCCACATGGAAGATCGTGGTTCCCGGGCATCTGGCCTATGGCCCCCAGGGGCGGCCCGCCATTCCGCCTAATACCACCCTGGTCTTCACGATCCACCTTTTGGGTCTGAAGAAGTAATGAGGAAGTAGGCGGTCTTGCGATCAGGAAATAGGGGCCTTCGGGCCCCTATTTTTTGCCTGTCGTCTTGGGGCCTAGCGGATCCCGAACCCCTTAAGCCCGATATCAGCGTAGCGGTCGGACATGCGTGGCCTGCATGCCTTTTTGGCTGCGTGTGCTTTCGAACTCGACCGCCTGACCTTCCGATAGGTTCCGAAACCCTTCGCCTTGGATCGCGGAATAATGCACGAACACATCCGGGCTCCCGTCCTGCGGGGCTATAAAACCAAAGCCCTTTGCTTCATTGAACCACTTCACTGTTCCCATTCGCATTTGTGTCTCGCCCTTTTTCATTGATATAGAATTATAAAGCGCGGCCCACTTGTCTGGGCCGTTGTAATGTACGCGAGCCGTGGGCTGCGCGGACACTAGCGAAAGTCCTAGATCGATGGAATATTACTCCGCGGTCTGATCGAGGTCGGGCGCGCGTGACGCAGGTGTTGCGTGCAGTATACGGCCGTGTTCGTCTACGACTTTGACGCTCACCGGGATACCAGCCCGGACGCTTTCTGTGACCACGCAGTAGTTCTCGAAGAGCGTAAGACAGCGGGGGGTCGCCGCGGGCGCCGCGAGCGTCACTTCTAGGCCGGCTACTCGCAGTCTTCCTGTCGCGTCGCGAGCGAGCCGACCCTCGGCATGGGCCTTCAGGGGCCCCGTAGTGCTCCGGGCCTTGGTGAGACAAAAGAACAGGCTCGCCATGAGGCAGTTGGCAACCGCTGCGGCCAGGAGTTCGGCGGGATGGGGCCCGCTGCCCTGGCCCGCAGGCGGTGGTTCGTCCCCTATGATGCTACCTTGCGCAAAGCGTACGTCGAAGCGGAAATTCTCGATCTGCTCTATCTCGACACCGAAGGTATTGTCCGTCATCAAGTATCTCCCGGGCTTGCCCGTTGGGCTTTCGCTCGGCAGTATAGGCCGCATGAACCTGACCGTAGAGCCGAGCCACTACCCCTGGCCCGCGGCCTTCATGCGCCGCTTACGACGTATCCTGCCCGCCGACGGCCTTTTGCAAAAGCCCACCGAGGTCGCCGTCTATGAATGCGATGGGCTGCCGGTCTACCGGACGCGGCCGCGTGCCGTGGCCTTGCCGAGGACGGCGGCCGAGGTCGGACAGGTGTTGGCCTTGTGTGCCGAATATCAGGTGCCGGTGGTCGCGCGCGGGGCCGGCACCGGACTGTCTGGCGGAGCGCTTCCCCATCCGGAGGGGATCGTGCTGAGTCTCGCCCGACTGAACCGCGTGCTGGCTCTGGACCCCGATAATCGCACCGCACGCCTGGAGCCCGGGGTGAGGAATCTGGCGGTCTCGGAGGCTGCCCGCCCCTATGGGCTCTTCTACGCGCCCGATCCGTCGTCGCAGATCGCCTGCACGATCGGGGGTAACGTGGCCGAGAACGCCGGTGGTGTCCACTGCCTCAAATACGGCCTCACGACCCACAACGTCCTCGCCCTTCAGTTTTTCGATGCCGAGGGTACCTTGCACGAGATTGGCGGGCCGACCGGCGAGTGGCCCTTGGATTTAGCGGCCCTCTTGACGGGGTCCGAGGGGCTGCTTGGGGTGGTGGTCGAGGTCACGGTACGCCTCTGGCCCAGGCCGCCTTCGACAGTGGCGTATCTCGCGGCCTTCCGATCGCTCGAAGCGGCGGCGGCGTGCGTGAGCGAGGTGGTGGCTCTGGGTATCATTCCGGCGGGCCTTGAACTCATGGACGGTCTGGCCCTGTCGGCCGCTCAGGACTACACCGGGATCCCTTATCCCGCGGGGTCGGCGGCGGTGGTCTTGGCGGAGGTGGACGGGGATGATCTGACGGTGGCGCTGGAGGGGGATCGGTTGCGCGCGATCTTCACGGGCCAGGGCGCGTTCGCGGTGGAACAGGCGGTGAGTGATGAGGATAGGCGCCGCTTGTGGCTGGGCCGCAAGTCGGCCTTTCCGGCGGTGGGGCGACTCGCGCCCGACTATTACTGCATGGATGGCACCATACCCAGGCGCTCCCTGGTGCCGGTGCTGACCGAGATCGGCGCCCTGTCGCGTCGCTACGAACTGCCGGTGGCCAATGTGTTCCACGCCGGCGACGGCAATCTCCATCCCTTGATTTTGTACGATGCCGCAATTCCCGGGCAGCTGGCACAGGTCGAGGCCTTGGGCGCCGACATCCTGCGGCTCTGTCTTGCGCATGGCGGGACGATCAGCGGCGAACATGGGGTTGGCGTCGAGAAGCTCGATGGCATGTGCGCCCAGTTCACGGCCGCCGAACTCGCCACCTTTCATGCCCTGAAATCCGCGTTCGACCCCGATCATTTGCTGAATCCGGGCAAGGCCGTGCCGACCCCCGCGCGCTGTGTGGAGGCGGGCGGCATGCACGTGCATGGGGGCCATCCACCGTTTGCCCATCTCGAGCGCTTCTAGCATGCCGCCCGTGTTGCTCTCTCGGGATTCCCTCCTGCGACCCATGTGGGGCCGCGCCGGTCCGCGGTGGGCGGTCGATGCCCGGCCCCAGGGGAGGCTGTCTTGACGGACCACGACGACACCGCGCTTTTAGCATCGGCGGTCCGCGAGGCCTATGAGCGGGCGGCTCCCATGGAGATCATCGCCGGGGGCACGCGCCGCGCCTTTGGGCGCGCCCCGACCGGGACCCCGCTTTCCGTGGCGCGCCACACGGGTATCGTGGCCTATGATCCGTCCGAATTCGTCGTTACGGTGCGCGCCGGTACGCCGATCGTGGTGCTCGAGGAGGTCTTGGCGCGGGAGGGTCAGGTCTTGACGGTGGACGTACCGCGTTTCGGTGCCGAGTCCACGATCGGGGGGGCCTTGGCGGTCGGCCTCACGGGCCCTGGACGCCCCTATAGCGGCGCCTTGCGCGATGCCGTCCTTGGCGTGCGCCTCGTTTCCGGGACCGGCGAGGTGGTGCGCTTCGGCGGTCAGGTCCTGAAGAATGTTGCCGGCTTCGATGTCTCCCGCCTCATGATCGGCGCCTACGGCACCCTGGGTCTTCTACTTGACGTCAGTCTGCGTACCGCTCGCCGCCCCGAGGCCCAGGAGGTCGTGTGCCTCGAGCGGGACTGGCCGAGCGCGCGCGCCGCGCTGAGACACTGGGAATCGGTGCTGCCCTTGAGCGGGGCCTGCTATGCGGCCGGTGTGTTGTATGTGCGTCTCGCGGGGCTTGCACCGCGCGTAGCCGAGGCTTGCAGGGTCATGGGGGGCGCGCCCGGCGACCCCGCCGTCTTTACGGATCTGCGCGACCTGCGGGGGACGTTCTTCGAGCGCCCAGGGGATCTTTGGCGGCTTCTCGTGCCGCCCGAAAGCCCGTGGGACCCTGAGGGTACGCTCATTGATTGGGCCGGCGCGCAGCGGTTTTGGCGTGTGGCGGGAGACGCCACGATGGTCTACGAGCTTGCCGCGCGCTTCCGTGGCCAGGCCATGCGGCTCGTGGGTGCCGACCGCGGCGCTGGCCCGTGGGCCTTCCCTCCGCCGGCCACCATGGCCCTCATGACACGCGTGAAGGCGGCGCTGGATCCGCGCGGCATCCTCAACCGTGGCCGGCTGTATCCTGACTGGTGAGGGCCTCGAAGACGAGGTCCAGCCAGTGAACGACCGGCCGATCCCCGTGGCTGGCCAGATGGTGTTGACAGCCGATATTGGCGGTCACCACCAGCGCGGGATGCGCCCCGGTCAAGGCTTGCCACTTGCGTTTGGCGAGTGCGCGGGCCATGCGGGGGTGACGTAGAGAATAGGGTCCGGCCGAGCCGCAGCAGAGCGCGGCATCGGTGATCGGCACTAGCTTGTGACCCAGGGCCTTCAGGATGGCCTCGACGCGTAAGGCGCCTTTGAGGGCATGTTGTAGGCTGCAGGGGGCGTGCCAGGCGATGTCGCGCCGCAGGTCTGGCGCGAGCAGCGGCAGGCGCGCGGGATCGACCCACGCGGCGATGTCGGTCACCGTGGCGGCAAAGGCCCGTGCCCGCGCCGCTTCGTCCGTGTCGTGGAAGAGTCGCCCATAGTCCCGCAGAAAGGCGGTGCATCCCGTGGCGGTGCTCGTCACCCCCTGCAGTTCATCCGCCTCGCCCAGAGAGAGGGCCTCGAGCGCTTGTGCGCGCGCCTTCTCGTGGGCCTGGAGGTGGAAGGGCAGCGCGCCGCAGCAGGCGGGCCCGAGCGGTCGCGCGCTGATACCGAGGTGATCGAGGACGATGGCCGCTTTGACGTCCAGATCCGGGCGCAAGGCCGGCTGCACGCAGCCTATGAGCAGCCCCACGTGCCGCGCATGGCGGGCTGCGGGCCACTCGAGCCCCGGCGTGCTTGGCAAGATGTGGCGCTTTAGGGCCTGCGGGGCGAGTGGCCGCAGGGCGCGCGCGACGCGCAAGATCGTCGCGAGGGGCTGGCGCGCGCCCAACACCACCTCGGAGACACGATCCAAGGCCCGCTGCAGCGCAGGCCGTTGCCCTTGGGTGCGTTCGCGTACCGTATCCAGGATCTCACTGTACTGGACGCCGGCCGGACAGGTGGTCTCGCAGGATCGACAGCCGAGGCAATGGGCAAGCGGCTCGAGATCCGCGTCCGCGACCGCGCCCGCCAACAAATCCTTCATCAGGTAGAGGCGTCCGCGTGGGCCCTCGCGCTCGTCGCCCGTAAGTTGATAGGTGGGGCAGGTGGCGTTGCAAAAGCCGCAGTGCACGCAGGCCCGCAGCAAGTCCTGCGCGACGGCGCTCGAGTTCTTTGCGGGCGGGAGGATCGGGTATTCGGATGGATTGCTCATGGGCTTTGGGCGACCGTATACTCGCGGCATAGTAAAGGGGCGGGCCGGCCCGGGTCAAAGCGAAGGCCGGCAGGCAGGGCGGGCGCTCGCGGGCTCATCGGGGACGGGACGGGTTCTTCAAGGCGGGCTTGATGACGACAATCGTGGTGGTTCGAAAGGGCGATACGGCTGTGATCGGCGCGGATACCTTGGGCACTTACGGCGATCAGCGCGAGTCGGCGGCCTTCGTGAAGAACTCGAGCAAGCTCATCAGCGTAGACGCGACCTGGCTTGCGGTGACCGGCCACGCCGCCATGGACATGGCGTTGCGGAATATCTTCCAGGAGACCTCTTGTCGGCGATCCTTCAAGGGCGTCAACGATATCTACAAGACGAGCCTACAGCTGCACGGCATCCTGAAGGATCAATATTTTCTGAAGCTCGACGGGGAAGGCGGCGAAGAGGCCTTCGAGTCCATGCAGGTGAGCCTGTTGGTCGCGAACGCCCATGGCATATTCGGCGTCTGTTCCAAGCGCACGGTGCTTGAGTACACCAAGTTCTATGCCTTCGGTTCCGGGGAACAGTACGCGCTTGGCGCCATGCATGCGGTGTACGACCAGGAGACGGATGCCGAGCAGGTCGCGCGCGCCGGTCTGGAGGCCGCCATTACGTTTGATACCGGCAGTGGTGCGCCGATCGAGCTGCGCAGCGTCACGCTGAAGACCTGAGTTCTCGCGCCCCTTCCGATCGGATTCGCGGTCCAGCTTCTCGGCGTTAGGGCCGATGGCACGGCCGTGGGTCGGTCCTAGAGTGGTTTCATGCCCGAGATCACCCTGGTCCAGATCAACGACAGTCATGCCTATCTCTACGAACACCCCGAGGCGTTCGCGACCGCTCGGGGTACGGTCTACCGGACGGCGGGGGCTATGCACGTATCGCGTCCCTGCTCGGCGGTTGGCGATCCGAGGCCCCGGTCCTGTTCCTGGATTGCGGGGACACCTTGCACGGGACCTGGCCTGTGGTGGCCACTACCGGTTGTTGCTTCAGGCCATCCGCGACAAGACCGGCATCCCGCGCGTGTTCTCGAACGCCTGGCGCTATGGCGCCCCGATCCCCGCGGGGCCTATCACACGCGGCGCCCTGCGGGACTGGGTACCCATGAACCCGCCGGTCTCCGCGGTGATGCTCTCGGGGGCAGAGCTGCGCGGGCTCATCGAGCAAAACATCGAGCGCACCTTTGCCGCCGATCCCTTTGCGCAGATGGGTGGCTACGTCAAGCGGGCCCTGGGTCTGCGCGCCTATGTGAAGCTCGAAAACCCGCCTGGGATGCGCCTACAGGCGTTATTCGTGGGCGGCGCGCCGGTGCGTGACGATGCCCGCTACGGGACCGCTTTTCTGACAGAACAGGCGGTTCCTCCGGGGGTCGGGGAGGGCCGGCGCCCGCTTGGGCTCCAGGCCGCTGATGTCCTGTGCGATTATGTCGCCACCCACCGTTTGCTGCGCCCCGAGTTGCCCGGGACCTACGCTCTCATCTGATAGCCGCCGCCGCGTCTCCGGGATGTACCGAGGTTGCGCGCGTCTGTGGGCTCGAGACGCCCCCTTGGCGTCCGGCGTAGTGCTATCCAAGGAGGGCCGCCGCCCTCGGGGCGGTCGCGCAGGCCCCTCCCTCTTCCCGGCTGGAAATTGGACGACAAGGCCGGTATTGTGAATCCCATTGAGGGGAGCCAATGGCGGGCGCTGTTTATATCAAGACTTACGGTTGTCAGATGAACGAGTACGACTCGAGTCGGCTCGCGGATCTACTCTATGAGACCCACGGTTTGGTACGGGTGGATGATCCGGCGCGTGCCGACGTACTGCTCGTGAACAGCTGCTCCGTGCGGGAGAAGGCCCAGGAAAAACTGTTTTCCGATCTCGGGCGCTTGAACGAATGGAAGGTCGCGCGTCCGGGTGTCGTGATCGGGGTTGGCGGCTGCGTGGCGAGCCAGGAGGGCGAAGAGATCCGTAGGCGCGCCCCGTATGTGGATCTCGTCTTCGGTCCCCAGACCGTGCATCGGGTTCCCGCGCTTTTGGCTGACGCGCGCGCGCGGCGGCCGCGGGTCGACATCGCGTTTGTGGAGATGGAGAAGTTTGACCATCTCCCGGAGCCGCGCGCGGAGGGCCCGCGGGCCTTTGTGTCGATCATGGAGGGGTGCAGTAAGTATTGCAGTTTTTGTGTCGTCCCTTACACCCGCGGTCAGGAATTTAGCCGGCCGTTTGATGATGTCTTGGCGGAGATCGCGAGGCTCGCCGAGCAAGGGGTGCGGGAGGTCACCTTGCTGGGCCAGAACGTGAATGCCTACCGGGGTCTGCGACGCGATGGCACGACCGCCGATCTCGCCACGCTCATAAACTATGTCGCGGAGATCGAGGAGATCGGCCGCATCCGCTTTACCACGTCGCACCCCTTGGAGTTCGGGGATAGCCTGATCGATGCTTTCGCCACCGAGGACAAGCTTGTAAGCCACCTCCACCTGCCCGTGCAAAGCGGCTCGGACGCGGTGCTGGCGCGCATGAAGCGTGGTTATGGGGTCGCCGAGTATCGCGAGAAAGTGGCGCGGCTGCGCCTGGTGCGGCCCGACATCAGCCTCTCGACCGATCTTATCGTGGGTTTTCCGGGCGAGACTGAGGCCGACTTCGCGGCGACCATGGCGTTGATCGAGGACATGAGGTTCGACCTGTCCTACAGTTTTTCGTACAGCCCACGGCCCGGCACGCCGGCGGCATTGCTCGCAGACGATGTGCCGCCCGCGGTGAAGGCGGAACGGCTTGCGCAGGTCCAGGCCTTGAATCTCGAGCATGCCGCCGCCATAAGCCGAGGCATGATCGGGCGCGCGGAACGCATTTTGATCGACAGGCCCGCGCCGCGCGGGCGCGGCGATCTCTCGGGGCGAACCGAGAATAACCGCGTCGTCAATTTCCCAGGCGGTGCCGGGGACGTGGTCGGACGCTTCGCGACCGTCGAAATCACGGAGACGAGACCCAATTCCCTGCGCGGCCGACTGCTTTCGGTCGAGGACGCCGTAGAATCGGCTATACTGAAACCAAGGGAGGCCGCTATTCCTTGAGCACAAAGTCGCAGGCGATACAGTTTACGGTGCAACCCCCCGACAGCGAACGGCTGTCACGCCTCTGCGGACAACTCGACGAGCATCTCCGCCAGATCGAGGGCAGTCTCGGGGTGGAGATCGCGAACCGCGGCAACCAATTCCGCATAACAGGTCACCATGATCAAGCCCGTCACGCCCAACGTCTGATCACTGCTCTTTACGCTGTTACCGGACAATCCCAGGCCATCACACCTTCGGGGGTCAATATGACGTTGAAAGAAGTGTCGAGGACTCGCGAGGATCACGAGCCGCCAACCGAGTTGCGCATGCCCAAGCAGCGGGTCTATGGGCGTACCGACGCGCAGCGTGCGTATATCCGGAATATTTTGACGCACGACATCACCTTTGGGGTGGGGCCCGCGGGCACTGGCAAGACCTTCCTGGCGGTGGCCTGCGCCGTGGAGGCCTTAGAGACCGGGCGTGCGCAGCGTGTGGTCCTGGTGCGGCCGGCGGTGGAGGCCGGTGAACGCCTGGGTTTCCTGCCCGGTGACCTCGAGCAGAAGGTTGACCCCTACCTGCGGCCGCTTTACGACGCGCTTCACGATATGCTGGGACCCGAGCGGGTCGCGAAACTCATCGAAAAGAACGTGATCGAGGTGGCGCCCCTGGCGTTCATGCGGGGACGGACCCTGAACGAGTCCTTCATCATTCTGGACGAGGCGCAAAACACGACCGTCGAGCAGATGAAGATGTTCTTGACGCGCCTGGGTTTCGGGTCCACCGCCGTGGTTACGGGCGATGTCACGCAGGTCGACCTCCCGCGCCCGGAGCAGTCCGGTCTACGGCAGGTTTTGCAAATCCTCAAAGGCGTGGAAGGGATAGCGTTCACGCACTTCGCGAGCGCCGACGTCGTGCGCCATCCGCTGGTTCAGCGCATCGTCGAGGCCTACGAGACGTACGAGCGGTCCGTGTAGGCGTGCAGCGCCTGCATCTTGATCTCGGCCTGGCTTGCGAAGGCTGCCGCGTCCCGTCGCGAGCGACTTTGGTGCGCTGGTGCAAGGCGGCATTGGCGGATGTGGACGGGGGCGTGCAGCTTGGTCTTAGAATCGTGACAGAGACAGAGTCCGCGGCATTGAACGGGCGTTTCCGGGGGCGTACGGGGCCCACAAACGTGTTGTCCTTCCCCTATGGGGACGCGCAAATCGGCAAGACACGGTTCTTGGGCGATATCGTCATCTGCGCGCCGCTTGTCAGGGCGCAGGCTGTAGAGGCCCAGCGCCCGGAAGACGCCCATTGGGCGCATCTGCTCATTCACGGTATACTGCACCTTCAGGGTTTCGACCACGAGACGGACCAGGACGCACGCGTTATGGAAGCACGGGAAACACGGATATTGGAGGGTTTGGGGTTCGCGGACCCTTATCGTTGAGTCATGGCTCAGGAAGATAACGGGCACGGGCCGGGGCGATCTTTTCTTGATCGGCTTGGACATGTTTTGTGGGGTGCGCCGGAGGATCGCGACGCGCTACGCGAGACCTTGCGAGACGCGCATGATCGCGGACTCATTGGAAGCGACGCGCTCGACATGATCGAGGGCGTGTTCCAGGTCGCCGAGATGCGCGTCCGAGACATCATGGTGCCGCGCGCGCAGATGGATGTGATCGATCGGGCCGACCCGCCGGAGCGCTATCTGCCGCGGGTGATAGAGACCGGCCACTCACGCTTCCCGGTCATCGATGGTGATAAGGATAAAGTGGTCGGCATCCTGCTCGCGAAGGATCTGCTGCGGTATTTTCATGGCGAGCAGCATTCCGCGTTCAATGTCTACGATTTGCTACGGCCGGCGGTATTCGTGCCGGAGAGCAAGCGTCTCGACGTCCTGCTGCGGGACTTCCGTTCCAGTCGCAACCACATGGCGATCGTAGTTGACGAGTACGGCGGCGTGGCGGGCCTCGTCACGATCGAAGATGTTCTGGAACAGATCGTGGGCGAGATCGAGGATGAGCACGATCTGGACGTCGACGACGTCATGATCATGCAAAGGGCCGAACATGAGTTTGTGGCCAAGGCGCTGACACCTATTCAGGAATTCAACGAATATTTCGGCACCGACTACGATGACGAGGAAGTCGACACGATCGGCGGCTTGGTCATGACCAAGCTCGGACGCGTACCCAAACGCGGCGAGCGCCTCGAGGTCGGAGGCTTGCGGTTCGAGGTGCTGCGTGCCGATTCGCGCAGGGTCCATCTCCTGAAAGTCGTCCCCATTGCCGAAGAAAATCAAGTGGTCGGCTAGGCGCTCCGCAGGCGTCGCCGCTTGGATTGCGGCGTTCGCGGCGGGCGCGGTCCTGAATCTCGCTTTTGCCCCTTATCGGCAGGCGTGGCTCGCGCCGCTCAGTCTCGGGGGCCTTTACCTGCTCGTGGGTGTGGTATCAGGGCGCCAAGCCTTCGCGCGCGGGTTTTGGTTCGGGGCGGGCCTGTTCGCCTTCGGCGTTCCCTGGGTCTACCTCACGCTGACGCGTTTTGGCGCCATGCCGGCACCACTCGCTGCGTTCGCGTGGACCTTATTCGTGTCCATACTCGCGACCTATGTGGGGCTTGCGTGCGCGTTCTTCGCGCGCCTGCGCACGGGGGGCGGACTCGACCCTTGGCTCTTTGCCGCGCTTTGGGTCGTGGGTGAGTGGGTGCGTGGTGTGTTCCTGACCGGCTTTCCGTGGCTTGATGTGGGTTATGCGGCGAGCTTCGTGCCGCTTGTGGGTCTCGCGCCGCTTGTGGGTGTGCTCGGCCTCTCGTTTCTCGTGACGGTGCTCGGCGCACTCGCCGTGGAGGCCGTGCGCGGGCGGCGGCGCGGCCTCTGGTGGATTGTGCTGGTTGTGGCAGCCGCGCCTACGTTGGCCACGCTGATCTTTGTTCATCGCGTCGGGCGTGCGGTGACGGTATCGCTGATCCAAGGTAACGTGTCCCCCTACGCCAAGTGGAGCCCACGGGCCCGCCACGCGATCATCGCTCGCTATCTCAATTTGACGCGTCAGAGTGATGGGCGGCTCGTCATCTGGCCGGAGACCGCGATCCCGGGGTTCTCGCATCAGCTGCGCGGGCATTTCATTCCCTATCTCAAACACCTGGCGCAGGCGGGTCACAGGCATTTTCTGTTCGGCGTCATTGAAGGTAACGCCGACGCGCCTCATGGGCCGGTCTACAACGCGGTGATGAGTGTCGGCCGCCACGACGGGTTTTACCGCAAGCGTCACCTTGTGCCTTTCGGGGAATACCTGCCGTGGCCTGCGCTTCTCAACCCCATCCTCGACGTCCTGCACATCCCCATGTCGAGCTTCACGGCCTGGCGTGGTGTGGAACGGCCCCTGCGGGCGGCGCACGCGCGGATCGGCGTGTCGGTCTGTTACGAGGTCGCCTACGGATCCTTGGTCACGCAGGGACTTCCGGGTGCGACCTTACTCGTGAATGTGAGTGACGACGCCTGGTATGGTCATTCCAATGAGGCCCCTCAGCAGCTCCAGATCGGGCAATTGCGCGCCGCCGAGGCGGGGCGGCAGATGCTGATTGCGACCAACGACGGCATGACGGCGCTCGTGGGCCACACGGGGCGCATCCGTGCCCGCTTGGCACCCTTCCGCCAAGGTGTGCTCACCGTGGTGGCCGAGCCCTATACGGGACTTACCCCCTATGATCGCTATGGCCACGCGCCGGTCCTGGCCGCATGCGCGCTGATCCTTATCGGCGCCGCCGGGCGGCGACGCCGGATGAGGCCGCGGGTCCCCTGAGGGTCGGACTCCCGGGCGTCTCCGGGTCTAGCGCTCGGGATAGGTGGGACGGCGCGCCCGCTTCCCGAGCGTCGCGGCCCCAAGGCGCGGTCCGGTGCCGGGAGAGGGCGCTTGAATTCCCGGCGCCCCGGCTCCAGTAAGGGATGAAGGGGTTCTTAGTCGAGGTATGCGATGATCTTCCGTCAGCTGATCGAGCCGCTCTCCAGCACCTATACCTACCTCCTGGGATGCGAGGAGACGAAGCAGGCCGTGCTTATCGACCCGGTGTTGCCGGCTTGGGAGCGTGATTTGGGGGTCTTGCGGGAACTGGGGCTTGCGCTCGCCTACACCGTCGAGACGCACATCCACGCCGATCACATCACCTCCGCCCAGCGTCTGAAGCGCGAGACCGGCAGCCGTATCGCCGTGCCCGCCCTCGAGGGGCTCGCCTGCGCGGATGTCCCGATCGAGGACCGTCGGCCCCTTACCGTGGGCACGATCGTGCTCGAGCCCCGGCACACCCCGGGGCACACGCCGACGCACATGGCCTATGTCGTGGGCGATCGGGTATTGAGCGGGGACGCCCTCCTGATCGACGGTTGCGGGCGCACGGATTTCCAGGGTGGCAGCGCGCGGGCCCTGTACCAGAGCGTCCACGAGCAGCTTTTCTCATTACCGGACGACTATCTCGTCTATCCCGGTCACGATTACCAGGACCGGCGCGTCTCTTCGATTGCACAGGAGCGGCGTCGGAATCCGCGCTTGGGCGGCGGGCGGACCCTGGAGGAGTTCCTGACCATCATGCGCGAGCTGGGGCTCCCGCCCCCTCGGTTCATCGACTATGCGGTTCCCGGCAATAGGGCGTGCGGAGAATGTCCTCCGGAGCTGCCCGGCGACTTTCAGCCGTTTTGCGACGAGATGAAGGCGAGCCGCCAGGGTTGACCGTCTCCGGGTATCTCATCCATCCATCCATCGAACGGTGGTGACACTATGCGCTTTGTGAAGGCAGCACCGGATGTTTATGTGGGCGGGGCCCCGAGCGAGCAGGATCTGCGCCAGCTCGCCGCGGACGGCGTCCACACGATCGTGGATTTTCGTGAGCCGAGCGAGAGACGGGGCCCCAAGGACGGGCCGGCGGCGGTCCACGACGCGGGGCCTGGCCTCCGTCAACATCCCAATGCGTGCGCCCACGCCCCCGGACGCCCACCTCGAAAAGCTGCGCAAGGTGGTGGCCGGGGAGTCCGCGGGTTATCTTTTTTATGGCCGCCATGGCCCGCGCGCCGAGGCGATGTGCGTTATGAAGACCGCCCTCGATCGCCGCGGGGACCGTCGCCGGCCGGCCGAGGGGCGCGGCGTCTCGGTCCCCTTTGCGAGGTCAGGCCTGACCCCTGGGGGTTCGTGCGCGTTCACGGCCTGTTACGGCGGCGCGGGTAGAGGCTGCAAGTCGTGGTCCCGGAGACGCGTTGACGGTTTCCATGGATAATAGGCCACCGCCATTGTCAGAAGTGAGCCCCAGATCCGATGGATGAACGTTATTCGCCGATCGATGTAGAGCGCGAGGCCCAGGCCTATTGGGCCGAGGCCCGCAGCTTTGAGGTCAACGAAGACCTCTCGCGCCCCAAGTTCTATTGTCTGTCGATGTTTCCCTACCCCTCGGGACGCTTACATATGGGGCATGTGCGTAACTATACCCTGGGGGATGTGATCAGCCGTTGGCGGCGCATGCAGGGCATGAATGTCCTGCAGCCCATGGGCTGGGACGCCTTTGGCCTGCCCGCGGAGGGCGCCGCCGAGCGCCATGGTGTGCCGCCGGCCCAATGGACCTACGACAATATCGCCGCCATGCGCGATCAGTTGAAGCGGCTTGGTCTCGGTTATGACTGGCGGCGCGAGATTGCGACCTGTCGCCCCGAGTATTACCGCTGGGAGCAGTGGCTGTTTACGCGCCTCTATCGCAAAGGGCTCGCCTATCGCGCCACGGCGCCCGTCAACTGGTGCCCCAAGGATCAAACGGTGCTTGCCAATGAGCAGGTCGTGGACGGGCGTTGCTGGCGCTGTGACACCGAGGTTGAGCGCCGTGAGATCCCGCAATGGTTCCTGCGAATCACGGCCTTCGCCGACGAGTTGCTCGCGGGGCTCGAGGCCCTGCCGGGCTGGCCGGAGCGGGTGGCGACCATGCAGCGCAACTGGATCGGGCGCTCCGAGGGTGCGGAGATCCGTTTCCTTGTGGACGGCTATGGGCCGCTGACGGTCTTCACCACTCGGCCCGACACCCTGATGGGGGCGACCTATCTGGCGGTGGCCTCCGAGCACCCGCTTGCGATCCTGGCGAGCGCGACGCGCTCCGAGGTGGCGCGCTTCCGTGACGAGTGCCGGGTGGCGCAGACCGCCGAGGCGGCCCTCGAGACCATGGAGAAGCGTGGTGTTGACACAGGGTTCTACGCCCGCCATCCCCTCACCGGCCGCCGATTGCCTGTCTATGTCGCCAATTTCGTGCTCATGGGCTATGGGGAGGGCGCGGTCATGGCGGTGCCGGCGCACGATGAGCGCGATTTCGCATTCGCGACCCGCTACGATCTCCCGATCATCCCGGTGGTGGTGCCCGAGGGTTATGAGGGTCAAGCGCAGGACCTCGTGCGCGAGGCGGCCTATACAGGCGTCGGACGGCTGGTCGATTCGGGCCCCTTCACGGGTCTCGCATCGGATGAGGCGCGCGGGCAGGTCGTGGCGGCCTTGGCGCGCATCGGCGCCGGTGCCGCGCGCGTCCAGTTGCGCTTGCGCGACTGGGGCGTGTCACGCCAGCGGTATTGGGGCACGCCCATCCCGATGATCCATTGCGAGGCCTGCGGCGTGGTGCCCGTACCCGACCAGGACCTCCCGGTGATCCTGCCGGAGGACGTGGTCATCGCCCAAGGTGGATCGGCGCTCGGCGCGCGCACGGATTTCCTGAACGTTCGCTGTCCGCAATGCGGGAGTGCCGCGCGTCGCGAGACCGATACCTTCGACACCTTCATGGAGTCGTCGTGGTACTACGCCCGCTATTGCTCCTTCGATAATGCGGGGCAGATGCTCGATGCGCGTGTCCAGTACTGGCTGCCGGTCGACCAGTACATCGGCGGCATCGAACATGCGATCCTCCATCTGCTCTATGCCCGGTTCTTCAACCGGCTCATGCGCGACGAGGGTCTGGTGCGCCATGATGAACCCTTCACGCGGCTTTTGACGCAGGGCATGGTGCTGAAGGACGGGACCAAGATGTCCAAGTCCAAGGGCAACACGGTCGATCCGCAGGCCTTGATCGATCGATATGGTGCCGATACGGCGCGGCTTTTCATCATGTTCGCCGCCCCCCCGGAGCAGTCCCTGGAGTGGAGCGACGACGCCGTCGCTGGTGCCCACCGCTTCCTGAAAAAGCTCTGGACGCTCGCCCACGCTATCGCCGCCCGACCCACGGTGTCGGGCGAGGGCCATGATGAGGCGCATAAGGCCGTGCGCGCCGATATGCAGACCCTGCTCGACCAGGCCCTGCGTGACTACGAGCGCTACCATTTCAATACCGTCGTCGCGGCCTGCATGAGTCTTGCCAACATATTGCAAAAGCTCCTAGACGAGCCCGTGTCCGAATCCGGATCGCGTCTCTTGCGGGAGGGCGTGAGCCTTTTGTTGCGGCTCCTGGCGCCCATCGTCCCCCATATCAGCCACCGGCTCTGGCAGGATCTTAAGCTGGGGTCCTCGCCCATCGTCGATGCGCCGTGGCCCAAAGTGGACGCCGAGGCCTTGAAGCGTACGACCATGCGCCTCGTCGTGCAGGTCAACGGCAAGCGTCGTGGCGAGATCACGGTCGACGCCGATTGTGATCGGGCCACGATCGAGGCCCGGGCCTTGGCCGACGAGCTGGTGCGCCGGCACGTGGACGGGAAAGCGGTGGCCAAGGTCGTCGTCGTGCCAGGCCGCCTCGTCAATATCGTGGCGCACTAGCCCGCCCCCTCAAACGGAGATCCTCATGAAGCGTTTGACCGCCGCCTTGCTAGGGGCCCTCCTCGCGGGCTGCGGTTTTCATTTACGCACCGCCCGCGAGTTCTCCCTGCCACCCGCCTTGACGACTCTGCGGGTGCGCATGCCCTCGAGCGGACTCAAGTACCCAGGGCTCGTACTCGTCGTGCGTCGCGCGCTCGCGAATCGCGGCGTCGAAGTCGTCGATCACCGTAAGGTGCCCACGCTCGTACTGGCGGCCGAGACTCTGAATCCCATGATCGTGACCATCAACAGCAATGGCGGGGCGAGCGCTTACCTTCTGGATTATGCGGTCACCTACAGTGTCGTCGGGCCGCACGGGCGCATCTTGATCCCGTCGCGCACCGTGCGTGTTCAGCGCGAGTACAGTTTCGACCCACGTTATGTGTTGGCGATGGCCCGCGAGGAGGCGTATTTGAAGCGCCGCATGCGCCGCGCCGCCGCCCGTCAGATCGTCTGGGGGCTCGCTGCCTACAAGCAGCCAGCGCCCGCCGCCCCGACCGCAAAGCCCAAGGCTCAGGGTCATGCGCCTCAAGCCTGAGGAGCTTCCGGCACGGCTTGGCGACCTGCGGCCGGTGTACCTGGTCTGTGGAGATGAACCGTTTTTGGTGGAGGAGGCGGTGACGCGT
Organism: Pseudomonadota bacterium; assembly: GCA_021827145.1. GTDB lineage: Bacteria > Pseudomonadota > Gammaproteobacteria > Acidiferrobacterales > Acidiferrobacteraceae > Acidiferrobacter. The sequence goes on from JAKAXK010000011.1 coordinate 23,962, forward strand.
ATTGTCACGGCGGCCGCTATCGGCGATCACCAGCGGTTTTTTCTGGAGAGTGGGTTCTCCTGGGCGCGGTTTCGAGAGACCTTGTCCTCACCCTCGCTGTTTGCCTCGCGCAGTCTCTATGAGCTGCGTGCCCGCGAGAGTCGTGAGACCCTCGGCCGCGAGCTGCCATCCTGTCTCCCCTTGATCGCCCCGGGCGATGTGTTGATCGTGGTCGCGGGCGCTTTCGACCGCGCCGCCCAAAAGGCCGCCTGGGTCGAGGCGGTGGCCGCCGCGGGGCATGTCGTGGTCGCGGCGACCCTGTCCGGTGAACGACTGTTCGCCTGGGTGCGGGCACGACTGCGAGAGATCGGTATCGTCAACGACGAGATCGCCCGGCGCATAAGTTATTGTACAGAAGGGAATATGGGTGCGGCAGCCGACGCCATCGCGCGTCTGCAGACCGAGCCTCAGCCTCATGCCGAGGCCTTGGAGGCGATCCTGGGCGACGAGGCGCGTTTTGACGTGTTTGCCGTGACCGACGTGGCCCTGCAGGGCGATCTGGCGGCTACTTACCGCTATACGGATCGCTTGCGCACCGAGGCCCGAGACCCGATACTGGTCTCATGGGCGCTGGCGCGGGAGCTACGTCTCTTGAGCCGGATCGCGTTCCTGCAGGCCAAAAAGGCGCCGCTTGCCGACCTCTTTCGGCGCGAGCGGGTCTGGCCTGCCCGTCAGGCGCTGCTCTTGGCGGCGGCGCGGCGTCTGTCGGCCGGCCGTCTGCGCCACCTGCTTCTCCATTGCGCGGAACTCGACCGGATAAACAAGGGGCGGGCTGTGGGCGACGCCTGGGTTATGATAGAGCGCGTGGCCATGGGGTTGGCGGGAATGTCGGGCGAGGACGGGGCGAGAGGATGACGGACGTAGCGGCTTACATGGAGGGCTTGGGGCGCATGGCGCGCGAGGCGGCGCCGGCTATGGCGCGCGCCGCGACCGGCGCCAAGAATGCGGCCCTGTCGGCGACCGCTGACCTGCTGCTCGCGCACACAGCCGAGCTTCAGGACGCGAACGGCAAGGACGTGGCGGATGCGCGTGCTGCGGGGCTCGATGACGCCCTTATCGATCGCTTGGTATTGACCGCCGAACGCATCGCGCAGATGGCGCGCGGACTGCGCGAGATTGCGGCGCTTCCCGACCCCATCGGCGAGATCACGGGGCTTGCGGCGCGTCCGTCCGGCATCCAGGTCGGACGTATGCGCGTGCCGCTCGGTGTAATCGGCATCATCTACGAATCGCGACCGAACGTGACCGCCGACGCCGCCGGGCTCTGTCTCAAATCCGGTAACGCCGTCATTCTGCGCGGGGGTTCGGAGGCCTTGCACTCCAATGCCGCGATCGGCCGATGCCTGAAGGAAGGCTTGGCCGCCGCGGGGCTGCCCTCCGGCGCCGTGGGGCTCGTGGAGACCGCGGATCGGGCCGCCGTGACCGAACTCCTGCATATGAATCGATTCGTCGATCTCCTGGTCCCACGGGGCGGCAAGGGGCTCGTGGAGCTGGTCGCGACCGAGGCTCGCATGCCGGTCTTGAAGCACTTGCATGGGGTCTGTCACGTCTATCTGGATGACGATGCCGATGCCGCCAAGGCGCAGGCCGTGGCGGTGAACGCCAAGACGCAGCGCTATGGGGTGTGCAACACCATGGAGACCCTGCTGGTCGCCGAGAGTCGCGCCGACGCGCTCTTGCCCCCGCTCGCGCGGGCCTACAAGGAACATGGGGTCGAGTTGCGTGGCTGCGCCAAGACCCGTGATCGCATTGCCTGGGCGCATGCCGCGACCGACCAGGATTGGGAGGCGGAGTATCTTGCGCCCATCCTCGCGATACGGGTCGTGGCGGGGCTCGACGAGGCCATAGCCCATATCGCGCGTTACGGTTCCCATCATACCGATGCGATCGTCACCGAGAATTGGACGCACGCCCAACGCTTCCTGCGCGAGGTCGATTCGAGTTCCGTGATGGTGAATGCCTCGACGCGCTTCGCCGACGGTTTCGAATACGGCCTGGGCGCCGAGATCGGTATCAGCACGGACAAGTTTCACGCGCGCGGTCCGGTGGGGCTCGAGGGCCTGACGTCCCAGAAGTTCGTGGTTTGGGGTGACGGGCATATCCGCCGATAGCGCAAGGATCCTGGGGGTCTTCGGCGGGACCTTCGATCCCGTGCACTGCGGTCATGTCGCGGTCGCCGATGCACTCATGCGGGCCTTGCCCTTGTCGCGGATCGTGTTTGTCCCCGCGGCCCGGCCCCCGCACAGGCCCGCGCCCAGCGCCGGCGCCCGCGATAGGCTCGCCATGCTGAGGCTTGCGCTCGCCTCCGACCAGAGGTTTGTGATCGACGAGACCGAGTACGAGCGCGAGGGTCCTTCCTATATGGTTGATACGCTCGCCATCCTGCGCGCCCATCACGCTCAGCCGCTGGCCTTGATCTTGGGGATGGACGCCTTCGTGAGTCTGCCCGCCTGGCATCGCTGGCGGCGCATACTGGGGCTGGCCCATGTGGTCATAGTCAGTCGCCCCGGCCTCGACGGCACGCTCCCGGCGTGGGTTCGGCCGCGTCTTGCGGGGCGTGCCGAGACCTTATTGACGGCGGACTCCGGACGCGCCTTCCTGTTCACGGCGAGCGCCCGCCCGGAGTCCGCGACTGCCCTGAGGGAAGGATTGGCGGATGGGACGGCCCCGGCCTCGTGGTTGCCGGATGGGGTCCCGGACTATATCGAAGCGCATGGACTGTATCGGAGATCTTCGCGGAATGATGAAAGCTGAATTGGTGCGAGAGGCGCTGGAGGAGGCCAAGGCCGACGACATCGTGGTCTTGGACGTACGGGCGTTGACGGATATTACCGACACCATGATCGTCGCGAGCGGAACATCGACGCGCCATGTGACGTCGATCGGCCGCAAGGTCGATGATCAGCTGCGCGCGGCCGGCTACAAGCCGCAGGGTGTCGAGGGGCTCGCGCTGGGGGAGTGGGTGCTCATCGACTGCGGGGAGGTGATAGCGCACGTCATGCACCCGAAGACGCGCGCGTTTTACGCCCTGGAAAAACTCTGGTCCGAAGAGTTTGGGGGCAAAGAGGACGTCCGGCGGAAGTCGAGTCCCCGGGGCTAGGGCCGTGGCCCTGCGGTTGCTCGCGGTCGGTACGCGGGTTCCGGCATGGGTGCAGGCCGGGTTCGCGGATTACGCACGCCGCTTGCCTGGCCCCTACCGCCTGGAATTGACCGAAATCCCCCCGGCTCGGTGGACGCGTGCCGCGGACCTCGAGCGACTCAAGCGCGAGGAGGGCCGCCGGCTGCTGGCGGCGGCACCGAGCGCGGCCTTGCTGGTAGCGCTCGATGTCCAGGGACGCATGCGCTCGAGCGAAGCCTTGGCCCGCGATCTCGGGACCTGGTTCGCCTCTGGCCGACCCGTGGTCTTTCTGGTCGGGGGCGCCGAGGGGCTTGCCGATGAATGTCTGGCGGCCGCCTCCGATCGCTGGTCGCTGTCGCCGCTCGTGTTCCCTCACGCCTTGGTGCGGGTGATTCTGGCCGAACAGCTGTACCGCGCCTACAGTAGCCTGACCGGGCAGCCTTATCATAGGGGGTCGACTTGATCTATTTGGCGTCGGGCTCCGCGCGTCGGCGCGCGCTCATCGAGCAAATTGCGGTCGCATGCACGACGCTTGCCTCCGAGATCGATGAGGCCGTGCGGGCCGCCGAGTCGCCTTGGGACTATGTACAGCGCATGGCCCGTGGCAAGGCGGGCGCGGGGGTGCGGGAACGCGATCGTCGCGGGCTCGCATTCGCGCCGGTGCTGGGGGCTGACACCATCGTCGTACAAGGAGAGGACATCGTGCGCAAGCCCGACGGCGCATCGGCCGCCCGTGCCGCCCTGCGCCGCCTTTCGGGGACTGAGCACACGGTGTATACCGCCGTGTGCCTCCTAGGGCGTGATCGCCACGAGGCGGTGGCGCGTACCGAGGTGGCCTTCAAGGAGCTCACCGACGCCGAGATCGACGCTTATTGCGCGACCGGCGAACCGATCGGCAAGGCTGGGGCTTACGCCATCCAGGGACGCGCGGCGCTCTTCGTCACGCGCCTGTGCGGGAGCTATTCCGGGGTCGTCGGCTTGCCCTTGTATGAATGCGGACAACTGTTGCGGGCCGAGGGGGTCCTGTGAGCGAGGAGATCCTGATCAACGTGACCCCTCAGGAGACGCGGGTTGCGGTCGTGGAGAACGGTGTACTGCAAGAGGTCCATATCGAGCGGGCGAGTCACCGGGGCCTGGTCGGCAACATCTACAAGGGCCGGGTGTCCCGCTTCCTGCCCGGCATGCAGGCGGCGTTCGTCGATATCGGACTCGAGCGCGCGGCGTTCCTGCAGACCGCCGAGATGAAGGCGGGGGTGGGCGCCGTACAGGCCGGTCTCGTCGAGGGCCAGGACATCGTCGTCCAGGTACTGAAGGATCCGATTGGGACCAAAGGGGCGCGGCTCACGACCCAGGTCAGCCTTCCGGCCCGTTATGTGGTCTACATGCCGATGAGCGACCACATCGGCATCTCGCAAAAGATCGATAATGTGGAGGAGCGCGAACGGCTGCGCGCGGCGGTGCGCCAGGCCATGGGCGATGAGCCCGGCGGCTTCATCTTGCGGACCATGGCCGAACAGGTCAGCGAGGAAGAGCTCAAGCGCGACATCCGTTATTTGCGTCGACTCTGGGGGCGTCTTTCCGAGCGCATCGCGGCGCCGGACCTCCGGGGTCTCGTACATGAGGACCTTTCCCTGGCCTTGCGGGCCATGCGTGACCTCGTGCGCGATAACGTCGAGAAGGTGCGCATCGACTCGCGCGAGATGTTCAGCAAGGCCCAGGATTTCGCGCTGGAGTTTGTGCCCGAGGTGGCGCCGCGTGTCGAGTATTATCCCGGGGAGCGGCCGATCTTCGACCTCTACTCCGTGGAGGACGAGATCAAGCGCGCCTTGGATCGGCGTGTTGCCCTGAAATCGGGGGGCTATCTCGTCATCGACCAGACCGAGGCCATGACCACGGTCGACGTCAACACCGGCACTTACGTGGGTCACCGGACCCTCGCCGAGACCATTTTCAAGACCAATCTCGAGGCGGCGCATGCCATTGCGCGCCAGCTGCGGCTGCGGAATCTGGGCGGCATGATCATCGTGGATTTCATCGACATGGCCGATCTCGACCACAAGCGCCAAGTGTTGCGTGCGCTCGAACGTGCCCTGGCGCGTGACCGCACCAAGGCCTCCATCGCCGACATGTCGGCCTTGGGTCTCGTCGAGATCACCCGTAAACGGACGCGCGAGAGTCTTGAGCGCCTTCTTTGCGAGACCTGTCCGGCGTGCAAGGGGCGTGGCGTCTTGAAGACACCCGAGACCGTGGCCTACGAGATCTTTCGGGAGATCTTGCGCGAGGCGCGGCAGTTCGGAACCGACGAATACCTGGTGGTAGCCTCCCAGCTGGTCGTGGACCGGCTCCTGGATGATCAGGCGCAGAGTCTCGCCCGATTGCAGGAGTTCATCGGAAAGCCCATTCATCTCCAGGTCGAGCCGCTTTACAATCAGGAAGAATACGAGGTCGTTCTGACCTGAAAGGATGCATTCGGCGCGGTATCCAGGATTCCCTGGGGAGTTTGAGTTGATGATTTCATGGTAGGGCTTGCGGGGCGGGCGCGAAGGTTTTGGCGTAAGCGTAGCCGTGGCGTGCGCTCCATCCTTGCCTTGGCCGCGGTGCTGGTAGGGCTGGTCGCGCTCGCCTTGGGCACGAGCCCCTTCTGGCTGACGCCGGTCTTGCAAACCCAGAGACCGGCCTTGGAGACCACGCTCTCGCGCGCCTTGGGGGCCCGCGTGCATATCGGCGGGGTGGCGGCACGCGTGGGCTGGCGCCCCGGCCTCGTGCTGTTGAATACCACCATCGCGGGGCGCGCGGGCCCGGCCGTGGTGCTTCGATCAGTGCGTATCGATTTGTCGTGGCTTGCCCTTTCGCGGGGGCGTCTGTGGCCGGCCTTCATAGGCGTGACGGGTGCCCGTGTGAATCTCCGCAAGACGCCCAAAGGCCTTCATGTCGTGGGGTTTCCGCATCGCGCGGGCCCGCCTTTTGACTGGCGCGGTTTTCTTGCCAGCCTGCACGCCCTCAGGATCACGGGTGCGCATATCGTGATCGCCGAGTCGCTGAGGCATGTGGTCTCGCTCCAGCGTCTGGACGCAAGCTGGGCGAACGGCATTAAAGACCGCACACTGACGGCGCGGGCCACGGTCCCCGGGATCTGCGCGCGTTGTCGCGTCACAGTCCAGTTCTCGGGTCGGGGTTTCTCGCTGCGACACTTTCAGGGCGTCGTGGGGCTGCGCGCCACCGCCCTCGATCTCCATGCCGCGGCCGCTTTGGCCGACCGGCAGCGCCTGCGCGCCTTGACGGGGGTCGCGAACGGGCGGGTCTGGACCGATTGGCATCGGGGCCGCCCGAGTTTCGTGGGCGGGGATCTCTCGCTGGCGCAGGTCTTCGTGCCCGCCAACCGGTTCACCAAGGCCCTTGCGATCGACGGGCTTGCGGGCCGTTTCAGCCTCAAGATCGGTCCGCGCAGGTTTCGGTTCTACGCCGCTCACCTGGTCTCGGACCTCGCCGGGGTCCGATCGCGCATGCCCATGGTTTTCGTGGCGCGTCGCGGATCGCTCTGGCGCGTGGACGCCAATCGCGTGAATTTGGCGCAAGTCGCCTACGTGGGCACGCATCTGCGTTCTCTCAGCCCCACGCTTGCGCGACGGTTCGTCCTGAAGCCTGTGGGGTCCCTGCGGCGCTTTCACTTGCACTTGCGCTTGGGACCGCATGGGCACTACCGCGCGCGTGGCCGCTTTTCCCGTCTGGGTCTCGGGCGGCGCGCCCAAGGACCCTATTTCGCGCATGCCACCGGCACCTTCTCGGTGAGCACCGACGCCGGACACGTCGTCTTGAGCGGCCTGCATGGTCTCGTGCGGGGACCGGCACGCGTGCCGGTGTCGCTGCATGTGCAGGCCCTGAACGCGCAGCTCTCCTGGCAAAAAAGCGCGGGTGTCATGTCATGGTCGCTCCCGGTCTTTCATTTGGCGTCGAACGCCGGAACGGTGGACGCGGTGGCAAGGGGTGCGCGTCGCGCGGGGGCAGGTCCCACCGTACACCTGCATGCCGCCATGCACGGCGTGAACCTGTCGATAGTCAACGGTCTCTATCCGCGCCTGCTCCCCGGCCATCTGGGCCGGTGGCTTGAGCGCACGGTACGCAAAGGGGTCGTCAGCGACGGGCGGCTCGTCTTGAAGGGGCCGCTCGACCGTTTCCCGTTCCGGCGGGGCGGTGGCCTGTTTCAGGCCACACTGCACGTCACGCACGGTCGTTATCGTTTTCTGCCGCGTTGGCCGGCGGCCCGCGATCTGGCGGTGACGGTGACCGAGCATGACGCGCTTCTCACCGTGCGCGGCTCGGGGGTGTTGGGTGGCGTGCAGGTCCCGGCCCTGGCCGTACGCGCGGGCCCGCTCGGGACGCCCGGCGGCACCGCGACCGTGCGCGTGCGGGCGCAATCCGACCTTCATGACCTGCTGCATCTGGTTTTGCCTCATGTCCGCCGCGGGCTTCGATCCGCGCTGCCGCAGACGATCTCCGGGACGGGGGCTACGCATGTGGCGCTCGCCTTGCACATCCCGTTTTCGCACCGCAAGGGGCCGCTCACGTTGAACGGTCATGTGCGACTCCAGGAGGCCAGCGTGAGCTACCCTCTGGGGACGCGGGTTCTGCATTGGCGGGATCTGACGGGCGAGGCGGCCTTCGACGATGCGGGCCCCGATCGCGCGCAGCTCACGGGCCGTCTCCTGGGCGGCCCCTTCGCGTTCACGCTGAAGCCCCGCGCGCCGGGGGGGGTGGTCGGACGGGCGACCGGCGTGGTCGATGCCGCGCATCTGAAGGCCTTGGCTGGCGCCGCGCATCGCTATGTCCACGGTGCCGTGACTTGGCGCCTGCATCTGATGCGGGCCCAAAAGACGTGGCATGCCGCGGTCTCCGCCGATCTGGCTCGACTCGCGGTCCAGCTGCCTTATCCCGCGGGTAAGGCCATGGGGGTCGCGGCTGAGGCGCATCTCGATCTCGCGAGCGGCCCACAGGGCGTGTTTGCACACGGCGTCTTGCCGCAGCATCTGGCTGTGTCCTATGCACAGCCGCGTGCGGCCGCGGGGGGGCTTTGGGTCGGCGTGGGATCGGCCCTGCCTCCGCACACCATTCGGCCGGGATTGGCAATGGGTGTGCGCGCGGGCTATCTGGCCGTAAGGCCATGGCTAGCCTTCACGCGCATACTCATGCGGACCCATCTGCACAAGGCGTCGACCCGGGCCCTGTTCACGCTCCACTCGCTTACCGCCTATATCGGTTCGCTGGAGTGGGCCCGGCGCGCCTTCGGCACCGTCCACGCCCGCTTTCAGCACGTCGGCACGACCTGGTCGGGCGTCCTCGAGGGTCCTGATGTCGCGGGGACCGTCGATTGGCGCCGACGCCCCCGGTCTGTCGTGGTCGTGAACCTGAACCACTTGGTCGTGCCCGCTGCCGCCCCGGCCAAGGTCATCGCGGCGACCAAGGTGGCGCGCGCGCCCAGCGACCCGCGCCAGCTACCGGCCATTCATTTCACGGCCGGCAGCCTCACGGTTGACGGCCGCTATATAGGGCGCGTCCTGGTCGACGGTCACCCCTACCCTTATGGTTTTCGTATCCAAAGGATCTGGCTCGTGCGCCCGCACGCCAGCGTCATGGGCCGCGGCCAATGGACCATGCACGGTGGTCTCCCGGAGTCGCTCTTCACGCTGGTGTTCAAGAGCCAGAATCTCGGTGATACGCTGTCGGCGTGGGGCTTGGCTCATCAGGTTGCGGGCGGCCGTATGATCGCGCATGGGACCTTGAATTGGCCAGGGGGCCCTAGCGCGTTTTCCTTGAACACGCTCGAGGGGGATATTCGTTTCGTAGCGCGGCACGGGCGCTTCGTTCAAGTGCGCCAAGGCGCGGGCAAGCTGCTTGGTATCTTCAATGTGGATTCCATCGCGCGCTATTTGACGCTGGATTTCAGCAATGTTTTCGGCCAGGGTTTTGCCTTCGACCGTATCGATGGCAAACTCATCGCCGAAGGCGGCGTCGCCAAGACCAAAGGGATACACATTGAAGGCGCGTCTGCTAATGTCGTCGTGTCCGGCCAGACCGACCTCGTGGCTAAGACCTTCGATCTGAAGGTCGGGGTGAATCCCCATATTCAGAACAATGTCACACTCGCCACGGGACTGATCGGGGGCCCGATCGCGGGGGCTGTGATGTTGTTGATGCAGAAGGTATTCGCCCACGAGATCAGTCAGGGGACGCGTCTCACCTATTACATAAAGGGACCATGGAGCAAGCCAAGCGTACGGAAGAAGACGGACAAGGACTGAGGGCGGTGTTCGCGGCCGCACCGATGTGTTCTGGGGGTGATGTCGCCGCCAATGTCGCAGTTGCCTGCGCCGCGTTGCAGGAGGCGCATGCGCGCGGCGCCCGTCTCGCGGTATTGCCCGAGAATTTTGCCTTGATGGCGGGCTCGCGCGAGCAGCGGCTCCGTCACGCCGAGACCGATGGCAGCGGCCCTATCCAAGAGGCGATCGCACGAACTTGCCGGGAGCTCTCTTTATGGGTCGTAGCCGGCACCATTCCCATGCGTGGGCACGATCCGGCCAAGGTTCGATCCGCCTGTCTTGTGTTCGACGACCGCGGGGAACGCGTTGCCCGTTATGATAAAATCCATCTCTTCGACGTGGATCTGGGTCCGGGCGAACGCTACGCCGAGTCCGAAGCCTTCGAGGCTGGCGAGACCCCGGTGGTCCTGGACACGCCGTTTGGCCGTCTCGGGCTTGCGATCTGCTATGACCTGCGCTTCCCCGAACTGTTCCGCGCGCTTTTGACGGCCGGTGCCGAGGTCGTGGCCCTGCCGGCGGCATTTACCGTCCCGACGGGCGAGGCGCATTGGCAGACCCTGGTGCGCGCACGGGCCATAGAAAACAGTTGTTATGTCGTTGCGGCCGCGCAAGGTGGCCGGCATGACAATGGGCGGACCACCTATGGACACAGCATGATCGTCGATGCCTGGGGTAGGGTCCTCGCTTTGCAAGCGTCGGGCCGCGAGGTTGTGACGGCGCAGTTCGATCGCGAATCGGTGGCGGATGTCCGTCGCCGCCTTCCTAGCGTCATGCACCGGAGACTTTGATGACGACAGAAACTTTACATACCCGAAACCTGGAACGCGCGCGGGAGTCCTTGCTTGTGCCCGCGGGCATAGGCGTAAGCGAGCTGGACCAAGTCATGGACCGCATGCTGGGTCACCAGATCGACTACGCGGATTTGTATTTTCAATATAGTCGCCAAGAGTCCTGGTCGCTCGAGGAGGGCCAGGTCAAGTCGGGGAGTCGTCATATAGAGCAGGGCGTCGGGGTGCGCGCTATCGCGGGCGAAAAGACCGGCTTCGCCTATTCCGACGAGATTGTATTGCCGGCTCTCCTCGACGCCGCAAGCGCAGCGCGGGCCATCGCCCGCGGCGGCCGCGAGCAGACAGCGGCGCTTACCGCGCATAACGGCAACGCATTGTCGCTGTACGAGCCTGCCGACCCACTCCTCAGTCTCGAAGACGCGGCCAAGGTGGCCCTGCTCGAGCGAGTCGAGCAGGAGGCGCGCAGGCTCGATCCGCGTGTCAAGCAGGTGATGGCAAGCCTTGGCGGCTCCCAGGAGACCATATTCGTCATGCGCAGCGATGGCGTCATGGCCGCCGATGTGCGGCCGCTCGTGCGTCTCAACGTGACGGTCATCGTTGAACAGGGCGGCCGTCGCGAAACAGGCAGTTCTGGAGGTGGCGGACGCACGGATTACGGGTATTTTCTGACCGAGGACCGCGCCCTGTTCTATGCGCGGGAGGCGGTGCGTCAGGCGCTCGTGAATCTGGAAGCCGCGCCCGCGCCGGCCGGTACCATGCAGGTGGTGCTAGGGCCCGGCTGGCCCGGCATCCTCTTGCACGAGGCCATAGGTCACGGACTGGAGGGTGACTTCAACCGTAAGGGTACGTCGGCCTTCGCCGGCCTGCTGGGCGAGAAGGTTGCCGCCGATGCCTGTACCGTGGTCGATGATGGCACGTTGGCCGGGCGTCGCGGCTCCTTGAATGTCGATGATGAAGGGACACCGACCCAGAACACGGTGCTCATCGAGCGGGGCGTGCTACGCGGTTATATTCTGGACCGGATGAATGCCCGGCTCATGGGTATGGCGCCCACTGGTAACGGGCGCCGCGAATCCTATGCGCATCTGCCCATGCCGCGCATGACTAATACCTACATGCTGGCTGGCGAGATGCCGCCCGAGGAGATCCTGGCGTCAGTCAAGAAGGGCCTTTATGCCGTCAATTTTGGTGGCGGCCAAGTCGACATCACGTCGGGTAAGTTCGTGTTCTCGGCCAGCGAGGCCTATCTCATAGAAAACGGCCGCATCGGCCGCCCGGTGCGCGGTGCGACCATCATTGGTAATGGCCCGGACGTGCTGAAACGGGTGGCCATGGTCGGCAATGATCTGGCCCTCGATACGGGCGTCGGGACTTGTGGCAAGGACGGACAGAGTGTGCCGGTGGGCGTAGGTCAGCCGACTTTGCGTATCGATGGCCTCACAGTCGGCGGAACGGAGGAGTGATGGGCGCCATTATCGCCAAGGATCAGGAAACATCCTCGCTCGAGGATCTCGCGGCTCAGGCCTTGGAACTCGCCCGACATCAGGGAGCGAGTGCCGCCGAGGTGAATGCCGGATTTGGGCGCGGGCTTTCGGTGAGTGTGCGCAAGGGCGAGGTCGAGACCGTCGAGCACCATCGTGACAAGAGCCTTGCGGTCACGGTCTATTTTGGAGATCGCAGCGGCTCGGCCAGCACCTCGGATTTTCGGAGCCAGGCCTTGTCGGAGGCGGTGACGGCCGCCTGCGTGATCGCCCGTCACACCGCGGCCGACCCTTATAATGGGCTTGCCGATCCCGCCCATCTCGCGCGCGTGATCCCCGACCTCGATCTCTACCACCCCTGGGAACTGCCAATGGAAGAGGCGATCGAGAGGGCGCGCCGTTGCGAGGAGGCGGCGTTCGCCACGGACCCGCGCATTCGCAACTCGGAGGGCGCCAGCGTCACGACGCATGAGGGGACCGATGTCTATGCGACAAGCCATGGTTTTCTCGGGACCCTGCGCGCAAGCCGTCATGGCTTCAGTTGCGCGGTCTTGGGCGAGGATGGTCAGGGCGGCATGCAGCGCGATTATGATTACGCCTCGGCGCGTGACGCCCGTGACCTGCCCGATGTCGAGGAAATCGGGCGCAGGGCCGCGCTGCGTACCGCGCGGCGCTTAGGCGCCCGCCAGATCAAGACCTGCCAGGTACCGGTGCTCTACGAAGCGCAGGCGGCGCGGAGTCTCGTGTCGCATCTGGTATCAGCGATCAGTGGTCCGAGCCTCTATCGACGCTCATCCTTTCTGGTGGACAGCGTGGATACAGCCCTGTTTCCGGCCTGGGCACACTTTTATGAAGAGCCGCATCGCAAGAAGGCCATGGGCAGCGCGCCCTTCGATTCCGAGGGGGTCGAGACCCGCACCCGCGATCTCATTGAGGACGGTGTTCTGCGTCGCTATTGTCTGGACAGCTATTCCGCGCGCAAGCTCGGTCTGGTCACGACCGGCAACGCCGGCGGTGTCCACAATCTCATGGTCGCGCCCGGCGCCGAAGATCTCGCGGGCCTGCTGCGCCAGATGGGGACCGGTCTGTTCGTGACCGAGCTCATCGGTTTTGGGATCAACTCTGTCACCGGCGACTACTCACGCGGCGCCGCGGGTTTTTGGGTAGAGGGCGGCGAACTGGCCTATCCGGTGGAGGAGATCACGATCGCTTCGAACCTGCGGGATATGTACAAGGGTCTCGTGGCGGTCGGGCGCGATGTCGATTATCGCCACAACGTCTGCACGGGTTCGTGGCTCATCGAGCGCATGACGGTCGCCGGCGCGTAGAGTTCGCGGATCCTGGAGCTGTCACCCGATCATGGGGATGACAGGCGCCGTGCGTCAGTCGCCGAAGTCGATCTCGTAGGTGTTGTCGGCGACGGGCAGGCCTGGCCGCGTGGCGAGGTGGCGGGCCTCCCGAATCAGGGTCGCATGCACGCGGGATTTGTTGCGCATGTCGTCGAGTATCCAGGCGATGTCTGCCGGATGGCCGAGTCGTCCTCGGGTGAGAAGGTGGCGGACCGCGACGGTATCGCCACCCACGTCACACAAGACTGGTAGCGGGAGTTCGAGGGGCAGGATGTAGCGATGGACGACCCATGACGCGGCATTCTTCGTGTCGAGGGGCTTGCGTGCATCAAAACGAAAGTGGCGGCCCCCGCCCCCGAGTTTCAGGAGCTCTTCCAGCCAGTCGAGCGCGAGCCCTTGATGGACTATGAGTGTGCGACCGCGGTAGCGGCTGAAGAACCAGTCCAGTCGCCGGCGATCGCGGCGGACCGTGATAGCGCGCATAAAAGCCTTCATGATGGAATCATGCCAAGCGCGCGGTGAGCACACAAGCTGGGCGCGGCAAAAAAGGGGGGTATATGGAATGCGACGTCCTGGTCATCGGTTCGGGTCCTGGCGGCTATCGGGCTGCGGTGCTCGCCGCCTTGCGTGGGCTCAAAACCGTCATTGTGGAAAAGGCGACCTGGGGCGGCTGCTGCCTGAACCGGGGCTGCGTTCCAAAAAAGGACTGGCACCATAGCGCACGCCTGCTCGACCAGGGGCGCCATTTCGCTGATCGTGGCATCCGAGGCCATATCCAGGGCGATCTGACGCAGGCGTGGCGCCATCAGCACGAGGTGGTCGCGGCGATCCGCGACAGCTATCGGTCCTACCTGAAGCGCCTGGGTGTGGTCGCGATAGAGGGACATGCACGCTTCGAGGATGCGGACACGGTCATCGTCGACCCTGGCTTCACGACCATCACCCCACGCGCTGTGATCATCGCCACGGGCTCGGCACCGCGCCTGCCCGCAGGCGTCGATGCGATATCCGGGCGCGTCCTTCATAGCGATCTTCTATTCGATGAACCGGTGCCGGAGGGGGCGCGCGTGGTGGTTATTGGCGGTGGCGTGATCGCGCTCGAATTCGCCTATATTCTGCAGGCCTTTGGGCGTGAAGTGTCTTGGCTTGCGCGCCAGGACCCGTTTGCGCGCGCGAATTTCAGCGCCCCGGCCATGAAGCTTTTGCGCACCGCGCTCGCGGATCGGGGGCTCGTGCCGGTACGTGGAGGTGTGGAGGCGATCGAAGTCGGCGAGGGCGAGGTGAGGCTCGCTATCACAGGCGGCGAGACACGGCTGGCCGATTGGGCGCTCTTTGCGACCGGGCGGCGTCCCGTCACGGAGGGGCTAGCCATCGAGCGCGCCGGCCTTACGCTGGATACCCAGGGATATATCGTGGTCGATGAGGGAATGCGGGCAGGCCCTCCCGCCCTGTACGCCATCGGCGACTGTGTGGCAGGCCCGATGACCGCCAATCGCGCGCTCTACGAGGCCTCCGTGGCCGTCGGCAATATCGTGCATCCCGGCCGGCACAAGCGGGATCTCGCGGGCGTGCCCGAGGCCGTCTATAGCGCCATCGAGCTTGCCCGCGTGGGGCTTACGGAAGAAGAGGCCGAGGATCGGGGCTTGGAGCCCGCGGTCGGCTTCGCCGCCTTCGAGACCTCGCCGCGCGCGCTCGGGCAAGACGATGCGCAAGGCTATGTACGGCTCGTTGCCGATGGGGATTCCGGCACACTACTCGGCGGCGAGGTCCTAGGCGCGGAGGCCGGTGAACTCATCCATATGCTCACCGCCGGCTCTTCGGACGGTGCGCTTGCGCGCCTCGGTTCAGCACGTTTCAATCATCCCTCGCGTGCCGAGGAGTTCCAGAACGCGGTGGAGACCCTGGCGGCGAAGTGGGGTTTGCAGGGTCTTGTA
>JAKAXK010000012.1 GCA_021827145.1 Pseudomonadota bacterium
GAAGCGCCCCTTACAGATCGTGGGATAGCCCGCCTTTTCGGTCTTGGCGAAGGCGTCGATCAATATGCCATTCAGGCGCACGCGGCGGCGCCCGCCATCTTCTTCCCAGCGCACGGACGATGCCGGCGAACACGCCCCGCAGGTGTTGGGCGATACCCCGGTGGCATAAGACGACAGGGCGCAGCGCCCCTCGACCATGACGCAGAGACCGCCAAAAGCGAAGACCTCTAGATCCAGAGGCGCATGGGCGGCGAGCTTGCTCACCTGGTTCAAGGCCAACACGCGTGGCAGGATGGCGCGCACAACCCCGAAGCTTTCCACATAAAAGCGCAAAGACTCGGCGTTGGTAGCAGAGCCTTGCACCGAGAGGTGGCGCGGTACCGAGGGGTGGTGCCGGGCACAGTGGCGCAGTACCGCCAGATCGGCGGCGATGATGGCATCAACGCCGGAGGCCGCGGCCTCGTCGGCGGTCCGTCGCCAGAGGGCCACGCGACCCGGCTGCGCATAGGTATTAAGGGCAAGATAGACCTTACGCTTGCGGTCGTGGGCGTAACGCGTGCCCGCCGCGATGTCAGCGGCCGTGAAGTTGAGCCCCGGGAAATTTCGCGCATTGGTCTCGTTGCGCAGCCCCACATAGACGGCGTCGGCGCCGTGATCGATGGCGGCCTCGAGGGCGGCCAGCGTCCCGGCCGGGCATACGAGCTCGGGGACCGCTACCATGAGACCCCCCCACAAGCGAGGTCCCCCTGACGGGTCCCTCGCCGCGCCAGTTCGGCAGTAATGGCGTTCAACACCCGCCACTTCCCGAGACACCAATCCGGGGCCAGCAGCAAGGCCGCCTTGGCGGTTCCCGTGAGTCGATGAAAGACGACATGGCGGGGCGTGCGCTCCACGAGATCGGCGACGATACCGACATAGGTGGACATCTCGAGAGGCGTGATCTGTCCGGCACGAAAATCTCGCGCGAGACGGCTGCCGCGCACGACATGCAAGGGATGAATCTTGAGGCCAGCAACCCCCAAAGACAGCACCCGCGCGAGGGTGCGCAGGGCGTGGTCGCGGTGCTCTTCCGGCAGGCCCACGATGAGGTGCGTGCACACCGGGATCCGGTAGCGTTGCAGGAGCGCGACGGCCTCGCGATACTCGCTATATCCGTGACCCCGGTTGACGCGCGCGAGCGTCTCATCGAAACTGGATTGCAGACCCAGCTCCACCCACACCAAGAAGCCCTGTTCCCGGTACGACGCCATCAAGGCGACCACTCCTTCCGACAGGCAATCGGGGCGCGTGCCCACGCTCAGCCCCACGACCCCCGGCACCGCCAGGGCCTCCTCATAAGCCGCGCTCAGGCGCGACAAAGGGGCGTAGGTGTTCGTGTAGGTCTGGAAATACGCTATGACCTTGCGCGCGCGGGTACGACGCCGCACACAGCGCATGCCTGCGTCGATCTGGGCGCCTATGCTCTGGGCCTTGACGGCGGGATGGAACGATTTGTTATTGCAGAATGTGCAGCCCCCACGCCCCCGCGAGCCGTCGCGATTGGGACAGGTGAAGCCCGCATCTACGGTCACCTTATGGACGCGTTCGCCGAATTCACGGAGAAGCTGCTGCCCAAAGGTCTCAACGAACTCGGAAAGAACGGCCATCGGTCGACTCCAGGGGGCGCGCGCGGAACCCCACGCGCAGATGGCGGGCGATGCGTGCGCAGGCGTCTATGTCCACACCCGGCAGCCCGGCTATGGCGGTCAGCGTGACCTGCGGGACGTATATGCGACAACGAGCGGCAAAATCCAACAGGGCGGCGTAGCTACCGGGGCGACCAGGACGGCAGAGATGCTCGTAGGTCGCCTCGTCAGCGGCGTTCAGGGAAATCGAAACGTGGTCGACAAGCCCTTCGAGCTCCGGGACCACATCGCGACCGTGAACGAGATTTGCGAGGCCGTCGGTGTTGAGCCGGATGGGCGTAGCCGTAGCCCGCAGCGCGGTGGCCACGGCGAGCAACTCCGGCCAGCGGGTCGTAGGCTCGCCCAGACCGCAGAAGACATACTCAGCGCAGGGGCCCGCTTCCAACGCCGCCTGCACCAAGGCCGCACTCGAGGGTTCGTCTCGGACCCTAAGGCGCAGCCGCGCATCCGCAACCGTCCACAAACCGTGAAACTTGGGACAAAAATGGCAACGCAAGGTGCAGCGATTCGTGAGGTTGAGGTACACCCCGTCGCGCAGACGGTAGGCCAGAACCACCGGCGACGGACGTGCAATAACACCATCCCTATAGGCCACCGCCGCCATGCGCCCACACCTCCGCGCTCGTAATCATGGAACCGAGGCTGCGAGTCTACGCACAGAAACATCACCTAAACTTGATGCATATCAAGAGGCGGCACCGCAAGCAGTTGTATTTGTAGAGCCACAAAACAACAAGGAGTAGGTAGTGATGGCCGCTCCAACCCCCGGCAATGTACGCAAACGCGACGGTCGCGTCGTACCCTTCGATGATCGCAAAATCTACTATGCGCTCCTGCGCGCAGGGCTCGCCACAGGCGAGTATGGACCCGACGCCGCAGCCCTCATGACCGAGCAGGTGGGGGCGCGAGCCCCCACGGGCAGCCCGGATGTCGAAACCATCCAGGACCTCGTGGAGGACAACCTGCTTGCGCACGGTCATAGGCGCACCGCCCGCGCCTATATCGTATATCGAGAAAAACGTCGGCTGACGCGCGAACAGGGCAAGGTGCGGGTCGAAGTCGAAGAGGCGATCACCGAGTATCTCGATCGCCGCGACTGGCGCGTGCAGGCCAACGCCAACCAGGGCTACTCGCTCGGCGGACTGATACTGAGCGTATCCGGCAAAATGGTCGCGAACTTCTGGCTGAATCATGTCTATCCAAAAGAGGTGGGCGAGGCCCATCGCGACGGGGCCCTGCACATCCACGATCTCGACATGCTTTCGGGTTACTGCGCAGGCTGGTCGCTGCGCACATTGCTCACGGAAGGACTAAACGGGGTCCCGAGCAAGGTCGAAGCGAACCCCCCGAAGCACCTATCGAGCGCCGTGGGTCAGATTGTGAACTTTCTTGGGACGCTGCAGAACGAATGGGCCGGAGCGCAGGCCTTCAGTTCCTTCGACACCTATCTCGCACCCTTCGTGCGCAAAGACCACATGCGTTATGAGGAGGTCCTGCAATGCATCCAGGAGCTCATCTACAACCTCAACATTCCATCGCGCTGGGGCACGCAGACGCCCTTCACGAACCTGACGTTCGACTGGACTTGTCCGGTGGATCTCCGCGATCAAGTGCCCGTCATTGGGGGCGAGGAGATGCCTTTTACTTATGGCGATCTCGCGCCCGAAATGGCCATGATCAACAGGGCCTACCTCGAGGTCATGGAGACAGGGGACGCCAAGGGCCGGGTCTTCACCTTCCCGATACCGACCTACAATATCACCCCCGACTTCGACTGGGAGGGGGAAAACACGGAACGGCTGTTCTCTCTCACCGCGAAATACGGCCTTCCGTATTTCCAGAATTTCCTGAACTCCGACCTCAAGCCGCACATGGTGCGATCCATGTGCTGTCGCTTACAGTTGGACCTTACAGAACTCCTGAAGAGAGGCAATGGCCTGTTTGGGTCGGCGGAACAGACGGGGTCTCTCGGCGTGGTTACCATAAATTGTGCCCGCCTGGGTTATCTCCACAGAGGCGATGAGGCTGGCCTCTTGCGCAATTTCGACCAGCTCCTGGAGCTTGCGCGCACGAGTCTCGAGATCAAGCGCAAGACCATACAGACCTACATGGACCAGGGGCTGTTTCCGTACACGAAACGTTATCTAGGCACGCTGCGCAACCACTTCTCGACGATAGGCATCAATGGAGTCAACGAGATGGTGCGGAACTTCACGGCGGACGAGGCCGACATTACGACGCCGCAAGGCCATGCGATGGCATGCCGTCTGCTCGATCACATGCGCGGGCGGCTCACGGAGTTTCAGGAACAGACGGGGCACCTCTATAACCTCGAGGCGTCGCCGGCCGAGGGGGCCACCTACCGATTCGCGCGCGCGGACCGCAAACGCTTTCCTGGCATCGGCCAGGCCGGGACCGCCGAACGCCCGTACTATACCAATTCGTCCCAATTGCCGGCAGGGTTCACGGATGACCCCTTCGAGGCACTCGAACGCCAGGAAGACCTGCAGCGCCGCTACACGGGGGGGACGGTACTGCATCTCTACCTGAACGAGCGCCTCTCGAGCCCCTCGGTCGCTCGTGACTTGGTGCGGCGGGCTTTGGGGCGTTTTCGCCTCCCCTACATCACCATTACACCAACGTTTTCGATCTGCCCGCGTCACGGCTACCTCGCGGGCGAGCACCCTTTTTGCCCGATCTGCGACGAAGAAGCGTGGGCGCGGCGGCGAACTTTGGCGCAAGCCGAGTGAGGAGGAGATGGCATGAAGGCAATTCAAGAAGCGGGGGAAGAGCGGGGGAGTTTGCGCCCCGAGGAGCGGCAACCGTGCGAAGTGTGGACAAGGGTCATGGGTTACCATCGTCCCGTAGCATCATTCAACGAGGGCAAGAAGGGCGAGCACTACGAGCGACGGTTCTTCGTGGAAAGCCGCCTTTCGGCGTAAGCTTGCGTTTGGGCGGCCTCGTGCCTTGGAGTAGCGTCGATTACCCAGGGCATCAGGCCGCCGTCTTGTTCGTCGGTGGCTGCCCTTGGCGCTGCCCTTACTGCCACAACAGTCACCTCTGGGGGGCTCAGGCCGGCCTGTCGTGGGCAAGCACGCGGGAATTTCTCGAAAGACGCGTGGGCCTCCTGGATGCGGTCGTCATGAGCGGTGGCGAGCCCCTCGCGCAAGCCGCCGCCGTCCGCGCGGCGCTGATGGAGGCGCGCCTGCTTGGTTTCGGGACGGCCCTGCACACCGCGGGCGTATCCCCCCGGCGCTTTGAGGATCTTCTCGGGTGTATCGATTGGGTCGGGCTCGACGTGAAGGGGCCGTTCTCGAAGTACGACGCCATCACCGCGCGCAAAGGAAGCGGCGAAGCGGCGCGCGCGTCGCTGGAGATACTGCTGCGCAGCGGAAAACCTCACGAGTTGCGCACAACCGTCCACCCGGCCCTGCTGTCGGAAAGGGATCTCCTGACCATGGTGGCGGAACTTGCCGCCATGGGCGCGCACTCGGTGACGTTGAAGAGCTTTCGCCCGACCGGGTGCCCCGATCCGGAACTATCGGCGACCTATTGCCCCTGGCTGACACCCGCCCTCGAAAAGGCACTGCGCGCCATCATGCCCGAGGTGGTGCTACCAGGCCATTGATCGAAAAGCGCCTCAAACTTCGCCGTCATTGTGGCCGCACCACCCATGCGAGTGGCAATGTGGCCCATCAGGGCGAGGAGGACGCCAACCGTCAATCGACGCCCTGCGCCCCGAGAACGGCACCCACCACCACGAGCACGGCGATCGCGAGCAGAACGATATGACCGCGCAACAATAGGCGCCGGGTCGCCTCGCCGTCCCGCGCCCCGCGGTCTCGCAAGCGCCTGTGCAAAAACAGCGGCTCCAGGACGAAAAGCAGCACCATAAAGAGCGCCCAGAACGCGATCATGCCATCGAGCCACAAACCGTGCGACGTGGCGGCAAGGGCCGCGAGATGCCATCGCGCCAACAGCGCACCGCCGGTGGCGCCCGCGATTAAGACCCAGATGCGCGCCTGGAGGCCGAAGCGGCGCTCGATCTCGAGGAATGCCGGGATGCGCTCGGCGACCGGCAATCGCGCCAAGGCCGGAAGGATGACGGTGGTGACGAAGGCCATGCCGCCCACCCAAGCGACCACGGACAGAATGTGCAGAGCCAAGAGCGCGGGCTCCACGGGAAAGGGGGTCAAGGTGATCATGGCGCGGGCTCCCGGCGGGGTATGGTAAGCATGAGGGCATAGCGCGCCGCCCAGGGCAACAAGGCCAGAATAGCGATCGGGGCCGCGAATACACTCAAGTCATACGGGGCAAGCCGCGCCAGCGTAGGAACGTCGGAGGCGACCCTCAGAGTCGCCGCGATCTCTATGCCCAGGAGCGCAACCCAGCTCCAGGCATCGCTCGCGAGCGCGCGCCCCGAGTGGCCGCGCGTGACGCGGGTGGCCATGGCCACGATCAAGCTCAACGCAAAGCCGATGCCAAGGGCATGCAAGGGGCCGCGGCCCAGATGCGGGTGACCGGCGACCAAGCCGACATCCCCCAGGGCATACAAGACGAAGCCCGCCCCGAGCCAGGCATAGCCCACGTAGAGCAGGAGCAAAAGGCCATGACGCGCGACATCACGCTGAAACCAAAGCGCCAGGAAATACCACGCCACCGCCGCTATCGCGGCATCCAAAAAGATGAGCGGGGCACGCCAATCGAGGCTCGCCAGAAGGGCATGGGTGCCGGTGGCGGCGAGGAAGCCGAGCGGGACCCGGGGATCAGCCGGAGGACGCTGATAATGAGCAAGCACCGAGGCCGTAAAGAACGGGATCATGCGATAGCTTACCCCAAAGAGCGTGGGTAGGAGAAAACCGAAGAGCCCGACCCGGATTGGGATCGCGAAGGGAATCGGCGAGCCGCGCCAAAAAGCCGCCGCGTAGAGCGCAAGCCCCACGACCTCCATCGTCAACGTGACGGTGAAGACCATTACACCCCGACGTGCCGGTTTGCGCGCGCGGCGATACACGCCGATGAGTGCGGCGACGAGGTGCGCATCGCCCAAGGCCATGAGGACGGCACCCACAACGATCGTCCGATCACCCACGAGGAGGCCCGCGTACACGAGCACGAGCCCCGCGGCCCGCAAGGCGAAGGCGTCACGGTAGGCGCGGCGCGCAACCGGGGTGGCCTGCATCCAACGCGGAAAGGTGGTGGCCAGAAAACCGAACACGAAAAACGGGAAGACCCCATAGAGCATCAGAAAGCCATGCAAGGCAAGCGGCGACACGGGGATCGCGGGGAGCGAATAGGCGCCAGCAAACGCCCCCATGAGCCACAACGCCCAGAGAATCAAGGCGAACAAGACCTGTACAAGGCCCCCCAGAAAATAAGCGGTGTGGGGGGCATCAAAGAGTCGCACGGGACCAGCCTCCGGCGGAAGCGCGGGATACGCGCTGGTAAAAGAGCTGGGCGGTGAGGAGATTGACGCCCAACAGGGTGCCGTCCGCGATCCACAACAGTGCGGCGCCTTCGCCTAGGATACGCGGCCAGGCGATCGCCGCAAGACTGAAGCCCAGGGTAGCCAGATGCAGGGCGGCGTGCACGCGCATGGCCCATTCGCCGATGGCGGACGTCATGAGGACACTGGGATGTCCGGGGCGTCGCTGAAGATGGAGCCACACGAGAAAGGGGACGATCTTGTAGAGCATGCCACTCATCAGGGAGACGGCCGCCCCCATGAGGGCGAGCAGACCATAAACGAGCGGCCACTTGAGGCCGGAAAGAATACCCATAGTCATGAGGGTGCCCACCGCCGCCGCCGCGATCAGGCTCGCCAAGCCGATATACCAAAAGAACGTCATGGCGTCCGAGCGCCGGCGGCCACGTGTCCACAGGCGTTGACCGAGGAGCCCCGCATAGGCAATAACGGCCGCCGCCAAAACGACGAGAAGGGCGCTCTCGACGACCGCGGCCAGCCATGCCCGGGCGATAAGGGTTGCGACCAGCAGACCCAAAATGAGCGGTCCCAGGACGAGAGAGACGCGCGGCGGCCAAGGCCGGGCACCTTGAAACATGGGCAAAACCTGGGCGGCAACCGCCGCCCACAAAACGAAGATGCCGCCCGCGAGCGCCCACAGGGGGTGGGCGCTCAAGAGCACGGCTGACACCGGGGCGCCTGAGGCGCGCTCGCCGGCCATGGCCAGACCGAAGGCCAGGGCGACACCAAGCAACGTAACCGCATAGGACATAGGTGTCATGGTCTTGTGGCTCGGTAATCGCCACAAGACCCAGGCGCCCGAGAAGGTGAAGGCGCCGACTGCGATGGCGAGAGACACCGCTGCGGCCCCAAAGAGGAACGGTGGCCCCCCAAGAAAGGCGGCCGCCAACAGCGCCGTCCCCAAGACGAAGGCCCAGCGGACCGTCAAGGCCAGGCACGCAACGTGCGGGAACGAGACACCGGACACCACCGGCACCAGCTGAAACACGGCGGCGGTGACGATCAGCATCAGAAACCCTATGGTCACGAGGTGGGTGGCGGCGAGCATGGCCCCCGTATAACGATCCTGCAAGGCCTGGGGGCCCGCCGCCATGAGCACCGCCCCGGCCGCGGCGAGAAACCAGGGTGCCCAGAGAAACGAGCGTAGGACCGATGCCAAAGGCGGCGCCTCGTCAAACGCGAGGCCGCGCGCGTTCATGGGCTCATGCCCGGGCCGCGCGTTATGATGACATCGTAAACGCAGTCGTCACCGCACGGGACCGCCACCGATTCGTAGGAATACCCCCGCTCATCCAGCAGACCAAAGAGGGGGTAGGGCTGGCGAGGCAGACGCACCCGCACGCGCTCTCCGGGAGCGAGCGCGGTCGCCGCCTGCAGGGCCACTTGCAAGGGCTCGGGCGGCGGCAAATCGCTGGCGTCGAGAAAACGTTCATTCATGGACGATCGGCGCCTCCTTCATGGCCGCGAGCAGATCATCGGCGCAATCGGCAAGCAGGCCGTCACTCATGGGGTAGAGGACATTCTCTTCCTTCAAGTGATGCTGCGATACGAGGATGGTCAGGGTGTCGAATAGCGCCCGGCACGTCGCGCCGCCGCCATCGCGCCCCTCCGCGAGCAGGGAGCGAATGGCGTCGTGCTCCTCGCGCATGACGCCGAGCGGCCCGCCAGGTCCCGTGCGCCGCGCGAACTCCGGAAACAAGACCCGCTCCTCGATCCCCAGGTGATGCTCCATGGCCTCGCCGAACGCGAGCAGGGCCTCCCGCGCGCGCGGCGTACCGCAGGCGTTCTCCGCGTCCTCCATGAGACTATCCAGCTCACGGTGCTGGCGCGCCAAAAAACTCGACAGTAGGCCATCTGACACGATTCAGTCCCTCTCGAAAATGGAATGCGGTCATTGTCGATCCGTCACCGTCCTTACGCCATTGCCCTAGGTCAAGACCGCCGGCCGGCGCACACCCGGGGGGTGGGGCGTCGAGCGCGCGGCGGGGACGGCGGCCGTGACAGAGACGGGTTCCGCTTCGATCCGCGGGAAAATGGCTGGATGCAAAATGAGGAGGGAGGGGCGTTCGGTCTGACGGCCCGGCCACGCGTGCATGCCGGGGCGGAGACACCCCTGATCGGTTTGTCCTCTCGCGTAGGCACGATGCCCCCCAATCGCATTCCCGCTCCCGCTCAAAAATCGGAAGGGGCGCAATAAAGTATTCGCCGGTAGGCGCGGTGCGTCGGCCCAAAGAGATAGGCGCCTCGCCCTCCCTATCTCCAAAGGCTTAACACGTTCGACCAAGCACCCCAAACCGTTCCCTGCCTCCCGCACGCAGAGTACACTTACGTGCCGTATGCGACCGGCCTTGATAGCTGTCAAAAGTAGCATATCCTTATAGATCACGAGATAGGGCCCAAAGGTCGGAGGTCCCTGGTGAAAACCAGCGGCTTCCTCAACGATAGGAAAATGCGACGCATGGCGGTGACGAGTTTTGAGGCCAGCCTGAGACAACGGTGTTCAAACTGCAGCCTGAGGGAGATCTGTCTGCCGCTCGGACTGGATGCCGAAGAGCTGGGGAAGCTGGACGACTTGGTCAAGCGCAGACGACGCGTCTTCGCCGGTCAACATCTGTTCCGCGCGGGCGATCCGCTGCAATCGCTGGCGGCGGTGCGCGCGGGGTTTTTCAAAATCTATGAGGTGAGCGCGGGCGGCCACGAACAAATCACGGCCTTTCCCATGGAAGGCGAGCTCATGGGTCTCGACGCCATCAGCACCGACGCGCACCGTGGCAATGCCGTGGCGCTCGAGGATAGCGAGGTATGCGAGATCCCCTTCACGAGACTGGAGGCGCTCCTATCCGACCTTCCCCGCCTGCAGCATCAATTCCATAAGCTCCTAAGCGGCGCGATCGCGAGCGACCATGGGCTTATGATGGTGCTGGGCACCATGACCGCCGAGCTCAAGGTGGCGGCCTTTCTGCTGAACCTTTCCGACCGCCTCGGGGCGCGCGGCCAGCCATGTGCCATTATCCACCTCCCCATGTCCCGCGAAGAGATCGGCAACTATCTTGGGCTGAAGCTTGAGACGGTGAGCCGTATGTTCTCCCGGCTGCGTGATGACGGGCTCATAGCAACCGAGGGGCGGAAGACCGAAATTCTCGAACACAAAGCCCTGCGAGACCTGTGCCTCCAAGGCCCCCTGCGGGCCTGAATCGACACAGGTCGAACCCCACATCGGGCGGAGACCGCGTAGACCTCGGTCTAGCGACGGATGAGGCTGGGCGCGGCGCCGACACCAAGGCGATGGGGGCGGCCGACACTGATCGCCGGCTCGTGGACGCCCCGCCCGATGCGCGAGAAACACTACTCGGACCTCCACAATAAGCAGATAGCGACACCGTGGTCGCCGCCCCCTCGTTGCCGCACGCCGCGGTGACGCACAGAGTTCACGAGTCCGCCCGCCGTGGTCACAACACACCCTTAGTCTGAAAGACGAAAGTCCGAGCGACATTAGCCCGATGAAGCGCGGCGGGCCGGGCCGTATAACGGCACAGCACGGTCGGACTTCCCCCGCCCGCCATGAAACCCGATTACTCAAGGAGGTCACCCATGCCAGTGAAGGCAAGAATCGCCGGAGCCCTGCTCGCGTGCGCCGTTTTATCCGCCTGCAACGGAGGCGGCGGAGGCGGCAGCGCGTCGTCCGGAGGCGGCGCGCCGACGGCCGGCGGCCCGGCCCCCACCGGCCTCCAGCAATGCCAGGCCGTCTCGACCCTACCGACCACCACGACCGTTCCGGCAAGCCCCACCAACGCCCCCACCAACGGAACGGTGCAGTCCGCGCTTATCCTGGTGCCCTCGGGCCGCCATAGCCTCGGCGTGTACCTGCGCAATCCCTGGACGGGCGCGGTGGTAGATCGCGGCTATGTGCCGACCGGCCAGGGGGCCTCCGGGATTGCCGTAAGCGCGGGCCGCTTTGTGTATGTGGCAAACAAAACGGACGGAACGATCTCAGCCTATGTCTGGGACAGCACGACCGACGCACTGGCATCGCTCGGTAGCGCGATTGCGAGTGGCCCGGGAACCGCGTCGCTCGCTGTGGTGGGCCCCACCCTTTATGCCCTGAACAGCGGCAACGACACGATCTCCGCCTTCGCGATCGGTAGCAACGGCACCCTGGCCTTGAGCGGCACCACCGCGCCGCTGACGGCCTCTCTGACCAGCCTGGTCGCCGGTTCAGGGATCCTGTATGGCTTGGCAGCCGACGGCATCACGAGTTTTGGCACGGGGAGCGGCGCACCGTCCGCACTCACCACGACGGCCCTGAGCGGGGTCATAGCAGGCGCCGCCGATAGCCAGGGCAACCTCTTTGTGTTGACATCGGGGCAGGTGGTCGCCCTCCATGCCGCGGCGGGCGGCACCTTGAGCCAACAAGACAGTGTCCCGCTGCCCTCGGGATTCACCGCCAGCGCCCTGTCGGTCGGCGCAAACCAGCTAAACGTCGTGGGCCAGGGCTCCGGTGACATGGAACTCGTGACCTTCCCGATCCAAAGCGGCGGCGTTGCCTGTCCGACCTCGGCGGTGCTCGGATCCTCGGGCCAAGCGAGCGGAGCGCTGGTCTCCCCGGGCGGCCACACCGTCTATATCACCGACGCCACCCGTGACGAGCTCGTGGCCTATACCGCCACCACGGCAGGCTCGGGGCCCACGCTGCTCGGTTCGGTGCGCACGCGGCCCACGCCGCATGGCCTTGCGGGCCTTGTGGCCACGGTCAGCGTCGCGCCACAAATGCTCTACGTCGTAGACCAGGGCACCAACCAGATCCTAGGCTATGGGGTGGGGGCCAACGGTGCCTTGACCGGCCTCACCACCACCGGCAACGGCGGCAACGGACCCAGCGCCGGGGCGATCTCGCCCGATGGCGCGACCTTCTACGCCTCGGACTGGTCCAACGGGGGTCCGGGGGGCGTCATGAGCCTCCCGATCCATAGCGACGGGACGCTCGGCGCCGCGGCGGGACCGTACGCCGCCGGCAACAGCCCCATGGGGCTGAGCGCCGACCCGTCCGGCCGCTATCTGTACGTGGCCAACAGCAACTACGACAACGCGACGGGCAGCAACGGCCCCGGATCCATCACGGGCTTTAGCCTCTCCAGCCCCCCCGCGTTGACAGAGCTGAGCGGCAGCCCCACGGCAACGAGCGGCCTCTATCCCATGCTGCTCACTGTCGACCCCACCGGGCACTATCTGTATGTCGCCCAATATGCATCGAATACCGTGGGGGGTTTCAGTATCAGCCCGGATACGGGCGCGTTGACGGCCCCGACCACAGCGGCGACGGGCAATAACCCCTGGACCGTGATCACAGGACCTGCGGGCCGTCACCTCTACGTCAGCAATAACGGCTATGGCGCGCAGGTCTCGATCTACCGCATCGACGCGGCCAACGGCACTCTGGTCCCGGCCACGACACCAACCCTGACGCTGGCGAATGGCAAGAAGCCTCTGGGGCTTGCCATCGGACCCAAGGGTCGCCGGCTGTATGTGGCGACCCAGGAGGCAACGGATGGGACCTCAAATGGCGTCGTCGAGGTCTTTACCCGTAACGACCCGCTTGCCTCCGGCGTGGGCTGGGACCCGATCCCTGTGGCGCTGAACTCCGCCACGCCCTTTACGGACGCCTATGGATTGGCCATCGGACATAACGGTAAGGCGCTCTACGTGGTCGACAATGTGTCGTGCACCCCAGTCAGCAGCACGGACTGCACACCGAACGACGGAAATATTCAGGCCTTGGCGATTCCATCGTTTAGTCAGGCACGGAATGCGGCCGCTTACACCTCACTTGGGGTGACGACCACGGGCAGTCAACCCGTGCAGGCCATCCCAGGCGGAGGGCTTGGATAAGTCAGGCAAAACACAAACCCTGGGCGCCCCCAAGGACGCCCACGACACCAAGGGTGCGCGGACCGGGACTGGTCCGCGCCTTTTTCTACATGAGTTTCCGGGAGGCCTGCGCGGCGACCGCGCCCATGCCGGTTTTCACATTCATCTTCTCCTCGGGCGGCGGAATCACAGCCGGGATATCGAGGGAGACGGCCCAGAGCTCGCGTGCCCAGCCGCGCGCATGATAGAAATGGCGGTCTTCCTGATCCTCCACCTCGTCATAGGCCTTCTTCAGAACAGCGGCATCATCGCCCTCCATCTTCTTCGCAATTTCGCCGATCAATTCCCAGTTCATGTGGTCCTTGAGTTCGGCAGTCGCCACAGCCTCGGCGGCCACAATCTCGGCCTGCCCCCGCACGCCCGAACCGAGCGCGGTCTGCATGGCCTTGATCAGGACCTCGGCGTGGCTGCGCACGATCTTGCGTCCACTCGTCTCCTTCTCGGGATTGAGGCCGAACCCGGTACAAATCTCTCCGAGAATCTGCTCATGACGCCGGGTCTCGCCGAGATACTTCTCCCATTCCTTACGCAAATCGACGTTCTGCGCGCAGCTCATCGCAGCCTCATAGATCTTGACGCCACCACGCTCGGTCTCGAGGGCCTCGCACAAAAATTCGTCTACCTTGGTTCGATTCATACACACCTCTTTGTATTCGCGTTATCGCCACCTCGGCGAGCGCGCATTATCTTCCTACGGGTCGGCACGAAGATCGGGCCTATGCCGGAGCGGCCCCCGGGGCTCACACGCGAGTCCGCACGTGCCCATCCATGTCGGCGAGCGGCCGCATCAATTATGTCAGAATAATATGTATGGTCCTGTGGGAATTATGTATGAGCCGTTAGACCGCCATCGCGACTCGGTCGAGGATGGTGGCGCGAGGCCTGGCAACGCGGAGATAAAAAGACCCGGGAAGGTCCCGGGTCTCGGTCAAGCCACTTCTGTCGATATGTCGTATCTGTCTAGATGCTGTAGTACATGTCGAACTCTATCGGGTGCGTGGTCATACGCAGCCGCGTCACCTCTTGCATCTTGAGCGCGACATAGGAACTCAGGAAATCGTCGCTGAAGACACCGCCCGCGGTCAGGAACTTGTGATCCTTCTCCAAGGCCTCGAGCGCCATGTCCAGGGAGTGGCAGACAGTCGGGATCTTCTTTGCCTCTTTGGGCGTAAGCTCGTAGAGGTCGTGGTCGGCCGCCTCTCCCGGGTTGATCTTGTTCGCGATGCCGTCAAGGCCGGCCATCATCATGGCCGTAAACGCGAGATAGGGGTTGGCGCCCGGATCCGGGAACCGCACCTCGATGCGCCGGCCCTTGGGGTTGGCCACATACGGGATGCGGATGGAGGCCGAGCGGTTGCGTGCCGAATAGGCGAGCATGACGGGGGCCTCGAAACCGGGGACCAGTCGCTTGTAGCTATTGGTGAGCGGGTTTGTGATCGCGTTCAGCGCACGCGCGTGCTTGATGATGCCGCCAATGTAAAAAAGCGCAAGATCGCTCAGGCCCGCATAGCTATCACCCGTAAAGAGGTTCTTGCCGCCCTTGGCCAAGGACTGGTGGCAGTGCATCCCCGATCCGTTGTCGCCGACAATAGGCTTGGGCATGAAGGTGGCGGTCTTGCCGTGATTGCGCGCCACGTTGTGGACGCAGTACTTCAGTATCTGAAGCTCATCGGCCTTGCGCACGAGCGAGGCAAACTGGGTCGCGATCTCGTTTTGGTTGGCGGTGGCCACCTCGTGATGATGCGCCTCGACCACAAGGCCCATCTCGGTCATCGCCAGCGTCATCGCGCTGCGGATGTCCTGCGAGGAGTCGACCGGCGGGACCGGGAAATAGCCACCCTTAACGCCAGGCCTATGGCCCAGGTTGCCGCCATCGTAATCCTTGCCGGTATTCCAGGCCGCCTCCTCCGAGTCGACGCGACAGGACGAGCCGGACATGTCCACGCTCCAGCGCACGTCATCAAAGATGAAGAATTCCGGCTCGGGGCCGAAATAAGCGGTATCAGCAATACCGGTGCTCTTCAAGTAGGCCTCGGCGCGTTTGGCGATGGAGCGGGGGTCGCGATCGTAGCCTTGCATGTTCGAGGGATCCAAGACATCGCAGCGCAATAGCAAAGTGGGTTCTTCAGTGAACGGATCAAGCACCGCAGTGGCGGCTTCCGGCATAAGCACCATATCCGACTCGTTGATGGCCTTCCACCCGGCGATGGAGGACCCATCGAACATCTTCCCTTCCTCGAAAAGCTTTTCGTCCACGGTATGAGACGGCACCGTGACGTGCTGCTCCTTGCCTTTGGTATCGGTAAACCGGAAATCGACGAACTTGACGTCGTTATCCTTGATCATTTTCAAGACGTTGGCAGACATGCATCTCTCCTGACTCTGGACTATTTTGGGGCGCCGGGGCGGCTGTTACGCCTGAGGCGGCCATTTTGCACGAAATATGCCACTTAGCAAACGAGGCGTTGCGGGCCTTTCGGGCCCAAGGCGGGTCTGTCTTTGCACCAACTGCGTGCACGGGGATCAAAACCGCACTATTATGGTGCACCTAGCGAAAGCACACCCGCACCGAACCGATCTGCGGATCTCGGGCCGCGGCTGCGGCGAAGCGCGCCTGAAGGGCCCGGCCCGCCGCCACGGTGGGCGCAAGATCGAGAGACACGTGCACCTCCACCGTGATCTTCCCTCCCAGATAATGCAGCACGACCGCCTTGATGGCGTCGGTCGGTTCGATGTCCGCGAAATAATGTGCAAGGCGTGTCATCACTTCGGCCCGCAACGGGAGGCGCGCATTGGTCGCGGCGTGCTCGTCATCCTCCGAGTCGATATGGACGACGACATCGGCGATATTGCCCACGTGGCGCATGAGAGCGACCCGTACCATCTCGCTGATCTGGTGACCCTCCGACACGCTGATGGATCCGTCGACGAGGATATGGACGTCAACAAAGGCGAGCCCGCCGGCCCGCCGCGTACGCAATAAGTGCAGAGTGCGGACACCGTCAATGGACAAAATGACACGACGGATGCGTTCGAGCTTTTCCGTCTCGAGCCCCGTGTCGACCAGTTCGCGCAAGGCCCGCCAGCCGAGCATGGCGCCCATGCGCACAATAAGGATAGCGACACCAATCGCCGCCACGCCATCCAGGTCGCGTATACCCAGCATGCTACCGGCCACGCCGACGGCCACGACCATCGACGAAAAAACGTCGGTCCGGTAGTGCCAGGCGTTGGCGTGCAGGAGATCGGAGCGCAACCGTGTGCCGGCACGCCGCATATAACGAAAGAGACCTTCCTTGATGGCGATGGCCGCGAACGCCATGGCGAGCGCCAGCATATCGGGGCGCGCAAGCCGGGTCGGCGCACTGAGGGCCCCCGCCGCATGCAGGGCGATACCCACCCCGGTACCGACCAACACTAGACTCAGACCGAAGGTGCCGGCCGTTTCAATACGCGCATGCCCGTAAGGATGATCCTCATCCGCGCCCCGCGCCCCAAAGCGCGCGGCCGCGAGCACGAGCACATCACTCAAGAGATCCGACAGGGTATGGAAGCCATCGGCGACGAGCGCCGCCGAGCTTCCAAGGACACCGATCGTCAGCTGGCCTGCGGCCAGTGCCACGTTGGTGAAAAGACCTTTCAGGACGACCTTCTGACGCTCCGACCCGGCCTCATCGTCCGCTTGCGCGGCGCGCTCCATCGTCATCTCCCCGCCCTCACCACGATCACGATCTCCCCGGAAGGCTCCGTGTGCGCCTTAAGGATCTCGTGTCCTTCGAGCCGACACCACGCCGGTATGTCATACAGCGCGCCCGGGTCGGTACAGCGGATCGTGAGCTGGTCGCCGGTCGCGACCTTGGCCATGGCGGTACTCAGGCGTATGACCGGCATGGGGCAGAGAAGAAAGCGGGCATCGACGTCCATGGCCTATAAGTACCAGTCCGCCGCCAGGGCGTGCGGGGGTAGCGGCGCCACCTCCCGGTCATAACGCGCGCCGTCGGGCGCTCCCACCGCCACACGCACGGTCAATGCCGCACGCCCCTGGCCGAAACGGGCGGCAATGGCGCAGGCCAAGTCGAGATCGGCGTCATCCGCCTCGCCCTGCAGCAACGCGAGCGGGCCATTGTGGTCGGGCGTCCACAAATGCACAAAACGGTTGCGGTAGCCCTCCAAGAATCGATTCTCCCCCTCCTCACGACCGATGATCAACTTGAAGGACGGACGTGGACGCAAATGGCGTCCGATCTTGAGCAGCATGATGTCATCGAAATCGTAGCGGCGTTCGCCACGACTCCCCCAGAGGTCGCGCAGCTTCTTTGTGTAGTTCGGGTCGGTCAGGAAGCAACAGCCCCCGGCCGGCTGCGCGTACTCATAGCCATAGGTGTGCGCCAAGCCGATCTGGGGTTTGCGATTGCGCCCACTCAAACCCAGCAGGCGCTCGCGATCGACCCAACCCTCGCGCTCCGGAAGGGTGGGCGGCAAGAGCTTGGCGCAGAGCGGCCGCAAGAGGCGATCCAAGGCCCCCGACTCGCGCGCCACGACAGGCAGGGTATCGCGCCTCTGCGACATCGGCCGCTGGCCCAGAACCTCACCCGTCACAATGAAATCGAAGCCGTGTTCCTCCATCCACTGTCGGGCGTGACCCACCATGAAGGACTTACAGTCGAGACAAGGATTCAGATGCGCCCCATAGCCATGGCGAGGGTTCAAGACCACATCCTTATACTCTTCGATCACCTCGATAATGTGCAAGCGGATGCCAAGCTGCTCCGCGCTATGAAGGGCATTGTTGCGCACTGGGCGGGACTTCCGATCGTGGCGCACCGCATGCGTATGCCCTTCGACACAGAAACCCGTAAAGAAATTGATGCCCTCGACATGAATCCCCTGATCGAGCATCAATCGGGCTGCGAGCATGGAATCGAGGCCGCCCGACAGCAATACCACAGCCTTACGCTTGCGTTTTTCCATAGTCTCGTGCGGGACCCCTCGACCCGTGGTGCGCTGGCGCCCGCCTCGCGCCTTTCCGACGGGCCGCTAGTATATCGCGCCCGCGCGCCTTCCCGCACCCTAAGGAGAAGGCGCGCGCCGGGATATCGGCGATTTCCATATAAGCGACGGCCTTGCAGGCGCATGGACACCTTGCCAAAGACCCGTGCCAACGTGCCTCGCTTTGGGGCCTGGCCCTGCGGCGACAGGGGCCGCACAGAAACCGCGCCAAAGCCGCGGTCGGTGCGCGCGCACTCGGGACCGTCGTTTGCCGAAACCGCCGCTTACCCTTTATAGTGGCGCGGGAGCCGGCCGCGACCGGGGGGTTTGCCCGCGCATCCCTCTCTTAAGGACCACGACGTGACATTCCAGGAACTCATTTTTGCCCTGCAGCGCTACTGGGCGAAACAGGGCTGTGTGATCGAACAGGCCTACGACGTCGAGGTGGGCGCCGGGACCTTCCACCCCGCGACCTTTCTTGGCAGTCTGGGACCCGAACCCTTGCGCGCCGCCTATGTGCAGCCGTCGCGACGCCCCACGGACGGTCGTTACGGAGAGAACCCGAACCGTCTGCAGCGCTATTTCCAGTTTCAGGTCGTGCTGAAGCCCTCGCCCCTGGACATTCAAGACCTGTACCTGAAGTCCCTGCAGACGCTCGGCATCGATCTGGCAACCAATGACGTCCGCTTCGTCGAAGACAACTGGGAATCGCCGACCCTGGGGGCCTGGGGGCTCGGCTGGGAGGTCTGGCTCAACGGCATGGAGGTCAGTCAGTTCACGTACTTCCAGCAAGTCGGCGGCCTTGAGTGTCGGCCGGTGACCGGTGAAATCACCTATGGCCTGGAAAGGCTCGCCATGTATCTGCAAGGCTGCGACAACGTCTACGACCTAGCCTGGAACGAGGAGGTCCGTTACGGAGATCTCTACCGGCAAAACGAGATCGAGCAGTCGCGCTTCAATTTCGAGGAGGCCGGTGTCGAGGCCCTGTTCGCGCGGTTTCAGGCCCTCGAAGGCGAGTGTCAGCACCTGATCGCCGCCGACCTGCCGCTGCCGGCCTACGACCATGTGCTGCATGCCTCGCACACCTTCAACCTGCTCGATGCCCGCCATGCGCTGAGCGTCACCGAACGCGCGCGCACGATAGGCCGGGTACGTGCCCTGGCCCGCGGCGTGGCCGAAACCTATTATCGAAAACGCGAGGCCCTGGGATTTCCCAGGATGCGACGGACCAATGGCTAAGAAAGAGGATCTCCTGCTCGAAATCGGCACTGAGGAGCTTCCCCCCCGGGAACTCGTCACCCTGGGCGCGGCCTGGGGTGCGGGCCTATCCGCGGCGCTCGTCGACGCCCGCCTGGTGACCGCCGACACCGCCGTGCGAACCTTCGCTGCCCCCCGCCGCATTACGGCGCACATAACGGCGATCACCGCCCGCCAAGAGGCACAGACCGTTGTCCGCAAGGGGCCGGCGCTTGCCGCGGCGTTCGAGAAAGACGGCTCGCCGACCAAGGCGGCGCTGGGCTTCGCCCGCTCCCTGGGCGTCGAAGTGGCCTCCTTGGAAACCTTGCACACCGAGCGCGGGGCGTTTCTCGGCTACCACGAGCGGCAAGCGGGCCGCACCCTCACGGAGGTCTTGGGCGCAGTGCTGCCCGGCGTCCTGTCGGCGCTGCCCGCCGGACGGCGCATGCGTTGGGGCGCGGGCGAGGCCGAATTCGTGCGCCCGGTCCATTGGATAGTGGCCCTCCACGGCAGGCGCGTTCTGCGTCTGCCTCTATTCGGACTCGTGAGCGGCCGGCGCTCGCGGGGCCATAGGTTCCATGCGCCGCGCCCCCTCTCCATCCCGGCCGCCGACGCCTACGAGAAGGTCCTGGAGGAACAAGGGCGGGTGGTCGCAGATTTCGGCAAGCGCCGCGACCGGATCCGTGATCAGATCGAGCACCTGGCGAGGACCGCAAACGCCCAGGCGATCGTGGAGCCTGAGCTTCTGGACCTTGTCACCGCGCTCGTCGAATGGCCACACGCCGTTCTGGGCCGCTTCGACGAACAATTCCTCGCCGTGCCGCGCGAGGCCTTGATCGCCGCCATGCAAGGTCACCAGAAATATTTCCCGCTCGAACGGGACGGACGACTCTTGCCGCACTTCATCACTATCGCGAACATCGCGCCCGAGAATGACCAGACGATCCGCAAGGGCAACGAGAGGGTGCTCGCCGCGCGCTTCGCCGACGCGCGCTTCTTCTGGGACAGCGACCGCAAGAAGCCCCTCGAGACCTACGCGCAGGAACTCTCTCAGGTCGCGTTCGAGAAGCGCCTCGGCAGTCTCGCCGACAAGGCCTCGCGGCTCGAGCGGCTGGCGCGCACCATCGGCGCGGGGCTTGCCCTCGATGGCGCCCAAGCCGGGCGCGCCGCCGCGCTGTGCAAGGCCGATCTGCTCACCGACATGGTCGGCGAGTTTCCCGAGCTCCAGGGCGTCATGGGCGGACATTACGCGCACTGTCATGGGGAGGCGCCAGCGATCGCTCAAGCGATCGCTGAGCATTACAGGCCACGCTTTTCGGGTGACGCCCTGCCGGCAAGCCAACTCGGTCTGGTGCTCGCCCTGACCGACAAGCTCGACACCCTCGTGGGTATCTTCGGGATCGGGCTCGCCCCTACCGGCGACAAAGACCCTTTCGCCCTGCGACGCGCCGCCATCGGCATCCTGCGGCTCTTGGAGGCCCTGGGCCAACATCATGACCTCGAGATTGCGCCACTCCTTGAGCAGGCGCGCGCGCAATACCCTGAAGGCCTGCTCGCGCCCACGGTGACAGATGAGGTCCGTCATTTCCTTGCCGAACGCCTGCGCAACCTTTTGGAAAACAGGTTTTCCCAAGATGTCGTGGCAGCGGCCTTGAGTCCCGGCCTGGCGCGCGTGTTGGACACGGTGCGCCGCGCCCAGGCGCTCGCGGGCTTCGCGCAAAGCACGTACGCCGCCTCTCTGGTCGGCGCACACAAGCGCATCCGTAACATCTTGAGGCAAAACCGCGAACCCCTGGACGCTCAGACCCCCTGGCCTGGCGTCGAGGCCGCCGACAAGCGCTTGGTTCAGGAAGTGGAGCGCTGCGAGAGAGCGGCTGGTGAGCGCGCGCAGGCCGGCGACTACCAGGGCTCCCTCGAATCGCTGCGCGACCTGCGACCCGCGGTCGATGCGTTCTTTGAGGACGTGCTCGTCATGAGTGA
This sequence comes from Pseudomonadota bacterium, assembly GCA_021827145.1. Classification (GTDB taxonomy): domain Bacteria; phylum Pseudomonadota; class Gammaproteobacteria; order Acidiferrobacterales; family Acidiferrobacteraceae; genus Acidiferrobacter. The sequence continues at coordinate 21,301 of JAKAXK010000012.1, forward strand.
TGATATGGAGACCCGCAAGGGCCGCTTGCGCCTTCTCACCCGCCTGGCCACCTTACTCGAGGCCGTGGGTGACCTGTCCTGCCTGAAAATCGCCGGGGAGCCGCAATGAACGATACCGACCAGAATTCCTTTGCCGCCATGCGCGACGCCGTCCAGCGCTTTCACGATAAACACGACTTCAGGAACCGGGGCGGCGAGGAGCTCGCCTACCGAGTGGCGCTCATGGCCGAGGAATTGGGCGAGATCTCGGCCTGCGTCACCAAGGGGAAGTCGCGCGAGGCCCTGGCCGAGGAATGCGCCGACCTGCTCATCCTCCTGATCGGCACGGCGATCGCCGCCGACTTCCCGCTGGAGCGCGCGTTCTGGGACAAGATGGATGTCCTCATGAAGCGATCGGCGCGGATGGTCGGCGGCCGTATACGCGTATCCGAATTCCGGGATTCCTGAAATGCGCCTCGTCATCCTCGACCGCGACGGTGTCATAAACGAAGACTCGGACCATTACATCAAGACGCCGGACGAGTGGCGTCCGATCCCGGGAAGCCTCGAGGCGATCGCGCGCCTCACGCACGCCGGCATCCAGGTCGTGGTGGCCACCAACCAGTCGGGTATCGCGCGTGGTCTCTTCAATGTCGACATGCTCGGGCGCATTCACAATCGCATGCTCGACGAGGTCCACCACCGGGGCGGGGAGATCGAGGCGATCTTCTTTTGCCCCCACGGCCCCAAAGACGACTGCGGCTGCCGTAAGCCCCTGCCCGGTCTCTTTCACGACATCGCGGCGCGCTTCAAGACGAGCCTGAACGGCACCTATGCGGTCGGCGACAGCCTGCGCGACATCGAGGCGGCACGGGCGGTGCAGGCCCTGCCGGTGCTCGTGCGCAGCGGAAAGGGGGCGCGTACGATCGCGCAGGGCGGTGCGGGGCTCGACGGCGTGCCGATCTATGACGACCTCGCCGCGTTCTGTGAGGCGCTGCTCTCCAGCTCGGTAGGTCCCTGCACGTGATAAGGCATCTGCGTGCGGCGGCGTTCCAGCTCGGATTCGTGCTGTCGATCGTGGTATGGGCGCTGGTCGTGCTCGCACTCTTCTGGCTGCGGCCCATACCGCGCTACCGGGTCATCAGTCAGTGGGGTCGCTTCAACGTATGGTGGCTCAAACTCACCTGCGGGCTTTCCTACGAGGTCCACGGCCGGGAAAATATCCCGGCCGCGCCCTGCGTCATTCTCGCCAAGCACCAGTCGACATGGGAGACCCTGGCGTTTCAGTGGATCTTCCCGCCGCATGTCTGGGTGCTCAAGAGGGAGTTGCTCTGGATCCCCCTGCTCGGCTGGGGGATGGCCTTGAGCGAGCCCATCGCAATCGCCCGCGAAAAACGGCGCAAGGCCATCGACCAGGTCATCCAAGGGGGGCGCAAGCGCCTCGCGCAAGGGCGCCACGTCATCATCTTTCCTGAGGGGACACGGGTGCCGGCCGGAAATCATGGACGATTCAAGCTGGGCGGCGCCCGGCTCGCGATCGCGGCCGGCTGCCCGGTGCTCCCCGTGGCACACAATGCCGGCTGTTTCTGGCCGCGCCGCGTCTTCATCAAGGAAGCGGGCGTGATCAAGGTCGTGATCGGCAAGCCCCTTTCGCCGCAAGGTCTGGATGCGGCAACCCTCACCGCCCGTATCGAGGACTGGATCAGGACGACCACGGAGACCCTCGAAAAGACGGAAGGGGGCTGCCGTCGGAGAACGGCGGCGCTAAAATAAGGGCATGGACGACCCACGCCCCCTCCTCATTGCACCCGCTCGCGACCGGCGCATCCTCCTGCATTCCTGTTGCGCGCCCTGCGCCGCCGACGTCATGCAAGAGATGCAGCGATCGGAGATCGCCTTCGAGGTCTTGTTCTATAACCCCAACATCCATCCCTTGAAGGAATATGAGCTGCGCAAGACCGAGAACAAGCGCTACGCCGACAAGCTGGGCGTGCCCTTCGTAGATCTCGACTACGACAAGGAGGATTGGTTTGCGCGCGTGAAGGGCCTGGAAAACGAGCCTGAGCGTGGCGCGCGCTGCACAGTGTGCTTCGATATGCGCTTCGAACGCTCGGCCCTTTATGCCGTGGAGCACGGTTTCCAGGTCTTTACGAGTTCGCTTGGCATATCGCGCTGGAAGGACATGGATCAGATCAACGCCTGCGGCGAACGCGCCGCAGGCCGCTACCCGGATTTGAGTTACTGGACTTTCAATTGGCGCAAGGGCGGCGGAAGCCAGCGCATGATCCAGATATCCAAGGACCAGCGCTTCTATCAGCAGGAATATTGCGGCTGCGTCTACTCCTTACGCGACACAAACCGCGCGCGAGGCGCGCGCGGCTACGCAAAGATCCGCTTTGGCGAACGCTTCTACGGCGACGATCAGGGCTAGGGACGCGCGCGCGCGTACGCAGCCAGCACCGCAAACTCGGCGACCGTCAAGGTCTCGGCGCGCCGCGTGGGGTCAATGCTGAGCGCACGCCAATCCTCGGCCTGGAAATAGCTGCGCAAGGACTGGCGGAGCATCTTGCGCCGTTGCGAGAAGGCGCACGCGACGATCGCCGCGAAGAGGGTCGTATCCGTCGCAGGGATAGGCGAGACGCGAGGCTCAAGGGCCACGAGCCGCGACTCAACCGCCGGCGGCGGCACAAAGGCCTCGGCTGCGACCGTGAAGAGCGGTGTGACCTCGCAACGCGCCTGCACCATGACGGAGAGTCTTCCATAGTCATGCCCGCCAGGTGTCGCCGCCAGACGATCGACCACCTCCTTTTGCAGCAGGAACACCATACTCGCGATACAGGGCTGATCGAGACAATGGAAGATCAGTGGGCTCGAGATATTGTAGGGGAGGTTGCCCACCACGCGCAGACGGCCCGGCACGAGATCGCAGAATCCCAGACGCAGGGCATCGGCTTCGTGCACAACCACGCGGTCCAGGGCGAAGCGCCGCTTCAGACCCGCGATCAGGTCGCGGTCGATTTCGACCACATGCAGACTGTCGAGGCGTTCCAACAAATAGGCCGTGAGGGCGCCATCGCCCGGACCGATCTCGACTGTGTGCTCGCCCGGGGCTTGCGCGCAGTTCTGTGCTATGCGCGCCAGAACGAAGGTGTCGCGCAGAAAATGCTGGCCGAACCGCTTCTTAAGCGCGGGCACGGACGTTCACCAAGGCCTTGGCAAGGGCCATGGCGGCCGCCATGCTGCCGGGATCTATCGGCCCGGTGCCCGCCCGGTCAAGCGCGGTCCCGTGGTCGACCGAGGTCCGGGGGAACGGCAAACCGAGGGTAACATTCACCCCCTCCCCGAAGCCCTGCGCCTTCAGCACCGGCAGCCCCTGATCGTGGTACATGGCGAGCACGGCATGCCCCCCCACAAGACGCTCGCGCACAAATGCGGTATCGGCGGATAACGGCCCGACAGCCTGGATCCCGCGCGCTTGGGCGCGCGCCACGGCCGGCGCTATGATATCAATCTCCTCGCGCCCCAAATGGCCGCCCTCGCCGGCGTGCGGGTTCAGGCCCAACACCGCGATCCGCGGGCTCGCAAAGCCGAAATCCCGCTTGAGGCCCGCGTCCAGGATATCGAGTGTCGCGTCGAGACGCGCCGCGGTGACGGCCGCGGGCACATGGGCCAGCGGCAGATGGGTCGTCAGCAAGGCCACGCGCAAAGAGCCCGCAACCAGCATCATGACCACCTCGGCCACGCGGGCCTCGCGCGCCAGGAATTCCGTGTGACCCGTGAAGGCATGACCCGCCTCGTTGATCACGCCCTTATGCACGGGCCCCGTGACCAGCCCCGCGAACTCACCCTCGAGACAGCCGCGCGTCGCGCGCTCGAGGCAAGACAGGACGTATTCGGCGTTCGCCGGGTCCGGGATCCCGGGTGTCGCGCGCCGTCCGAGCGCTACCGGCAGGACCGAGAGTCCGCGTACCCCGGGGGCATAACGCGGCCAAGGCCTCGGGCGACCACGCAGTCTCGCCCGTTCATCCAACAGATCCGGATCCGCCACGCACACCCAATCCACCGCCTGGTCGAAATCGAGCAGAGCGATGAGGTCGGGCCCGATCCCCGCCGGCTCTCCCGGCGTGATGGCAATGACGGGACGCTTAGACTCGACTCGGATAGCGGACATAGGCGTCATCACGCAAGGTCTGCAGCCAACGTACATACAGCGCGTTCCCCTTGCGCATGCGCAGCAGCCGGCGCGCCTCGCTACGCGTCATGCCGGCGCGCATACGCCGCGCCGTCACCTCGATCAGGGTCTGACCCTGGGCGGTGGCGAACGGGCCGCCTACCGTGTGCAGCGGCAGGTGCTTGACCGCCGAGGCGAGACCCGGCGGCAGCGACGCAACACTCACCCAGCCGAGCGCGCCGCCCCGCGCGGCGGCGCTACCCTGCGAATAGGCGCGGGCCAAACTTGCAAAATCGGCACCTTGCGCGAGACGCGCCTTCAGGGCCTTCAGCTTTTCCCGCACCATGGCCGCCGACGTGCGCCGCGACGGACGCAGGACAATCTCGCGCACGCGGGCCTGTTCCTGCACCGGCCCTTGCACACCGGCGCGCTTACCCTTCAACTTGACGAGATAATAGGCGCCACGGCCCGACACCAAGCGTACGTCACCGATCGTCATGGCGCGCAGGGGCTCCAGGAAGCTCCGCGGCAGGCGTGACGCCGTGCGCCACCCCATCGCCCCGCCCTCCAAGGCATGCGGGTCCTGGGAATAGGCTATGGCCGCCTGGCTGAAGGGCTCGCCCCCCCGCACCTTCGCCAGGATGCTGCGGGCCCGCGCTTCTACCGCGTGGCGTTGCGCGGCATCCGCCGCAGCCGGAAGCTGCAGCGTAATCTCGGCCACGCGATAGCGCGTCCCATTGGCAGCGCGCGTCTCCGCCAGAAAGCGGTCGACCGCGCGGCGTGTGATGACAACCGACTGACTAATACGGCGCATGACGAGCTCACGGATAGTGAGTTCCGCGCGCAATCGACGCTGGAAGCTCGCCGGCGTAAAGCCCTGGGATGCCACCGCCTGCTGGAATTGCGGCACGGTCATGTGATTGTGGGCGGCAAGCTGCGCCAAGGAGCGCTTCAGCTGGGCGTCGCTCACATGGATGCCGATATTATGCGCGTACTGGAGCTCAAGGCGCTGCACGACCATCTGGCTCAAGACCTTTCTCGCCAGGAGGTGCCGCGGGGGTACAGCGACCCCGCGCGCCGCCAACCGCTTCAGCAGCGCGGAGACACGCTTGTCCAGCTCTTTTTGGGTGATGACCTCGTTATTCACGATGGCGACGATCTTGTCGATCGTCACCGGATGGATCGCGGCCGAGGCCTGCGGGAGTGCGGCGGACATACGATTATCTCCTCACGTTCAAGAACCGAGCATGAAGCCATGTTGGCTGAGCGGTACGACCGGCGCTGAACCGAGCGCCCCCAAACCGTTCAACGTGAACTCGAACATGGCGGTCGTGAATTGGTTGGCATTCAGACCGAGGGTCCTACCCACGTAAAACCCCACTCCCCAGCAGCAGCTATTGTATTGGATACCGAGATAGGACTCCAAACTTGCCGACTGCGCGAGCGAATAGCTGGTCTCCGCCAGAGTCGTCCAGCGCCGAAACAAGGGCCACTGGAGCGAGAGGTCCACCTGCTCCTGGACCCCGCGAATATATCTATGCCCCACCGTCACGATGGCGTTGGGCTTGGGACGATACTCGACATAGGCGTCCCCTTCGTCGGTCTGGTCGTTCGTGGGGTTCCAGGCAAGCGATCCGCGTAGATACCAGTGCGAACTCAAGCGCGCATAGGCCTCGGCCGCCAGATCCGATGTGCGGTTGAGAGCCCGCGTCTGGTAATTCGCGTAAATCGACGGCTTGCGGAAGTAATAGATCTCGCCGATGCTCGCGCGCAGCCGTTCGCGACCCGCCGAGGAATACAGCCGCGTACTGAGGGCGGCGGTCAGCTGATTGGCGTCGACCTGTTGGTCGGGGCCGAAAAAACTGTTGGTGCGGAACAAATCGGTGTAGTTGAAAGGCGCAGGCGCCGTGTCGAACAGGGGTATGCCCTGCTGGTTCCGGTAGGGCACATAGAGGTAGGAGAGCTCGGGCTCGAGGGTCTGATGGCCGCCACCCGCCAGCGACCGCTCTAAAATCAGGCCGTCCGTCAGATGCGCGATGGGAGTGGTCCGACGAATCGTCGGCTGCCCCGCTATCCAATAATCGGTCTCGCGCACGGCAAGCTTCGGGTCGATGAAGCCGGCCGGCCAGCGCAAGGGATAGCTGAGCGTCGGGACGAGGTCGATGCGCTTGGCCGGCACCGCCCCGCCGCCCACGAAGCGCACCGCGCTCGCCTTGAGGCCGTAGTGCAATCGATCAGGCTTGTCGCTGCCGCGGGCGCGCAACAAGAGCGCCGGGAGCTCTTCATAGGGCGAATAGGCGCCTCCGACACTCGTGTCCAGAAGCTGATAGGAGGACCCGACGAGACGCAGCCGCAGGCGCCGCCCCGAATAGCCGACCTGCCCCAGCTGCGGCAGGTCGACCTGGCTTAGAAGGGCGAAATTCGCACTGAAATCCGTGTAGAACGCCGGATCGGAGACCCGGTTGTAATCGACGCTCGCCCACCAATAGGGGTTGAAGACCTGGTTATGGGTGATATCCAAGGCATAGCGGCGGCGGCCCGTGACGCGATCCATGGGGATGTAGTCGATGCGATCTGTGCCGCTGTAGGTGGGCCCCAGGTAGCGGAAATAATTCCGCAACAAGAGGCCGCGGCGGGCGAGCACCTCGGGTGTGGTGGTCAAATCGTAATTGGGCGCGAGATTCCAGTAGTAGGGGACCGACAGCATGATCCCCGAGGTGCTCGAAGTCCCATAACGGGGAGGCAGGAAACCCGATTTGCGCTTGGACGAGATCGGGAAACTCAGGTAAGGCCAGTAGAAGATCGGCACGCCCTTGAAAACCACCCGCGCATTGGTCGCGATACCCACGTCTTTGGTGTAATTGAGGTGCAGGCGGTCGGCGTTGATATACCAGACCTTCGTGCCCTTCGGGCACATGGTGTAGCGGGTATCCTTGATGTCCGATTTGTGGCGGCTGCGCAAGACGACCATGACCGCCCGTCCGCGCGCATTGCTGTGCGGGAGGATGAAGTGGACACCGCGGGCGACGCCGCGGTGCATGGTGCGGTTCATATGGAGATAGTGGGCCCGCATCTCGCCGCCCTGGGTGCTGGTCACGCGCACATGACCCAAGGCCGTGAAGGCGTTGGTCCTGCGGTTGAATCGCAGGCGCCGGGCGCGCACGGTCTCCGGCCCATAGGTGAGGACCACGTGACCTGTAAAGACGGTCACGCCGTCGCGAAAGGCACGGGCCTTGTCCGCCAGGACATGGACGATTTTGTGGCTGCCATGGCCGGCAACGAAAGGGGCCGGCCGGGCGGCAGGCGGGGGACATGCGGCGCTCGCGCTGGAAACACACAAGAGCGACAGCAGGAGCCCCGTCGAAGAGCGCGCGGCAACGGTGCGGGGCATCGGGGTATAGTCAAGTGTCAGCCGGGGCCTAAAATCGCATACAATCGGCCGCCTAGGCAAGGGTTCGCTTGAATGAAGGGGAAAATTGTTGTGGTCGACGACGAACGGTTAGGCGCCGTGGCGCGATTTGCGGGACAGGCACTGGGCAATGCGGCGTTCTCGCTCGCCCCCGCCTCCTCCGATGCGAGCTTTCGGCGCTACTTTCGGATCACGGCAGGGACCCGTTCGTGGATCGTCATGGACGCCCCTCCCGAAAAAGAAGACCTGGCGCTCTTCATCAAGATCGCACGGCGCTTCCGGGCGCTCGGCCTGCATGTCCCCGAGGTGCTGGCCTGCGATCTCGACGCGGGCTTCGCCCTGTTGGGCGACCTCGGTCATGTCCCCTACCTTCAGCGCCTGAACGATGAGACAGCCGACCGCCTCTACGGCGACGCCCTCGGGGCCCTGGTGGTGCTGCAAGCCGGGATCTTCGCGGACCCGGACTTCCTGCCCCCTTACGATGAGGCCTCGCTGCGGCGGGAGATGGACCTGTTTCCGGAGTGGTACCTGCGCCGCTACCTGGGTTGCGCGCCGACGGATGCGCAGGCACGGGTGCTGGAGGCCGCTTTCACCAATCTCATCGCCTCGGCGCTCAATCAACCCCAGACATGGGTCCATCGTGACTACCACGCGCGCAATCTGCTCGTGAATGACATCCAGAACCCAGGTATCCTCGACTTCCAGGATGCGGTCCGTGGCCCCATCACCTACGACCTCGTCTCGCTGCTCAAGGACTGCTATATCGCCTGGCCGCGCGCGCGCGTGGTCGACTGGGTCAAGGGTTATTGCGCGCTTTCGCGCGAGTCGGGGCTGCATCGGTGCGAGGATGATGCACTCTTCCTGGAGTGGTTCGACCGCATGGGCATTCAACGGCACCTGAAGGTCGCGGGTATATTCGCGCGACTGCATCTGCGTGACGGCAAGTCCGGCTACCTGGCCGATCTGCCGCTCACCCTGCGCTACCTCAAGGAGGCAACCGCCCTCTACCCGGACCTCGTCGAACTCCACCGCCTTCTCGACGCACTGCCGGAGTCACCGTGAAGGCCATGATCCTGGCCGCCGGACGCGGCGAGCGCATGCGCCCGCTGACCGACGTGATCCCCAAGCCCCTGCTCGCGGTGCACGGGACACCGCTCTTGGACCGACTCATTACGCAACTCGTTGCCGCCGGATTGGGTGACATCGTCATAAACGTCGCCCACCTCGGCCACCGTATCCGCGAACACCTGGGATCGGGCGCGCAGCTGCGTGCCCACATCGCCTATTCGGAAGAAGGTCCCGCGAGCCTCGAGACCGGCGGCGGCATACGTCGCGCGCTTCCGTTGCTCGGCGACGGGCCATTTCTGGTCGTGAATGGCGACATCTACACGGATTTCCCCTTCGAGCGCCTACCGAAAACCCTCGCAGGGCTTGCCCACTTGGTTCTGGTCGACAATCCCGACCATCATCCCGAAGGAGACTTCGGTCTGCACGAAGGCCGGATCGTGAATACGCCCCCGCGGCTCACCTTCGCCGGTATCGGCGTATACAACGCGGCTTTGTTCTCAGACAGGACCGACGAGCGTTTCCCACTCGCGCCGCTTCTGCGCGACACCGCCCGTCGCGGGCTCGTCACGGGCGAGCGCCATGATGGACTATGGACCGACGTCGGGACCCCCGAGAGGCTCGCCGCCCTGAACGAGGCCCACTGAATGGACGCGCCGGACGATGTAACCCTACCCGCGGAACTGATGACGACGGTACACGCCCAGTGGGTGACGTTGATGGATCTCGCCGTCTGGGGCGACCTCAAGAGTGAGCAGCTGGGGCTTCTTGGCAAGCTGCGCAAGCGCATTCTGGACCTCGGCGAACGATTGAAGTCCCTCGATAGCGACCGCGCCTGGATCCCCAAACGGCGCGAGCGCATCAAAAACCTCCTGGGGTCGTGTCTGAGTGCGCGTGACGCGCTCCTGCAGGCCGAACGCGCAGCGCAGAACGTGAGCGGCGGGCGGGATGCGGAGAAGCTCTCGGAGGTCTTTGTCGCCCTCCACAAATTCATCACATCCGATCTGCAGCGACACGAAAATACCTGGGCGGAGACCCTCCAGGCCTTGAACAAGGGGGCTTTGCAGGAAGAGGATGGGCCATAAAAAAGAAAGGCCGTGTCAAAGACACGGCCCACTGCGCTCCTGCAATCTACTTCTTGGTGCGCGCCTTCTTCTTTTTTGCGACCTTAGCCCGAGGCGTCGACTTCTTGACCGAGGCCTTGGCGCGTGACTTCATCGCCGACTTCGGGGTAGATGCCTTTTTCGGTGCCGCCTTCTTAACGGCCGCCTTCTTGGTCACGGACTTTTTGGCCGACGACTTCTTGATGGCCGACTTTTTGGCCGACGCTTTGGCTGGCGCGCTTTTTCGTGCCGCCTTCTTGGGCGCCGCCGCCTTCTTCTTTATTGCCATACGCTCACTCCTTCGTTCATGTTAAGAGTCGCACCCCGCCAACTCTCCGCCTCCCTGATTTCGGGCGTCGGGGCAAGGAGCCAACCGGCCAATCCACGATCGAGACAGGTATCTCGACCGCATGCCTCGGAGCGCGAGATCTCGACACGCACCCGTTTCCCATCGTGACGGACGTCGCAGTTACGTACATCACGAGATCGCGTCGTCGTCAAGGCTAACTGTAACAGCGATATCAACATTTGCAAACAATTTGGTCGGCATTCTTATTAAAAGATATGGCAGCGAGTCCGAATACGCGAGGTAAGCGGATAAGCGAAGCTCGCGGAGACGAGGGGACGCGACATCTTCAGCCCGGAACAAGACGTGGTCGCCTGACTGCGCGGCGCCCACATACGACAATGATAAAAGGGCGCGGACAAGATGGCGCAAAGACCGCGCGGCCTCGTGGCACGGTGTCTTTACAAGCGTGGCCGTGAACGCAAAGCATGGTTCGCGCCGCTTTAGGAGCAAAACCCTTATCCCGCGTCTCCATGAGACAAATCGGACCAGAGTCCGGCACGCAACGGCAACGAGTCTGGCATGATGGGCTAGTCCGGTGCCCGACACGGGTTCAAGTGACTTGTGGCGCCCTCTCAAGCCCCACTCTTTGTGAAAGAACCCGGAGGATGGTGACTCATGACCAATCTGACGCCTTCTGAGCTCAAGTCCTTAACAGGCAAGCTCACGACCCGCCGTAGCGAACTTGTAGCCATGGTTCGTGTCGGAGCCGCCGATGCCGAACAGGACAATCTTCGGCGCGTGGGCGGTGAAGTCGGGGACCCAGGCGACGAGTCGACGGCACTTCAGCAGACCGACCTGAATTTGGCCGAGATGGAAAGCGGGATGCGGGAATTGCGCGCCATCGAGCGGGCCCTGGAACGCGTACGAGAGGGCAGCTACGGGCACTGCATCGAATGCGGGTGCGACATTCCCGCCGCACGGCTCGACGCCTGCCCTACCGCCGAACGCTGTACACAGTGTCAGACACGCCATGAACGCGTCTACGGAGGCCGCGATGTCACGCCCTCCGCCTAGGGGCGCCGGACAGTATCGGTCCTGGGGCGGCGGCCCTCGCCTGCGGCGCCGGGAGGCGCCGGGCGCGATCTGCTAAAATGTCCGCGCGGCAGACGTTGCCGTTTCGCTCGGTGGACTTTAACGATGCAATTGACCGTGATCGGCACGGGCTACGTCGGCCTCGTGACAGGCGCATGCTTTGCGGAGATGGGCAACGATGTTGCGTGCGTGGATATTGACGAACACAAAATCGAGAGACTCAAGCAAGGCGTGTTGCCGATATACGAACCAGGCCTCGAGGACATCGTCCGCAGCAATGTTGCTGCCGGACGACTGCAATTCACGACCTCGCTCAAAGACGCCCTGGCCACGAGCGACATATACTTCATAGCGGTGGGCACGCCGCCCCGCGAAGATGGATCGGCGGACTTGCGGCATGTATTGGACGTCGCACGCGAAATCGGCCAGCATCTCGCTCATTACGCCATAGTCGTCGACAAATCCACCGTGCCGGTAGGCACCGCGGAGCGCGTGCGCGAGGCAATCGCAATCGAGCTCGAGGCACGCGGCGCGGACATCCCCTTCGACGTCGTGAGCAATCCTGAATTTTTGAAAGAGGGTGACGCCATCGCGGACTTCATGCGGCCCGACCGCGTGGTCGTAGGCTGCGCATCCGACCGGGCCCGAGATCGCATGCGAGACCTCTACGCGACCTTCATGCGCAACCACGATCGCCTGCTCTTCATGAGCATACGTGCCGCGGAGATGACGAAATACGCGGCAAACGCGATGCTTGCGACGAAAATCTCGTTTATTAACGAGATCGCCAATCTCTGCGAGCGCCTGGACGTGGACGTCGAAAACGTGCGGCGGGGGATAGGCGCGGACAGCCGCATAGGGTACTCCTTCATCTATCCCGGCTGCGGCTATGGCGGCTCGTGTTTTCCGAAAGACGTGAAGGCCATCATCCATATGGCCGATGAGTGCGGCTTCGAGCCCATGGTCCTGAAGGCGGTGGAACAGCGTAACGAACAACAAAAGCGCGTGCTTTTTCAACACATCACCGCAGAATACGGCAGTGATCTTAAAGGTCGCCATTTTGCCGTCTGGGGCCTCGCCTTCAAGCCCGGAACGGATGATATGCGGGAGGCGTCATCCGTGGTGCTACTCGAGAGCCTCATGGCCGCCGGCGCGACGGTCGCGGCCTACGATCCCGTGGCCGCCGAAACGGCGCGCGCTGAACTGCCAAAGGCGTGGCTCGCGCAAGGCGCGCTGAAGATCGTCAGCGACCCCTACCGGGCGCTCGAAGGGGCCGACGCGCTGATCCTCGTGACGGAATGGAAACCCTTTAGACATCCCGATTTCGAGCGGATGCTCAAGCTCCTGAAGAGCCCTCGCGTGTTCGATGGCCGCAATCAGTACAATCCACAGCAACTCGCCCTGCTGGGCTTCCGGTATACCGGCATCGGTCGCTCCAATCTCCGTCAAATGGGGTAAGCCACAGAGGTTGACAAGGGGGGGCGGTCATCGTAGCGTGGGCGCCGAAACTGAGGTTCTTGTACCCGTGCACAGGGATGAAGTGCGGGCACGAGCGAGCGGGACGGGCCTGCGCAGCATAAGGCAGATATCCTGACCGCGAGATGGATGTCGGATGCAGGTTCACACGGCTCGCAACCGTAACTGCGCGACCCGCGGCGAGCCCGATCGGCAACGGCGACGCGGCGGCAGAGAGGGCCTCCGTCGCAACCGGGGAAACCACACCGGCTAGAGACGCGCGTGCTGACAAAGGCACGTCGAGGCAGAGAGAATCGCGCGCCCATGGGCGCACTATTTTGATAGCAGGGGTTATGGCTCACACGGCGCGCGCGGTAGAAGAACTCTTCGGATTGCCCTTTTTCGACCTCTTGTTCGAGGCACACTCGACCCATCGCCGGCACTTCAATGCCAACGAGATCCAGATCAGCACCTTGCTGTCGATCAAGACCGGGGGCTGTCCCGAGGATTGCGGATACTGTCCGCAATCACGCCGCCACCACACGGGCGTCGATGACGAGGACTTGCTGAGCGTCGACGAGGTCGTGGCGGCGGCGCGGCGCGCGAAGGCCAATGGCGCTGGTCGCTTTTGCATGGGCGCGGCATGGCGCGGTCCCAAGGAGCGCGATCTGAAGCGGGTGACGGAGATGATCGCGGCGATCCGCGACCTGGGGCTCGAGACCTGCGCGACCCTGGGCCTGCTGCGGGACGGTCAAGCAGAACAGCTCGCGCAAGCGGGTCTCGACTACTACAACCATAACCTGGACACGAGCCGCGAGTTCTACGGGGAAGTGATCGGTACGCGCACGTATGACGACCGCCTGGAGACCCTCGCACGCGTGCGCAAGGCTGGGCTCAAGGTCTGCTGCGGGGGCATCGTCGGCATGGGCGAGGACCGGCGGGATCGCGCCGGTCTCATAGCGCAACTCGCGGCGCTCGATCCGCCGCCAGAGAGCGTGCCGATCAACCTCCTCGTGCGCGTCCCGGGCACGCCGCTCGGAGAAGCCGCGGGGCTCGAGCCCTTCGAATTCGTGCGCACCATCGCCGTGGCGCGCATCTGTCTGCCGCACAGCCGCGTGCGCATCGCCGCCGGACGCGAGGGGATGAGCGAGGAGCTGCAAGCGCTCTGCTACTTCGCCGGCGCCAACTCCATCTTCGCGGGCGAGGTACTACTCACAACGCCCAACCCCAAGGCGGCCGCCGACCAGGCCTTGTTCGCAAAGCTAGGCCTCAAGACTTGCGCCTCCGAGATCTTGGAGGCGGAGGCGACAAGGGATCCAGAGGCCAGTCGTGACGGGGATAGCGCGCCGCGAGACTGCGCCTGAGCTCAAGGTAAGCGGTCTGCCAAAAACCACGGAGATCGGATGTCACTTGCAGGGGCCGGCGCGCAGGCGAGAGCAGCTCCAGCGTGACACGCACCCTACCCCCGGCCACCACCGGGGCCTCCGTCATGCCAAAAAATTCCTGTAGGGGCGCGGCCAGCACAGGTCCGCGCTCGTCGGAATAACGCAGCGCATAGCGACGGCCCGAACGCAGGGCGAGCGTCTCCGGCGCCAAACGCTCAAGCTCCACCCCCTGGTCGCGGGTCAAGAGGCCATAACGAAGGCCGCGACTGACGTCCACGCGCACCGCGGAATCCCGCGCGCTCGGCCGAACAATGGCCGCATCCAGCCAGCGCCCCGCGTGAGCGGCAAGCGCCTCATCACGCACATCAGGCCACCCGTCTGCGGGCCGCGACGAGGCGAGCCACTGCAGCCGCGCGCGCAAGGTGCGCGCCTCCTCATCCCAGGGCAGTACGCCTATGCCGGCACGCCTCACCGCCGCTTCCAAGATCCCCCCCAAATCCGCATCCCCGGGCAACGGGGCGGGCAGGGTCTTCACAATGATGTCGCCGAGCGCCCACTCCCGATGCGCGGCAAAGGTCTGCGTCCGTTCGTCCCAACGCGCGTGCAGACACTCGACCGCCGTCTCCTGCAGTCGTGCCCATGCATCGCTGCGTAAGGGAGTTGCCAACCGGATCCACGGACCCTCCGCCGTCTCTTCGACGATAAGCGCGATAAGCGCCTGCTCGCGACTCAAGGGGTCGGCCAGTGGCAGGCGCGCCCGTGGGCCGCAGGCGAGCTTGAAGATCGGCGCCTCCCCGCCCTCCACGCGCAGAGCAATGCGGTCACGGTAGGCGGGGATCAGAAGCCCGGCCAGACCTTCGGCGGTCGCACCCGCGCCCCCCCAGGGCGCAACCCCCAGCCTGCGGGCGAGTCTGCGCAGCCTCAAGCCTGGCAGCGAGCGCGGGTGGGCCTGCAAGAGCGCTAGGCGCGTGACCAGCGACGCATCATCGCGATCGCGCGCGAGGTCGCGCTCCTCCAGAATCGCGCCCAGGGCGCAGACGAGCGGGTACTGCGCGGGGTCGGCCTGCGCCAAGACCGCGCCCAATCGCGGACCGAGACCATAGTCCACGCTGCGACGGCCGGCGGGGGTGACGGATCCGCTGGCATCCACGAGCCCCAGGTCCCGCAGCAGGCCGCGCGCGGCCTCGAGCGCGGCGCTCGGAGGCTTGGTGAGCCATGTGAGGGCGGTCGCATCCGGCGTACCCCACGCCGCCAGATCGAGCGCAAACCCGCTCAGATCGCTCTGCTCGATCTCGGGCTTTGCGAAGCGCGGGCGTCCCCGGTGGTCCCCTTCAGTCCAGAGGCGCAGGCAATGGCCCGGGCGTACGCGGCCGGCGCGGCCGGCGCGCTGATCCGCTATGTCCTGGCTGGCGGGCGAGGTGAGAAGTCGTGTCAAACCGCTCACCCGATCGAAAGACGCGGCGCGCACGAGACCTGCGTCGACCACGGCGTCGACGCGCGGCAGCGTCACGCTGCTCTGCGCGACGGCGCTGGCCAGAATCACCCGCCGACACCCGGCGTGCTCGCGCACCAGATCCTGTTCGGACGCACTCATCGTGCCGTGCAGGCGATGGAGCGCAAACCCCATAATCGGGGCATCACGCGACAGGGCGCGCTCGCACAGTACAATCTCGCGCATCCCCGGAAGGAACACGAGAACATCGCCACACGTAAGGCCGAAGACCCGCAACACGCCCTCGCGGACGAGGCGATCGAGACGCGCCTCGGGCGATCGTGGCAGATACTCGATCGTGACCGGGAACTGCCGGCCCTGCGATTCAATCAGGGGCGCGCCCGGAAACTGCTGCGCAAAGGTCTCCGTGGCCAAGGTCGCTGACATGAGCAAAAGACGCAAATCCGGCCGTAAACCGGACTGGACATCGCGCACCAGGGCAAGCCCGAGATCGGTCGCGAGATGTCGCTCATGGACCTCGTCGAAAATGACGAGACCGACGCCCTCCAGCCCAGGGTCATGCTGCAAACGCCGCGTTAATAGGCCCTCGGTGACGACCTCGATGCGCGTCGCGCGCGACACAACCGTTTCATGGCCTGTGCGGTAGCCGATGGTCGCGCCGACGCGCTCATCGCGGCTTGCCGCCATCCATTCGCATGCCAATCGCGCGGCGAGCCTGCGGGGTTCGAGCATAAGTATCTTGCGAGATGCCAGGAACGCGAGGTCGAGCAGGGCAGGCGGCACGAAAGTCGTCTTGCCGCTTCCAGTCGGCGCCGATAGCAGCACCACGGGGTGATGCATGAGGGCCGCCTTGAGCGCGCCCAGGCTTTGGCCTACCGGCGGCGGGCCGGACGCGAAGCCGCTCAAGCGACGGCGTTGCCCTGGACCGCGAGCGTCCCGGAGCGCCCGTCGATCTCGGCCAGGACGAGTTCGTGAACCGGTATGGCGGCGGGGGCCACGAGCGTGGTGCGCGCCACCTCGGCCAGGGTGACGAACTGCACGCGCATAGACATTGCGCGCGTCAGGAACTCGCGAAACCAGGCGTATTTGGCCATGCCCTCGATTTCGGCGTGGAGGGTCATGACATTGACGGTATTACGGCGCAGCAAGGAGAAATAGTGAGTCGCAAGCGACTCCTCGGGGTAATCGGGGCGCCCCATGAGCTCGTCCAGGGTCGGCAAGGTGCTCGGGATCTGGAGGGTCCGAAACCGCTCCCCGCGAACCGTCGGAAAAAAGGGGCAGGCGCCGCGCGTATCGCTCGCGTAAGCAAGATCCGCCTCGTCGTAGGCCGTGAGACTCTGAGCGTCGGCTTGCCAACCGGCGGCCGCCGCGCAGGTCGCCGGGACCCCGAAAACGCGCTCGAATTCGGCGCGCGCGCGCCCGAATTCACGGCGCACCTCGCCCATGCGCATGCGATGCAGGCCGTCCTGCCAACGGATGTGGTCGTAACAATGGATGCCGACGTCGTGTCCGGCATCCCGGACCGCGCGCATGATGTGGGCATGACGCGCACCGATGTGGGGGCCGGGCCACAAGATGCCATTGAGCAGGGTACGCATGCCATAGGTGCTCACGACGCTCGTGCGCTTCACCTTTTTCAGGAAACCCGGCCGAAAGACCCGCCGCAGGGCGCGGCCGGTGTTATCCGGCCCCAAGGAGAAGAAAAAGCTCGCGTGCACGCCCAGTTCGTCAAAGGCTCGCGCCAAGGCCGGGACGCCGAGGCGCGTGCCGCGCTCGGTGTCCACATCGACCTTCAGGGCGAGAATGAGGTCGGGCATTCCCTTACTGGAGTTCCTGCGAAGGACGGCCGAGGTGATAATCGAGCGTCTTGCGCAGCGCCGTGGTCAGATCGGTCCGCGGCTCCCACCCCAGATAATTCCGGGCATTCTCTATGGAAGGTACGCGCGTCAGGATGTCCTGATAGCCTTCGCCATAATACTCC
>JAKAXK010000110.1 GCA_021827145.1 Pseudomonadota bacterium
CTCCACGAGACCCGCTTGCGGAAGGGCCGCCATGGCGGTGCGGACTTCGTTCTTATTGAATAAATCGACTGGGTCGAGCGCCGCATAGGTTAAAAGCGTCGCATACTGACGCCCCTGAGGCTCCTCTAATTGGTCGTAGTGTGCGGCGGTCGCCAGAAAATCTGTTTTGAAAGCGCTTATCAAGGGAAGATACAGCCGAGGGGACCACAGGAAACCGTCCCACGTAGCCCGTGCCTCCAGAGGAGATGTGGTCCAATGAAAGAGAGGCAATAGGTAGCTCTCGGTCCACGCTCGGTCCACGCGGAAAAAGGCGATGAGATTAGCAGCGAGTATCGTTCGGGCGGATACGTATTGCGCGTTTTCTGTATCGCACAGCCTTGAAAACCGCGTCTTAAGATTGTCCGGGAGGCCTTGGTCGTCGTGAGGCTTACTCCCGAACCAAACGTTCAGCAGCGCCTGCGTGACGTGCCCTACGGAATGGTTCATGGCCGTATCCAGCCGTCGGCCCATATCGGTGGTATCTAGGTACCCCGCGACCAGGACTCGGTCGCACAGTTCGAAGAAAATCGTTTCGTGTCTATCTAGACTCTTGGCCACTGCCTCGAGCCATCGTACGAGGCCCACTATTACGCCAACCAGCACAGTATTCGGCATCGTTCGTACGAGCGGAGCTAGAGAGAGCCAAGAGGAGCTAGCCAGCGGTTCTTGAGCCCAGGCTTGAAGTGCCGCATCCCAGCGTCTCACAGGCCACTCGTTTTGTTCAGCAAGGTTGGATAAGGCTGCCACGGATAAGGAAACGTCGGCCGCGCATGTTTCATACCAGTTATCGCTATAAAGCAGCGTCTTAGCTCGTTCAGTAAGATCTCCTCGGAGCCATTCAACGAGGCTGTCCATCTCTAGCGGCGCGATATCCACCTGCCTTGGGTCCTGGTGACCCGGATCACCGGTGGCTGTCATCCAATGTCGAAATTCATCTCGTTCATCGTCTGCAGGTTGCCAATCGGGATAGGCTGCGGACAACGCATTCAGGCGGGCCTCGCTCTCGCGCCCCAAGGGGGCCTCCCCCGATTTGAGCTTGACCAGCCGCAACCAGACACGCCCGTCTATCCACTGTTGGCCATTGTCTGACTCCGTAAACTGGGGGAACAGTTCCGGGGGCGGCCCGGCCACAATGGCGGCTTCCAATCTTTGACGCGCCTCGGCGGGCAGGCTGGCACCTTGCTGAACCAGAAGCCGCATCGTTTCGCGCCATGTTTCGTCTGCCCACAGCCACCAGGTTTGGTCGGCTAAAAGCCAATCCACCCATTCGCCATGGGGCGCGATTTCGTCACAGGTGGCGGCGAATAACGCGAGCCGCTTAAAGGTCGAGTAAGGGCGCAGGACCCAGCCCTGCGCAAGGCATCGGGCCTGCTCTCGGTTCTTCTCATACACGGCAAGCCACGCATCCCGCAGGCATTCAATTAACGCAACCCAGTCCCGGAATCCCCGGTTTTGCCAATGGGGGCTGATTGAAGGGAGATGCCAATGGCCATCATCGTGGCGGTCGTCCGCCTGCCCAAGTGCCCGCAGGAGACCCAGGGCATCGCCCAACAACTGCTGAAAGTCCTCCACCAATGCGGGCAACCACTCTGACCATGCTTCCGTCTTCTGAAGTTCTTTCAACCAAAAATGCGTATTATCCGTTGCGATCACGAGTTCCGCGTCCACCAGCTTCTTGGGGACCCCTGTACCATCTAGCTGGTCCAGACTATCGCGCCATGGAAACGACCTTGTGAGCGCGACCTTGGGTGCCAGCAGGGTCCGCAACTCGAGTCGGAGAAATACAGTCAGGCCTTCGCGCTTTAAGCACTCTATCCAGGACAGAAAATTGGGGCCAAGTTTTGAGGAGCGAACAAGGCCTTTAAGGAAAAGCTGCCAATACGTCTGCATTTGAGGCTCAGGCACCGCGTTAGGCGCATGGAGACGTACCGCAGCGAGTCGTTCCGTGAGATTCTAGGCTTCACCTTGGGCGAATTGTCTTAACTGGTCTTTAATGTGTTGCGCGAAACGGTTATCCAAAACGCCGCCCTGGTCGACGACCCACAATATTAGCTCCGGGTCGTTTAAATGCCGCGTGAGCCATCGGGCAAGATGATTCATCCCGGCATCCCAGCCACTGCTGCCACCGCCGGACGCCACGCTCATAGCTAAGGACTGTGTATGGGGCGCCGGACGCGACAACAGGCTAAACGTTGATTCTTTGCGGGGTTTTTCGAAAGCAGGGACCCCAAGTCGCTCTAAATCTTGGGAATGGAAGCAAGGCTTGCTCAGAACCTCCAACCATTGGAGTGACGGCGCCGGATTCGATTCGGCAAATTGCTTCGCGGGCAAGCCCGACTTATCGGATAACACCCAGAGCATGCGGCCCACGAAGTCGTCCTCAGCCGTACTCGCTGTCGGCCGTGTCATCGCGTGTTCAGCCACGATCCGCTCCTTGCCCTGGATACCATCCCGATAAGCCTCGGCCCATTTCTCGAGAGTGTCATGGAGACCAGAATGCTTGCTCACCCCATCTGGCCCTGAACGATGATAAAGGATGGGCGTTACACCCTTCGCTTCCCATTCGGCCGCCTGGGTCGCTTCCTGTCCTGTCTCATAAACCCCGAAGGCATACGCTTGAGATCCGGGTTCGCCCAAACGGCGATCCGCGGCGAGGGCGTCCACCATGTAACGCATAACGGGATCATGAATACCGTAACCCACGAAACAGATGATGTAGTTGCGGAATAGCTCGCTGACGAAGCGGGCCGCCCAGCGTTCGGTCAGATAGGCGAGGCCGAAATCGCCGCTGGTCAGTACGAGCCTATTAAGCGCCACTTCGTCGACGCGATCCGGTAGCAGACCATGGAGGTAGACTATGCCATCCCACCTACTGTCCTTCGGAATTGGCAAAAATGGTGCAGAATAAGCGGGGACTGCGACCTTTCCTCGCGCCTTTAGTCGCTCAAAAATACGATCGAAATTGGTTGTCACGAGACGCAACGCGCCTTCACGCGTGCGGCCCAGCTGTAGTAAGGCTTGATGGGTTCCCGTGGCTCCTTTTAGCCGCAGGTTGGGTTTGAGGATATCCACCAAGGGCGCCCGTACGCGCAGCCGACCCACATGCTGCTCCAAAAGATGGAGCACGGTATCGTATCGCTCGCCGTTGTACGCGCTCACCTCAATCGACGTTTGGTCTATGTCGAGCGCGGTGTAAATCTCATTAACCAAACCACGAAACCCCGGAAGCCCGGCTGGAGACGAAATGCCCGCGCCACAAAATAATATGACGCGCCCCTCCTCATGCGCGTCAAGTAAAGTATTAGGGACGTGAGGCCCGCCTTTAACAAACTGCATTCGTCAATTCCTCAATCCGTCAGACGCCACCGACGTTGCTATCGGATCCCCTCTCCTGTCAGGATTTCTCACAAAACGCCTTGCTGAGCGTTGACGCCGAGGTGACCGTGCGCGTTGCGTTGGGCACGAACTCACGTTCCACATCAACTGTCAGTATTATCGGCACCACGTTATTCTTTTTGTGGGCTCTAAACGCCTCCTTGTGGCCCCGATTAAAGCCCTTCTTGTACCAGGAGCGAGACGACTTAATGAGGGTGGCCTGGATTTCTCTCCCAACGCCTCTCTCTTTTTGCCGGATATTTTAAGGCTCTCTCCCGCCAGAATCGCATCGATTTCTTCAATGGTTTTCATGACGGCGGCGCTTGCGCCCGCGGCGAACTGATCGCCAATACTGATTTTTCCTCTTGATAAATCGTTTATGGCAAACTGCAATAGAGCGCATATCGGCAACAACACCTCCACTCGGTATCGCGTTTCGACAGAGTCGTACAAGAATACACCGACAAGCGTGCGCTGGCTCTCAGTACGCGCGACGGGACGTCCCAGTCGCCCTCGCGCCTTTGGTGGCCGCTTGTTTTAGGCCATCGGTCTCAGCGCACTCTTTGTGCCTCCGCCCCCTACGCCTCCTGCGGACTACGCGCCATCGCTACGCTCTCCACGGCGCGTAGCGAACGTCCAACCTGTATGGCCCACGTCCAGTGACGCGGGGAGCCTTCTTCAATCCACTGCGCGCTTGTTCGGACAAGACCACGCCGTCATCGATTTGCGTTTTTTGCATCCCATGGCGAAATGTCGCTGAGGTCGGATGAGCCGGCCGGAGATGCGGGGGAGTCATCCCCTAGCGTTGTCAGACACCTTTAATGAGGATTACCCCATGGTGGAATTTCACGATGCCGTTTTGTTTACCATTACGTCTTTGATCATGATCTTGGTGGTGGGTTTCGGAATCAAGCACATGCAGCCGGTCTGGGTCCAATTTCTTCTGATGGGGATTGCCGTGGTGACCCTGGTCGTGTCGTCGACGAATGCCGCCTATCTCGCCCGAGCTGGCCAGAAAGACGTCTCTTATACAGAAGAACTTCCCGTCGTCCGGGAGGCGGTCGCCCTCCGATTCCAGCCGCGGACGGTCGTCCACTATCTGGGCGTCATGCGCACCGGGCAACCGCTGGACCGCTTTGCGCTGACCGCGCTCAGACGCGCGGTGGCCGCCGAGCGAAAGCGCGAAGACAAGCTAGCGCGCCACCCGCGCGAAGTACAGGCCCGCCGCAAGATCCAGGCGCTGCTCGCCCCCAAGAGAGGGTGAGTCGCACACTATTCTCTCCTACGAGCATTGTGGCCATGGCTTGTGTGGGGCGCACTGAGGGCATAAAGTCGTCTTGCTCGGGGCCCACACCGACGACCCCGGAATTCGCCTTTGGCGGACGGATGGACACATTGGTATCGGAGTGGCTATCCCTACGGACGTTCGGTGACGGCGTCGCATTGGATACCGCTCCCACCATGTTGATGTGGCGAGAATTCACGTTTGGTGTCGAGAATCTCCTTGCTTGTCTCCAACAATTTCTGATACTTTTCCTAAGGTTCCCAGAAGAAAAGCGGGGGCCGCCGATGTAAAACTGGCCTCCCTCCGGCTTTTGAGTGCCACTTAGGAGGATGCAGCGGTCAATACCCGATCGTGGGGGCGAATAGGGATCGATCTAGGGCGGGGCTCTTGCGAATCATACCGTTTCGGTTGCGTGTGTTTCGCGCCCGATCTCGTGTGTGAGATCACGGGGCATCTGGGCGAAGTCACGGCGATTTGCGGGAGGGGCGTGGACGGCTTGTCGTTGGCGGTGTTTCGATATGCGCGGGATATCTCGAAAACGCTGGCGCCGCCGTTCTTCGGCGTAGCCTATTTTCTCCAGAGCGGCGGGCCGATACCTTGTTTCACTTGCCGGCGGCCTGGGTCAGTTTCCTCGTTGGTCCATTCGACAATTGCGCCCACGCTTCCTGCGTTTCTTACGATATTTGCTTTCAAGGTGGTCACCGGCAGCTTAGTCTTCATTATCAGCGGGGCCGGCATCAAGACGGCCGCACAACGATTCACGCCGCGTTCCGATACCCGGCTCTCTCTGATCATACCGATAATGGGACTTTCGCTCAGAGCCGCGCTGTTTGGTTTTGCAATCCTTGGTATCTTCTTCCGCCCGTACTATCCGGAAATTCGCCAGCTCAACGCTTTCTGGTATGTTGCCTCCTTGGTGTGGGGTTTGTCATTTATTCCCAAGGCTGTCACGACTCTCAGCGATCCAGTCCAAAAATTGCCGCCGCGCCTTTGACGTGAAATAGGCGGACTGCGCGAACAGGACGGCCGCAACTGTCCATGGCAGCGTGTTTCCGTGAGGCATGACCGGGACAAGCCACGCAGCGATCACCGCCTCCACGAACATGACGATAATGCGGTTGGACACCCATATGTTCTGGGAACGCGGTACGTCGGCCGGCCCCATGTGATGGAGGCCCTCGACGATAAAATAGATCCACCCGCCCATCGGGACAATTACCGCCACAGAATACAGAAAGAATGCGTTGCCGTAGCTCCATCCACCGATAGCGACCGTTTCATGCCCCATTGCTCCTCCCGTGCGCTACGCGCGCGCCATCGGGCCAATATACCGGGCAACGGACAGGACGCTGGGGCAAATACGCTAGATAAACCGCTGCCATTTGGTGCGCCGCGTGTCGTCTGCACAGAACCCATCCTGAACAATGTCGGGACACGAAAGCCGTGGCCCTCAACGCTTGAAGATCGCCTTTATATTATGCTGGGGTGTCGGCCGGTGATGGTAGCCGACGAAATCCGCGATGTTGCGCGCCATGACTGATGACAAGACCCCGTGCTGCCCGTACGGCATGTTCGCCCAGATGAAACGCGCGGCCATCGCCGGATGCCCCCCCGCCGCTTGCGCGAACGACTGCGGCCCCAGAGCGGTCGCGCGTAGAGCGACAACATGCGGACTATACATCCCTGCCCGTCGGCGCGGCCTGCCGCTCTGTACGGCAAAACGGCATAGCCTGCGCCTGGGGGAATGATGCGCGGGTGATCCGCGTGCCGATTCGCGAGATAGTCAGCATAGGCCACGATGTCGCTGACAACCGCCCCGTGAGCAGGTGGAGCATGGTCGCGCCCACTATAGATGAAGCACTCCTGGATACGCTGGCGCAGGTTCACCACGCGATGCACCTTCTTTTGATGCCGCGGATAGCTCGGGTACGCGCCCCAGAGCGACGTGGCGTAGGCCATGGTCCCGGAATCCATCGGGGAGTAACCCCTGGCGACACGGAGACAAGGCTCGCGGACTCGTTTAATACTGTAGATGAGGTGCGCCAATACGCGGAAGACAATTGGGCTAGGGCCGGATATGCGGATATAACTATCGAAGATCAGTTCGGAGCACGTGTAGCCAGCGTTGAGACTTCAAATTAGGCCGCCGACACGATGCGGCGTTAGTATTTTGTGAAGACTTATGGTTCCAATTTGCACTCTATGAAGACTTATGGGTAAGCGCCGCCGCAACCGTGGCCTACTTAGCGGTGTTTTTGTGTAATTCTGCGAAGACTTATGGGTAAATCGCAAACGGACTTATGGTCGCAATGACACCGAGA
>JAKAXK010000111.1 GCA_021827145.1 Pseudomonadota bacterium
CGTGCCCGACACCGCCGAGGCCATGAGTGACGACAGGTCCACCAGACCGCTCTCGACCAGCGGCAGGAAGCCTAACTGCACGGCGGTCGGATAGCAGCCGGGATTGGCGACCAGCCGCGCCCGGGCGATCGCCGCACGGTTGCGTTCCGGCAGACCGTATGCGGCCTCGGCCACGAGCCCCGGACAGGCGTGCTTCATGCCATACCATTGCTCCCAAAGCGCGACATCCCGGATCCGGAAGTCAGCGGCGACATCGATAAGACGCAGGCCCTCGGCAAGCAGTCGCGGGGCATGGGTCATGGCCACACCATTGGGGGTCGCGCTCATCACCACGTCGCACCCCGCAAAGACGCCTTCGCCTTCGGGATCGGAGAACGTGAGATCGCAACGGCCACGCAGGCTCGGGAAGAGGCTCGCCACGCTCCGACCCGCCTCGGCGCGCGAGGTGATGGCCGTCACGGTCACGCGCGGGTGGCGCATCAAGAGACGCAAAAGCTCCGAACCCGTGTAGCCCGTACCGCCGATTATCCCGACCTTGACCATGGAGAACCCCCGATTCAGGGCCGCTATTGTAGCAGAGCGCCCACAAAAAACGGGGCCCGAAGGCCCCGTCGTGTTGCGTCTTACCCGTTACGATTTAGAACACCTTGCGCATGCCGATCGAGAACACGCTCTGGGTGCCGTTGCTCGCCTTGGTGGCCGCTGGCACATTGGCGTTGACGCCCGTGATGTGCGTCTGCCGGTAACCGCCGTAGAGGCTGAAGCCCTTCTTGAAGTTATAGAAGGCGCCGACCGCCACATAGCTCACCTTGATGTCCGCACCAGGGAAGAACTTGTCGCGGGTCTCACCCAACTGCACCGCCGGCGCCCAATGCCCGACCGCACCATCGACACCCACAAAGATATCGCGGGTCGGATTGGCCTCGCCCGAGGTCTGGAGATTCTCCGCCTGACCCATGACCGCCACCGGACCGAAGTTGTACTTCACACCGAACTTGGTGTTGTTCTGGGCGACACCTGCAGCTGCGGGATCGGTATACACCAAGCCATTGCCCACACCGACCGGGGTGGCGTAGGGCTTATAGGTCTGGGTGCCGGCCACGGCCCCGGCATGATCGCGGGCCACGAACACGCTCCAGCCCATGGCCTTCCACTGCAGGGCGGCGGCATAGTCGCCGTGCTGGGCAGTCGTCCCGGCGGGTGTGGCTTTGTTGTTATTGATGTGGGCGTTCTCGGGGCTATAGGCCAAGGCCACGTGGAAGCCGGCAAAGTTCGGGGACTGGTAGAGGATGGAGTTCATCATGAAGCCGTTCTGGCCGAACACGCCGGCGGCCATGCCGCCGTTGCCGCGCGCCTGCAGATCAGTGGTGACGAAGGCATCCCACATGACGCCACCCGTGTACTTATAGGGGCTTGCGATATTGCCGACCTCGAGGGAGCCGAAGCCGCCCTTCAGGCCGACGTATTTCTCGCCCGCGTCAGCATTTGTCGGCGCAAAGCCCGAGGTGTCAAAGCCGCCCTGTCCCAGGGTGTCGACCTTCATCATGTAATAAGCCATGCCGGTCAGGCCATAGCCCAGCTTCTGGCTGGCCTCTACCCACAGCCGGCCACGGCCGTTGTCGAGCATGTTGGTGCCCTGACTTTGCACCACACCATTGCTCGAGTTCTTCCAATAACCGATCTCTCCCTGTGCCATACCCCCGACCTTGACACCGGCCATGGCGGCCACGGGCAGCACGACCAGAGCCGCGCTCACGGCAGCCGTCAGCACCTTACGCTTCATTTTGAATAGTCCTCCTCACCAAACAGGATGTTTGTTTTTGGTTAACCACAAGACGCTGTAACGTCTATGCTGAGGAGATATAGCAAGCGGTCTAGGCAAATGCAACACAGAAGAGCCCGCTTGGATCGGGGCGGGCACGGGGTGATCGCATGGAACGTACACGAAGCGGAGGTCGCGGCCTGTGCGTCGGGGGAGCGACGAGGGCGGGCCAGGGCTTAGGCCGCCCTCGCGGACAGGCCACATGCGCGCAGCCTGCAGGGGAGCCGTGAATACGCCCTCTCAGTCCCCCATGAACTCAGCGCCCCACGCGGTCAGTCGCCTGTGGGCGTTTTTCGTGCTTGGCATCCTCATTACAACCTTCGCCTTTGTCGTGGCCTCCTGGCGCGGACTCGAGGAAGCGACGCGCCATAGGCTCGCGATCATGGTCTCAGCCATCGGCCGCGTCGAGGAGTCTTACCTGGCCATCACCGCCGACGAGATGCGGCGCCTCAAAGCGGTCCTGCACCACGCGCCGCCCGCGGCACGTGATCGCCTGTTGCGCGATTATGTGGCCGACCATCCCCGGGACATCGATGCGGCGATCCTCGATGCCCACGACCATGTCGTGGCCACCGCCTACCCGCTGAAGATCACGACG
This sequence comes from Pseudomonadota bacterium, assembly GCA_021827145.1. Lineage (GTDB taxonomy): Bacteria > Pseudomonadota > Gammaproteobacteria > Acidiferrobacterales > Acidiferrobacteraceae > Acidiferrobacter. The sequence continues at coordinate 2,421 of JAKAXK010000111.1, forward strand.
ACGGATCTGCGGCATACCGTCCCGTCCGTGACGTCCCTCTGCCTGTTGCGTCACCATCTGTGTTTCTCGCCACCCTTCCGCACGCCCCACGGTCGGCGCGTGCTGTTCGCGCGCCCCTACTCGCCACACGACACCCTGATCCTGGAGCGCCCGCTATCCACTTGGCCACGGCTACGCGGGCTCATAAACAAGCTGCCTCCCCACTTCCATATCTTCATCGTCAACCGCAGGGGGGCACTCGAATACCGGCTTCCCGATGGACTGGGCGCCCGCTACGATAAGCGGCGCCATGGCCCTCTCATGCGGGCGCTGGGCCAAGCGCGCCGCGAGAGCCATGGGGAATTCTCCGGGCAAACACTGACAGGCATGCGGCTCGGGGCCTACCAATCCACCCGTTATGGTCTCGTGGCCGGCGTGAGTCTGCCCATAAACAATCTCGTCAAAATCTTCGCGCACAGACTCGAGGTCCCGCTCGCGCTGATATTCGCCCTGCTGGTAAGCGCGACCTTCTACTATCGGTCGTCGCGACGCGAAATCGCGCGTACCGAGGTGACGCAGGCGCGTGCTGAGGCCCAGATTCACAAGGAGCGCCTCTTCGCCGAACAACAGCGGGATTTCTACCTAGCCCTGAGTGAGTTGAACCAGTTCATCGTCCGCCACCCCGACCCCGACCAGCTATTCGCGGAGACCTGCCGGATCATCATCGCCTACACGGGACTGCTCTTCGCCTGGATCGGTCGCGTCGAGGTCTCTGGCGACATACGCGTGCTGGCCTTCAGCGAAAAACGCCCGCTCGGGATCGACTGGATGGAGTGTCTCTTCACGGCCGACCCCAGCCGCCCCGAGGGCCAGGGGACAGCCGGGCGGGCCGTGCGCAGCGGGCACATAGAAATCACCGATGACCTGACCCACGATGCGCGCTTTAGCCCATGGCACGCCATGCATAAGGCCGCCGGCACGCAATCGGCGGCGGCGCTCCCGATCCGGACCAAGAAGGGAATCGTGGCGATTCTGGCCCTCGGATCCGAGCAATTAAACCTCTTCTCCCCGCAGCTCGTGAGCCTCCTTGAGGGCTTGGCACAGGATCTCGCCTTCTCGCTCGATGATACCGAGCGCGAACAACAACTCATTCACCAAGCGCGGCACGATGCCCTCACAGGGCTCGACAATCGCGCCCTGTTCCGGCAAAAACTCGAAGAGGCTTTGGCGCGGCCCCCGCAACAGCAAAGCGGCTTCGCCATCGCCATCCTAGACCTGGACGGCTTCAAGGGCATCAACGACCAATTCGGCCACATCGTGGGCGATGAACTCTTGCGCCGCATTGCCGAACGCATCCGCACCACCCTCCCTCCGGGCACGACCACAGCACGCCTGGGCGGTGACGAATTCGGCCTCATCTTATCGCCCATCGACGCCCCCGCCGACGTAATGTCGGCCCTGGATGCGATGCGCATGGCGCTCGCGGCCCCGTTTGTCGCCGTCGGACACGAGCAACTAACCGTTGCGGCAAGCGTTGGGGTAAGCCTGTTCCCGGCCGACGGGGGGCAGGCCGATGACCTTATAAGGCGCGCCGATCTCGCCTTGTATGAGGCCAAGCGCCTCGGTAAAAACGTGCACCGCTTCTTCGCGCCCGCCCTCGAAGAGCGGCTCTTGAGCCAGCACACGATCCAATATGAGTTTGCCGCCGCCTTGCGGAATCGCGTGCTCGTGCTCTACTTCCAACCCCAGGTCGAAATCGCCACCGGACACCTACGCAGTCTTGAAGCCCTACTGCGCTGGCCGCGACCCGACGGAAAGCTTTGGCCCCCGGGCGAATACTTCTCCGTCATCGAGCAGGATACCGAACTCATGCGCCGCCTCAATCTCTTCGTGGTGGCGCAGGCCTGCCAGGCCATTCATTGTCTCGGAAAACAGGGAATCAAGGTACCGGTCGCAGTCAACATCCACAGCCGCCACCTCCTGCACCCGGATTTTCTGAAAGACATCCAATCCGCGATGACGGGAGGCCCCGAAGTCCGCCGCTTACTCGAAATCGAGATCACCGAAACGAGCGAGCTTTCCGATCTTGAGCAGGCCGGCACCATCTTGAATGAGTGCCGCGCGCTTGGCATCGCGGTCGCCTTGGACGACTTTGGCACCGGCTACGCCTCACTCAAGTATCTTCAGCAGTTGCCCTGCGACATCCTGAAGATCGACAAGACCTTCGTGAGTGATATGGGCGAGGACCCGCGGGATTTCGCGATCGTGAGCGGTATATTGACGGCGGCTCATGTTCTGCATCTGATAACCGTCGCCGAAGGCGTGGAGGAACCGGAGCAAGGCTTGCTCTTACGCGATCTCGGCTGCCAGTTTGCTCAGGGTTATGTCATCAGTCGACCCCTCCCCTTGAGTGCCGTTGCCTCCTGGGCGCGCGCCTGGCGGGCCCCCGATCTCTGGACCCAGACCACGCCTGGTACCGCCATGGCAACCAGCGCCTGGCTTGCCCGCGCCCATCACAAGAGACAGATAAGGACCCTCGTCGATACCCTGCGAGTCGACGGCCCCGCGATCCCCTCGGATACCCTCGCGGTCGACGCCTGCCCCCTTTATCATGCGTTACAAACCCTGGGCTCGCACCCGCTCGAGGCACTGCATGCCCACATCCACCAGCTCATGGCGACATCCATGCGCGAATACGCCGAGGGCGCACAAACCGGCGTCACCACACTCACGCACCTTCAAGCGGCCGAGAATGAATTGGAGACCTTGCTGCTCAAGACCCTCACAGGACCGAGCCGCCTCATGATGGATGGTTAGCATGAAAGTGGCTCTGACGGCGTCACGCACTTGCGTGTCGAAGCGGGAGCCAACGCAGTCGAGGCCCGCGCGCCGCACCGAAACAAACCAGGATCCGCCCCGCTAAAGCCAAAGGGGTCGCCAAAGCCAAGAATGGGGGTGGAGATCTTCGTTTTGAGGGTTGTGGCGACATCACCACGCGGCGGTCCCCGCGTCGCGTGATTTCTGAGGAAGAGCTCCGAGCGATCCAGGCGGCAAAGGGCTCACGCCACCATCCGTGGCGTCGCGCCGTCCGTATCCGTTGCGACCCGCAGCGCGAGGATCGGCCCCTGTGCCCCCAGCCCCCTGAAAAAGAAAAGGGCCCGGCGCAACGGCCTGGGCCCTTCACGAGATTGGCTGGGGGACGAGGATTCGAACCTCGGTTAACGGAGTCAGAGTCCGCTGTCCTACCACTAGACGATCCCCCAAGAGGGACGGTCTTTACCGCTTCGAGTACTGCGGCCGCTTGCGAGCCTTATGAAGACCCACTTTCTTGCGCTCCACCTCGCGCGCATCGCGCGTCAGGAAACCGGCGCGGCGCAGGGTCGAACGCAGCGTTTCGTCATAGGCGAGCAAGGCACGCGAGATGCCGTGCAGCACGGCCCCGGCCTGGCCGCTCGGGCCGCCGCCACGCACATTCACGCGGACATCAAATTGATTCTCGGTCTCGGTGACCGCAAAGGGCTGGCGCACCAGTGTCCGCGAAGTCTCGCGCCCGAAATACTCGTCGACGGGCCGGTTGTTGACCAAAAACGCGCCCTTTCCACGGCTCAAGTACACACGCGCATTGGCGGACTTGCGCCGTCCCGTCCCGTAATGCTTGGCTTCGGCCATATCGCTTCCTTATACCTTTCTCAATTCGAGCGGCTTGGGTTGTTGCGCCGCATGCTCATGGGTCGTGCCCGCGAAAACCTTCAATTTGCGCAGCATCTGGCGTCCAAGCGGCCCCTTGGGCAGCATGCCGCGCACCGCCGCCTCGATCACCTCTTCGGGCGCGCGCTGCTTCATTTCCGTGAAGGTATGGGTCTTCAGTCCACTCTGATACCCCGAGTAGCTGTGGTAGAGCTTGTTCTGGGCTTTACGGCCGGTCACCTGAACCTTTTCCGCATTCACCACGACGATATAGTCGCCGGTATCCACATGCGGCGTGAACTCGGGCTTGTGCTTGCCGCGCAGGCGACGGGCGAGTTCGGTCGCAAGCCGCCCCAACACATGGTCCGTGGCGTCGACGACAAACCAATCGCGCCTTACTGTCTCTGACTTAGCCGTGAAGGTCGTCATGGAAATTGTTCCGAGGCGAAGAGTACGAAGGGCCGCATGGTACGGAGGAGCGGGCGCGCTGTCAACGTTTCGCGTCGACCGGGCGGTTGACCCGGCTGCGGTTTGTGGTATATAGGGGGAGAAAAAAAGAAGGCGTGGGGTAAACCACGCCTTGAACCACCACTAGGAGGATGGAGGAGCCTGTATACGGATCGGGTTAGGTGGGCCCGATCTGAAAGAAGCATATAATTATTATCTAATATGATCCCCTACTTGTCAAGGGGCGTTCTTTCTGTCTTGTTTAGTGAGACTGCGGGGGCGGGGCTTGGTTCCCCGCCCCTGGTGATTATTCCCCCGGATCGAGCCGCAAGCGGGACACCGGCTTGCCACCGATGACGTGCTGCTCCAAGATCTCGTCAATATCCTCCTGATCCACGTAGGTGTACCATACGCCCTCCGGATAGATGACCAGGACCGGCCCTTCCTCGCAACGATCCATGCAGCCCGCGGTATTGATGCGCA
>JAKAXK010000001.1 GCA_021827145.1 Pseudomonadota bacterium
ATCTCCCCACACCCGCAAGGGCCTTGCTCGGGAAGACGTCGCCTGCCTGATTCGGGTTGACGATGGCGACGGCCTCCGGCAGCACCGGGCCCGGCAGATGGTGGTCTGTAACGATCAGCCGCAAGCCGCGCGCCTTGGCGGCCTGGGCCCCTTCAAGGCTATTGATCCCGTTGTCGACTGTCATGATCCAGTGGGGCTCAAAGGCCGCCGCACGCGCCACGATGGCGGGACTCAGTCCATACCCTTCGCGGGAGCGGTCCGGGATCAGATAATCCACATCGCGCGCCCCGAGCCGCCGCAAGCCGCGTACCGCCAACGCCGTCCCCGTCGCCCCGTCGGCATCATAGTCGCCTATGACCAGGATGCGCTCGTCCCGTGCCAAGGCCCCGGCGAGCGCCTCCACCGCCTCTGCCAGCGCCTTCAGCGTATCGGGCGGGGCCAGGGCCTCGAGACCGTGCTCGTCCCCCGCCCCATCCCCGGCGCCGCGCACCGCATAGACGCGCTCGAGGACCGTGCGCACCGCCACCGGTAGCTTAGCAAGCGTCACGCCGCTCATCGCGCCCATCGCCCCAGCCATCTCCGCCAACGCCCGGGTTCCCAGGTATAGGAGGGGCCCCGGTCGCCCACTACCGTGAGTCGCTGCAGGCGGCCCGCGCGGAGCTCACGCGCCAGCGGTTCCCACCAAGTCGCCACCAAGGTCTCCAAAGAATGGGCCCAGGCCTCACTATCGCCATAGCGCGCAGGGGCCTGCGCCGTAGGCCACACCATGAGTGTGGCCGCCCCCAGGTCGAGCGCGGCGGGATCCGCCGACAAGGGCGCCACGGCGGCCTCCGTCATGCGGGCCATCCCCTGGATCAGGACGTCGTCCGCAAGCACCCGCGCAAAAACCGTGCGGGCACGCTCGGGTGCGTAGCCCGGCCCCCAGAGCCATACGCTATTGGCTTCGCCACGCGCCGCCTCCCCTCCATGACCGCCGGCGAGTCCTTCATGCAAAAGCATCTGGGCCTCGTTCAAGCGCGTCCGCCAGTAGGCCGCATGGCCCGTGGGCAGGAAGGGATGGATGTCGCGACCCGCGACCTCAGCCATCTCCGCCACTTGCAAGGGCTCGGGCGCGGGCAAGCTCAGATACCAGCGCGTCGGCGCCACGACCTCGAGCACGCCGCCGTCGGCCGCGAACACCTGGGCCACCCGTGCACCCAGGCGCTCGGCGTCTTCGGCTGTAAGTGTCACGGCATCGTTATCGAGCAGCAGGAGGCGGTGTCGATCGACCATGAGATGGACCGGGTCGCAACGGACCCACCAGCGGTGGTCGGGCGCGCGGCCCTCGCCCACTCGGGCCAGGGCGGCGAGTCCCGCAGATGCCGGGAGATTGAAGAGTGCCGTCGCACGCGGGGCGTAGCCCTCGAGGTCCCAGGGGTGCTGCCGCGCACGCGCCAGCACACGGCTCAAGGGCGAGGGCGCGAGTGGTGGCGCCTCTGCGCACCCGCCAAGGCCGGGAACATAAATCATAACCGAACCCGATGGCGGCTTTAGCAAGACCTGCGCTCCTGCCGGGATGCGCCGGGGCGCGTTCTAAGATGTGCGATCGAGAATCACGGCGCGCACCGCTTGCAGGGTCGGAGCGACCGTCACAAGCTCCGTGGGTCCCCCTTGGCGGATGGCCACATCCGGGTCTTTGAGGCCGTGACCCGTGACCGTACAGACCACAGTCGAACCCTCCGCGATGCGACCCGCGCGCAGGTCGCGCAAGGCGCCAGCGACCGATACCGCCGAGGCGGGCTCACAGAAAATCCCCTCCTCGCGCGCCAGCAGCTTTTGGGTGGCCAGGATCTCGGCGTCATCGACGGCCCCGAACCAACCACCAGTCGCCTCCTTGGCCGACTGGGCCAACGCCCAGGATTGCGGGTGGCCTATGCGGATGGCGGTGGCCACGGTCTCCGGTTCGTCAACCATCTGCCCGCTCACGAAGGGCGCCGAACCGGCCGCCTGGTAGCCCACGAGCTTGGGGATCGCGCAGCGGCCTTCGTGCGCATATTCGCGATAACCGAGCCAATGGGCGCTGATATTGCCGGCGTTCCCCACGGGCAGGTAGTGGTATTGGGGCGCGAAACCCAGTGCATCCACGATCTCGAAGGCCGCCGTCTTCTGCCCTTGCAGGCGGAAGGGGTTTACGGAATTCACGAGCGTGATCGGGGTCGATTCCGCGATATCCTTTACAAGCCGCATGCCGGCATCGAAGTTGCCCTGGATCTGTACGACCACCGCCCCGTGGATCATCGCCTGGCTCAGCTTACCGAGCGCGATCTTGCCCTCGGGGATCAACACGAAGGCGGTCAGGCCCGCGCGCGCGGCGTAGGCGGCTGCCGACGCCGAGGTGTTGCCGGTCGAGGCGCAGATAATAGCCCGCGAACCGCTCTCCACGGCCTTGGTCACCGCAAAACACATGCCCCGATCCTTGAACGAGCCGGTCGGGTTCAGCCCTTCGAATTTGACATAGATCACCGCCTCGCGCCCCACGGTGCGCGTCAGACGGTCGAGACGGATGAGCGGCGTATCGCCCTCACCCAAGGAGATGATGCGGCTTGCGTCGGCAATGGGCAGCCAATCGCGGTAACGCGCGATGATGCCGGTATAACGGGTCATGGAACTCTCTCTCCTATGCGAATGACTCGACGCGCAATCGCCGGATCTTGCCGGTGATGGCAGACAGCGCCGCGATGCGACTTATGGCCTGATCGACCTGCGCCTCGCGCACGCTGTGGGTCAGGAGGATGACGGGCACGGTGTGCGCACCTCCTTCAGGGGCCTTCTGCAGAATCGCTTCAATACTGATGCCAAGCTCGGCCAAGATGCGCGTGATATCGGCGAGCACACCCGGTTTATCTTCGGCCTCGCAACGCAGATAGCAAGCGGTCGCGACCTCGGCCATGCTGAGGATGGGCCCATCGGACAAGGCATCGGGCTGGAAGGCGAGATGCGGCACGCGCAATTCGGGATCGGTGGTCAGCGTCCGCACGACATCGATGATGTCGGCCACCACCGCCGATCCGGTCGGCTCAGCGCCGGCACCAGGCCCGTAGAACAGTGTCGAGCCGACGGCATCGCCCGCCACCAAGATGGCATTCATGACGCCATCGACGTTGGCGATCAGGCGTTTATGCGGGATCAGCACCGGATGCACGCGCAATTCGATGCCTTCGGCCACGCGCCGCGCGATCCCCAGATGCTTGATGCGATAGCCCAGTTCCGCGGCATAAGCGATATCCGCCGATTCCAGGTCCCGTATGCCCTCCACATGCACCTGCGAGAACGCAAGCGGGATACCAAAGGCGATCGCCGCCAGGATCGTCAACTTGTGCGCGGCGTCCACACCGTCGACGTCGAAATGCGGATCGGCCTCGGCATATCCAAGCGCCTGGGCCTGCGCCAAAGCCGTGGCGAATTCGGCACCGTTTTCGCGCATCTCGGTGAGGATGTAGTTGCAGGTGCCGTTGATGATGCCCGCCACCCCGCGAATGCGATTGCCGGCCAGCCCCTCACGGATCGCCTTGATGATCGGGATGCCGCCCGCCACCGCCGCCTCGAAGGCCACCACCACGCCGCGCGCCCGCGCCGCCGCGAATATCTCGTTGCCGGCGGTGGCGATGAGGGCCTTATTGGCGGTCACGACATGCTTGCCCTGGGCGATGGCCGCCAGGATATACGAGCGCGCGGGCTCGATACCGCCCATGGTCTCCACCACCACGTCTATGGTCGGATCGTCGAGGATCGCTTGGGGATCGGTGGTGAGACAGCCCTCGGGCAGGGTCTGCGCGCGCGGTTTGCGCGGGTCGCGTGTCAAGACCTTCACGATCTCGATCCCACGCCCGGCCCGCCGGGCAATCTCTTGCGCATTGCGCGTCAATACCGCGACCGTGCCGCCGCCTACGACGCCAAACCCCAGGAGACCGACGCGGACCGCCCTCACGAGGCTTCCTTGGTCACAACACCCGCGCGCCGCAACAGGTCGCGGATGCTGCGCACCGCTTGGCGGGTACGGTGTTCGTTTTCGATCAGGCCGAAGCGCACGTAGTCGTCACCGTATTGCCCAAACCCGATCCCGGGCGACACCGCCACCTTGGCCTCGAGCAGCAGCTTCTTGGCGAACTCCAAAGAGCCCATCTCACGGAAGGGCTCGGGGATCTTGGCCCATACGAACATGGTGGCCTTCGGCACGTCCACATCCCAGCCGGCCGCCTTCAGGCCCTCGCAGAGCACGTCGCGACGGCTCTGATAGCGGTCGCGGATCTCGCCGACACACTCCTGAGGGCCCTCGAGCGCCAGAATGGCCGCGATCTGTATGGGTGTGAACATCCCATAGTCGAGATAGGATTTCATGCGCGCAAGGGCCGCCACGAGTTCGCGATTCCCGCACATGAAGCCCACGCGCCAGCCGGGCATGTCATAGCTCTTCGAGAGCGTGAAAAACTCGACCGCGACCTCCATGGCCCCCGGCACCTGCAGAATCGAGGGGGCCTTGTAGCCGTCAAACACGATATCGGCATAGGCCAGATCGTGGATCACGTAGATGCCGTGCTCACGCGCCACTGCGATCACCTTCTCGAAGAAGGCCAGATCCACGCATTGCGCAGTCGGGTTGCTCGGGAAGTTCAGCACCAGCATCTTCGGCTTGGGCCAGCAGTTGCGGATAGCGGTCTCGAGCTCGGCGCAGAAATCCCCCCCTGGCACCAGCGGGACATGACGGATGTCCGCCCCCGCGATCACAAAGCCATAGGGGTGAATGGGGTAACTCGGGTTTGGGACCAGGACCACGTCGCCCGGGCCTGTGGTCGCGAGCGCCAAATGCGCCAGCCCCTCCTTCGAGCCTATAGTCACGATCGCCTCGCGATCCATATCGAGCGCGACGCCATAGCGGGTCTCGTACCAGCGACAAATAGCGCGCCGCAACCGCGGTATACCACGCGACACCGAATAGCGATGCGTATCACCCCGTTGCGCAGCCTCGCACAACTTGTCTACGATATGTTGCGGAGTCGCGTGATCGGGGTTGCCCATACCGAAGTCAATGATATCCTCGCCACGGTGTCTGGCCTCGGCTTTCAGATCATTGACGATATTGAAGACGTAGGGCGGTAATCTCTTTATACGGGGAAACTGATCCATGCTCCACCTAGGGCGCCCGGACGGGCGGACTCCCCGTTCGCCTGGCAAGATGTTGTGAGATGAGCGGCGCGCCAACCACGGCCGTTCGAACCGCGAACATACGGGCGAAAAAGCGCCCTGTCAATGTCGACTGGAGGCTTTTGGTCAACTACCTCGCCCTAAAGGGCGGAGCTTGAAGGAAACCCAGAGCTAGGTTGGCCAGGGAAAGCGGTAACCAATCCGCACCGTTTGCAACAGGTCGTTCAGACGCACCGGCGAACGCTTCCTCAGTTCGCCGCTCTGCAAGGCCGGGATCACATTGTGGGCCGCATGGCCCACGCTGGGCAAAGGGTAAGGCCCGAAGGTTTCCGCCGCCTCGGAAGAGGGAGCCGGTTACGACAACCCCGAGGGGAGACACCCGCAAGGGTACGTTACATGGCCGCTGTCGGGCCACGAGAGGCCCGTAAGGGCGAAGGAGCGGTCAATAGCTGTCTTCGTTTTGGACGCAAGGAAGAAACCGCTGATGTCGTGCGCGGAGAAACGCGCACGCTTGCTGCTGGCACGGGGCCGGGCCCGGGTCCATCGTCTGATACCCTTTACCATTCGCTTGGTGGACCGGTTGCAGAAAAACTCCGTCTTGCAGCCGCTGCGGTTGAAGCGGGACCCGGGCAGCAAAACGACCGGCATGGCTTTGGTGCGGGAGAACGAGACGGTGGATACCACCACCCATGCGACCGGCAATGCTGGCGAAATCACGCGTACCGCCGTGGTGCTCATGCTGCTGGAGTTGCAGCACCAGGGCCATGCCATCCGGAATACGTTGACCCAACGCCAGGCGTTTCGGCGCCGGCGGCGCGGGAACTTGCGGTATCGCCCGACTCGGTTCGACAACCGGACGAGGCCGGAAGGCTGGCTCGCGCCATCCCTGCAACACCGGGTGGATACGACCATGGCGTGGGTGACGCGGTTCTGCCGTCTGGCACCCGTCACGGCACTGTCGCAGGAACTGGTGCGCTTCGACATGCAACAGATGGAGAATCCGGAAATATCCGGCGTAGCGTACCAACAAGGCGCCCTGGCCGGGTACGAGGTCCGGGAATATTTGTTGGAGAAATGGGGCCGCACATGCGCGCATTGCGACGCGGAAAACGCGCCGATCGAGATGGGCCATATCCACCCCAAGAGCCGGGACAGGAGTGATCGGGTCAGCAATCTCACGGTGGCCTGCGTGCCCTGCAACCAAAGAAAGAATGCCCGGGATGTGCGAGAGTTCCTGGCCCACGATCCCGAACGTCTGGCACGCATCGAGGCTGTGCGTAAGGCACCGCTCCGAGACGCAGCGGCGGTCAACAGCACTCGATGGGCACTCTGGGAACGGCTGAAAGCCACAGGCCTCGATGTCGAAGTCAGCAGCGGTGGGCGAACAAAGTGGAATCGCAAGCGGTTGGGTGTGCCCAAGGCCCACTGTCTGGATACCGCCTGCGTGGGGCATGTCGGTGCCGTGGAGCACTGGCAACAGCCCGTACTCGGCATCAAGGCCATGGGACGCGGCAGTTACCAACGCACACGGCTGACGAAGTACGGGTTTCCCGGCGAGTATTTGATTCGGAGCAAGAGTGTATGCGGCTTTCAGACCGGGGATATGGTGCGGGCCGTGGTGACAACAGGAAAGAAAGCAGGCGTTTGCCTTGGCCGCGTTGCCATTCGCGCCAGCGGCCGCTTCAATATTCAGTCCGGAAACGGGCTGGTACAAGGCATCCATCATCGTTTCTGCACGCGGATTCAGCGGGCGGACGGGTATGGGTATTCGTGGATAACGATAGCATCGACATAAGGAGGATGCGGGAGTAGGCGCTATCCCTCCCCGGGCTAAAGCCCGGGGTCTCCCGCGCAAATGAATGACCCCAAAGAGCGACTCCTCGCCCGCCGCGCCCGCTTTCTGCGCCGGCATGCATTCCTTCGGCGCGCCATGGCCTGATTTCGCGACCTTGGGGTCGCGCCCGGCCATCCCCGAGAACGCGCAGGCCATCGAGGATGCGAGTTCTCAAGAGGCCGCTTATCAGACCTTACTTATGGCCGACGCCCTCCGCTACGTCACGCTTCAGATGTGCGCATCCAAGGCCTCGGGGCATCCAGGAGGCTTCGCGTCCAGCGCCGAGGCCTACGCGGCCTTCGTCATGCTTGGGCACACACATATCGTCACCGAAGTCGGGCATCACGCGCCGGGCTTCTATAGCGCGATGTTTCTGGACGGGTCGTTGGAAGCGATTGGTATCCACACCATGGCCGACCTCACGGGGCGCTTTCGTGAACAACATGGCCTGCTGGGGCACCTGTCCGGGGCGATCCCAGGAATACTGGCCCCCGCGGGCCCCCTGGGGCAAGGCCAGCACTTCGCCATGGCCGGCGCGCTTCTGCATCCGGGCCTGCTCTTCCCCGTCACAATAGGTGATGGCGGGCTCGGCGAGCCTTATGTCTTGAGTGCCATCAAGCACTTTCACACGAGCTATCCGGCGGCCACGAATTTCCTACCCACGCTGGTCTGGAACGGCTTTAGTCAAGAACACCACTCCATGGTGTCGGAGCTTTCCAACGACGATATGCGCCACTACTTCGAGGCCCATGGCTTCGAGCGCGTGATCCTGGTCGACGCCAAGGAGTTCGACGACGCGGGCCAGGCAGGGCGCTACGTGGATTCGACCCGGTTTTCCTTCGCTCGCCGCCTGGCCTTTGGGCAAGCGCTGCTCGCCGCCACCGACGAGGCCGCGCGCAGTGCGCTTGGCGGGACGCTCACGGCACTCATCGTGAAGCAGCTGAAAGGTGCGGGCGTGCACGCCCATGGGGCAAAATCCCATAACCTCTACCCAGGCGACACGCTGGATAAACCGCACATCGAGGCGGCACTGGCGGCGCGGGCCTTAAGTGCCGACGCTTGGGCCGTGGTGCGCGAAAATTTCAGGCGCGCGGGCGGCGGCCCGGCGGCCCAGACGATGGTGACGGAGCGCGTCCTCGAACTGCGCGATCCGGGGGCCTTCCCAGTCAAGGAATACAGCCTGACCGAGAAGGCGGTGTCGTCCACGGCGGTCGGCGCACTGGTCGCATGGCTCGGCGGCCAGGACCCGCGGTTTGTCGTCACCAACGCCGACGGCAACGAGGCCTCGGGGCTCAAGAATATCAATGACGCACTGAAGATACGCCATCCGACCGCGGACCCCCTCTACAACCAGGAACCCGGGGGGCAGGTCTACGAGCCCTTGAGCGAGGACGCGTGCGCGGGTCTAGCCGCCGGGCTCGCCCTCTTCGGGAGCCGCAGTCTCTGGCTCTCCTATGAGTCCTTCGCCATCAACGGGTGGCCCATCTACCAGACCGTGACCCAGGCCATGGCAGAGTTGAGACGCCGCACGCCGGCTGCCGTCTGCCTGTTTACCGCGGGCGCCCTCGAACAAGGGCGCAATGGCTGGACCCACCAACGGCCGGAGATCGAGAACTACATCGCGGCCCAGATGCGTAACGGCAACGTCTACCTGCTGTTCCCCCCCGACGCCAACGCCGCGCAAGCGGCCTATGAATACGCGGCGACCAGCTGGAACAAGGGCATGGCCATCATCGCCTCCAAGAGCCCGCTGCCGGTCTATATGACCATCGAGGCGGCGCGGCGGGCGCTGCGCGAAGGAGCCGCGGTGCTCTACGAGGGTCCAGAGGGGCGACGCGGCCGAGTCGTATTAGCAGCGGCTGGAGATATGATCCTGCTGTCGGTGTTTGCCGCCAAGGAGCGGCTCGAGACCGAGGGGTTCGGCGTGCGCATCGTGGCCGTGGTCAACCCACGACAATTGTATCGGCCTTCGGATGTGGCCGCCGAGTCCGTCGCCGAACCCGATCGCGGCTTCATGGCGGACGCACCGTTCGCGCGGCTCTTCGACGGCGATCGCCTAGTGGCAATCAGTGGCGGGCCCTCGGGCGCGCTCGAACCTGTGCTGTTGCGCACACAATCCCCGCGGCGCGCCACGCTCGCTTGGAGACGCGGTGATACCACCGCCTCGGCGGCCGAACTCCTGGACTATAACGGACTCGACGCGGGCAGCATCGTAGCCCAGGTCTTGGCGATGGGCGAATAAGGTGGGCGTGCAGGGCACCGGGTCGCGCAAGATCATCGTTTTGGATGACGACCCGACCGGATCGCAGACCGTCCATTCCTGCCTCCTGCTGACGCGCTGGGACACACCCACGCTGAAGGCGGCCCTGCGCGCCAAAGGCCCGCTCTTCTTCGTTCTCACGAACACCCGTAGCATGGGGCCCGACGAGGCCGCGGATACGGTGCGCGCGGTGTGCCGAAATCTGCGCGTGGCGCTCGGTGATCTGGCCCGCGAAGGGGTGGCGATACGGCCCATCTTCGTCAGTCGCTCGGACTCGACCTTGCGTGGTCATTACCCGGTTGAGACCGATGTCATGACCGAAGAGCTGGGCCCTTTCGATGCCCACTTTCTGATTCCGGCCTTTTTTGAAGGCGGGCGCGTGACGCGCGGCGGGCGCCACTACGTCTTGATGGACGGGGTCCCGGTCCCCGTGCACGAAACCGAGTTCGCGCGCGACACGGTCTTCGGCTACCGCAACAGCGACCTGCGCGAATATGTTGCGGAAAAGACCTCCGGACGCATTGGTGCCGAAGAGGTGTCGCTTTTTACGTTGACGGATGTGCGTGCCGGCTGTGGCGCCCGCCTCAAGGGGCTCTCCGACAATGTCTGCTGCGTGGTCGACGCGGTCCAACAAAGCGACCTCGACCAGTTCGCGCGCGCCGCCACCGAGGCCGTTGACGCCGGGCAACGCTTCCTGTTTCGCAGCGCAGCAAGCCTGCTCACGTCGCTTGCCAACCTCCCCCCTCAACCGGTCCCTCCGGAGGCCATGTCGGGTTACGCGCGCGCGGCGGTAGGGGTGGTTGTGGTCGGCTCGCATGTGCGCAAGACCACCGAACAGTTGGGTGTGCTGATGCGCGAACCGGACGTATGGGCAGTCGAAATCGACGTCGACCGGGCCCAAAAGGGGGACCGCGCCTTCGTGGCCCAAATCCTGGGCGAGATCGACGCCGCGCACGCTGCCCACAAGACCCCGATCCTCTTTACGAGCCGCGCGGAGCGCCAGTTCGCGGATACCCAAGAGCGCCTGCGGTTCGGGGCAGCGGTGTCGAGCTTCCTGATGCGCATCGTCCAGTCCCTGCCGGAGACCACAGGCTTTCTGATCAGCAAGGGCGGGATCACGTCGAATGACGTCTTGAGCACGGGGCTTGTCCTCGATAGCTGCGAGGTCGTGGGGCAGATCCTCCCCGGCTGCTCCGTGGTCTGTTGCCCCAAGGACCATCCGCACCACCCGCTGATGCCGGTGGTGATCTTTCCCGGCAACGTCGGTGACGCCGAGGCCCTGAAAACCGCTTACCGGCGCATGATCGGCCGATTCTAGATCGGAGCGGCTCGGCCATCGGAGCCCGCCACCGCGGGTTGCGCCCGGCGCGGGACGGGACCTTGAGGGCTGGATGAACGGCGGTCGTGAACGAAAGGTCGCCTAGCCTCACCATCACCCCCGCGCGGGCCGCGTGGCCCCCACAGGCCGATGGACCCCGCACAAGGGGCTCGAGCGCGGGGACGCGGCCCCCAGCGCCCATAGACAGATAAGCCTTAGCCCCTTATCGTGGCGGCCAAGACCGGGGCTTGCGCGGGCCCGAGGTTTTCCTTATAGTGCGCGGTCTTTAGTGTCAGCATAACGCCCTTGCCGAGGCGCACCATGAAAGCCGATATCCATCCCGAATACCAGACCATCGCGGTCACATGCGCGTGCGGGAACGTCTTCAAGACAGGTTCCACGCTCGGCCATGACTTGGCCGTCGAAGTCTGCTCCGCTTGCCATCCGTTCTACACGGGCAAGCAAAAGATCGTCGACAGCACCGGACGCGTCGAGAAGTTCCGCCAGAAGTACGGTCTGCGCAGCAAGTAGACACGGACTCGGTATGACGGAGAAGACACGAGACGCGGCGCTCTCGTATCATGCCGCCACGCCCCCGGGCAAGATCGCGGTCATACCGACGAAGCCGTGCGAAACCCAGGACGACTTGGCGCTTGCCTACACGCCCGGTGTTGCTGAGCCCGTGCGCGCCATCGCCGCCGACCCCGAGAACGCTTACCGCTACACCGCCAAGGGCAATCTCGTGGCGGTGGTGAGCGACGGAACCGCGGTGCTGGGTCTCGGGAACGTCGGGGCGCTCGCCTCGAAACCGGTCCTCGAGGGTAAGGGCGTCCTGTTCAAACGGTTCGCGGACATCGATGTCTTCGATCTCGAGATCAACGCCAGCTCCGCGGAACAATTCATCGAGATCGTGGCCGCGCTCGAACCGACCTTTGGGGGCATCAACCTCGAAGACATCGCCGCGCCAGCCTGCTTTGCCATCGAAAAGGCCTTGAGTGCGCGTCTGTCGATCCCGGTCTTTCACGACGATCAGCACGGAACGGCCGTTATCGTGTGCGCGGGACTGCTGAACGCCCTCGAACTCCAGGGGAAATCCCTGAAGACCGCGCGCATCGTCTGTCTGGGCGCAGGCGCCGCCGGCATCACGTCCATGCGGCTCCTCATGAGCTTGGGCGCGACCGCGGAGAATATCACCTTAGTCGATAGCTGCGGTGTGGTGCACAGCGAGCGCACCGACCTCAACGACTATAAGCGCCCTTTCGCCCACGTCACCCCGCTTCGAACCCTACGCGAGGCGATGGCGGGCGCGGACGTTTTCGTTGGCGTAGCGGCGGCGGATCTCGTGGACGCGTCCATGGTGCAGAGTATGGCGGCGCGCCCCATCGTGTTCGCGCTCGCCAACCCGGTCCCGGAGATCCTGCCAGAGGTCGCCCATGCCGCGCGCGCCGACCTCGTCATGGCCACGGGCCGCTCGGATTATCCCAACCAGGTGAACAACGTCCTGGGCTTTCCTTTCATATTCCGCGGGGCGCTCGATGTGCGCGCCCGCACCATCAATCAGGCCATGCAGCTCGGCGCCGTGCATGCCCTGAGCGCACTGGCAAAGGAGCCGGTACCGGCCGAGGTCTTGCGGGCCTACCGTCTCGAGCGGCTGACCTACGGCGCGGAGTATTTCATACCAAAACCCCTTGACCCGCGTCTGCGTGAGCGGGTGCCCGCGGCCGTCGCGCAAGCCGCCATCGATACCGGCGTCGCGCGCGCCCCCTACCCCCAGCATTACCCGCCCTGCCCGGATCGATCAAGCTGATCGTGGCGGCGCCACCATCCCCTATGGACGCGATGTCGTGGCGGATCGGCCATGACGACACATCCCGTCAGGGAGGCCCGACCCCGACCCCGACCCCGGATCCGGCTGCCGTGCACCGGGAACAAGGGCACCCTTGATGGCCTACGGTGCCCCCCGCACGGTCCGCGACCACGTCCTGTATGTGGAGCGTCGGCTCAAGGCCGCGCATGTGGCCTTTGGACACGGGACCGAGGACGCCCGCGATGAAGCGGCTTGGCTCGTGTCCGGCGCCCTGAAGATCGCGCCGAACGGACTTACGGCGAAACTCGCCGAGATCCCCAACCGCAAGACCGTGGCGCGCATCCGCAGCCTCCTGGCCGCGCGCATCCGGACCCGTCAGCCGCTCGCCTATCTGCTTGGCGAGGCCTGGTTCATGGGGCGCCGCTATATCGTCGACCCGCGCGTCATCGTGCCACGATCCCTGATCGGGGAATTCTTGCCCGAAGATGGGGCCTCGCCGCTCGCCGATCCCGATATCCGCTCCATCCTCGATCTCTGCACGGGCAGCGGGGCCATCGCGATCGCCGCGGCCCGCGCCTTCCCCGGGGCGCGAGTCGACGCAGTGGATATCTCGGAAGACGCGCTCAAGGTCGCGGCGCGGAATATCCGTCTCCACGGCCTCGGCGGCCGGGTGCGACTCATTGCCTCGGACCTCTACAACGGCCTCAAGGGACGGCGTTACGACCTGATTTTGAGCAACCCGCCCTATGTCTCCGCGGCTGATATGGTATCCCTGCCGCGCGAATACCGCACGGAACCCACCCTGGCACTGGCGGCGGGCCCCGACGGGCTCGATCTGGTGTTGCCCATACTCCGGCAAGCGCCGGGGCATCTCACGGACGATGGGCGTCTGGCCGTCGAAGTCGGAGCCAGCCGCGAGGCGCTGGAGAAGCGCTTCCCTGACCGACCCTTTCTGTGGCTCGCCTCCGCCGACGACGAGTGTGTCGGCTATTGGCATAGAGAAGATCTCGAGGACTTCGCGAACGACGGATAGGGTGCCGCCGCGGACGGGTCAGCCGCCCTTGCAAGGGCCTGTGCGGACGCCCGTGATACGCTGATGTTCGGTGACGTTGCCCAAGGCGGTGGTGATGACCGCGCGGGTGCGGCCCGCAAAGCTGCGGCCCCCAGGCCCCAGGCGCAGGCGCGCCGAAACATGCACGCGGATTGCCCCCTGCCCCCCGGCCTGACTCAGGCGACAGACCTCAGTTACTGTGACCAAACTCCCCTGGACACTCACCGGGCCGTCCATACGGCAGTGGCTACCCTCGTTTTGCAGGATCTTCCGCGCCGTTATGTGGCCCCCCCGCAGACATGTGGAGTAATGCATGGGACCGCCCGGGGTGCGCGCCATCATGCGCCATTCACCGGCCACGATCTGCGGCGCCTGGGCCCAAGCCGCCACGGCCCACCCCAAGGCCCCGATTCCTAAGGCTATGCGTCCGATTTTCACCATATCGTCGTTGCGCCGCTTTGAGGAGATAGGGAGATTAGGGGACCGGACGCGGCCGCTGTCAAGGGCGCGCAGCGGCCGGCGGTCCTCCGCCGTCGCTTCGGGCAGCGTAGAGCCCATCTATGGCCGCCTGGTAGCGCTCCTCTATCCATTGGCGCCGGACCTTTAGGGTGGGCGTCAGAAAGCCGTTTTCGATCGTCCAAGGGCCGTTGACGCGCAGCACATGGCGGATCCGGGTGTATCCCGGAAAGGCGTGGAGTTGCGCGTTGGCGCGATCACAGAGAAGCGTTTCATCCTCTATGTCGCTCACCGCCAACAGCGCCAAGGCACCACGTCCCTCCCCCACTACCAACGCCTGTTCGAAGGCGTGGTCCTGAAGGATGGCCTGCTCGACATCGGCGGGCGCGACCTTTTCCCCGTTCGAGAGGACGATTATGTCCTTGGCCCGCCCGGTGAGATACAAGAGACCATTCTCGAGGCGCCCGAGGTCCCCGGTGTGGAGGAAACCCTCGGCATCGATCACCTCGGCGGTAGCCTCGAGCTGATTCCAGTACCCTCGCATGATGCTCGCGCCCTTGACGCAAATCTCGTCGTCCAGAAAACGCAGGGTAAGGTTCGCAAGCGGCCGGCCCACGGAGGCCAAATCGCGATCGGCTAAGTGCAGGCAACTAATCACGGGCGCGGTCTCGGTAAGCCCGTATCCCTGCAGGAAACGCAGGCCCAAGCCCGTGAAGTAGGCGAGCAGCCGTGGTGACGCCGGGGCGCCCCCCAGGAACACGTAGCGCAGCCTTCCCCCCAGACGGCGCCGTACTGCGCGACCGACCACGGCATCATAGAGCCAGGCGGACAGCCGTTCGAGCCCGCGAGCCCGTCCCTCGAAGACCGCCAAGCCCGCCGCGGAGGCGCGCGCCACGAGCTGCTCCCGTCGCGGCGACCTCTTCATCTCCTCCTGCATCTTGGCGTAAGTCCGCTCGAAGATCTTAGGCACGCTCACGAGGATGGTCGGCCGCATACTCGCGAGATCCGCCGCCAGCTCGGTGATACCACGCGCGAACACGGTCTCGGCCCCCATGGCCACGGCCACGAATTCCCCGACAGTGCGCTCGAGCATGTGCGACAAGGGCAGGAACGACAAAAAGCGGTGCGACTCCACGGCGATCTCGGGGATGGCCGCCAACAAGGCGCCGACATTGGCGAGTATATTCCGGTGA
Source organism: Pseudomonadota bacterium (assembly GCA_021827145.1). Lineage (GTDB taxonomy): Bacteria > Pseudomonadota > Gammaproteobacteria > Acidiferrobacterales > Acidiferrobacteraceae > Acidiferrobacter. The sequence continues at coordinate 15,101 of JAKAXK010000001.1, forward strand.
GTCAGCATCACCCCTTTGGGGCGGCCCGTGGTCCCCGAGGTGTAGACGATGGTCGCGAGATCATCCGGATCCGGGTCATGTACCGATGGACGCGCCTTACGACCGGCCGCCAACCACTCGCCGAAAGGGAGGACGCCACGCACTTCCTTGAAACTCACGATGCCCTGGAGTCCGCAGGCGAGGATTTCGGGGGCCGGCGCCCGATCGACGAACAACCAGCGCACACCGGCATCTTTCAGACAATAGGCGATGTTCTCCGGTCGGTCATTAAAGAACAAGGGCACGACCGTAAGGCCCAAGGACAGCGCCGCAATGTCGCAGAACACCCACTCTGGAGCGTTGTAGGCGCAGATGCCCACGCGATCCCCGGGGGAAAGCCCGCTCGCCGCGAAGGCCGCGCGCACGCGCGCGACCTCACGCGCGGCCTCGCCCCAGCTCCAGGCGCGCCACCTTCGGCCATCATAACCGCGGTAGGCCGGCTCATCGGGGGTCGTGGCAATGCGGCGGGCGAACAGCTCGCCCAGCGTAGCCGGGGCATTCGGCATGGCATTCCTCATAGGTTCGTAGAGCGACGTGCGAGGAGGTCTCCTTGCGACCACGCCTCGTCGGGTGTGAAGCGCGGTCCATGGCGCTGGGTCAATTCCAAAAGCCGCGCGTGCACCTCGGCCACCCCCAGAGCGGCGGCATAGCCCAAGGGCCCACCGCGAAACGGCGCGAAGCCCGTGCCATAAACAAGGCCAATATCCACCATGTCGGCATCAGCCACGATGCCTAGGCGCAGACAGCGTGCCGCCTCGTTCACGAGCCGCATGATGAGCCGCTCGCCCAAGGCGGAGTCGGGGGCCGGTCGTCGCCGCAGCGAAAAACGCTGCGGGCGAGGGTAGCGATAGAAGCCCTGACCGGACTTCTTTCCGAGGGCGCCGGCCTCGACCTTGCGCGCGAGCAACGCCGGGACCGGTATGTCGAGCGCCGCGCCCAGGGTCTGCGCCACGGCGAGACACACATCGAGCCCAACGGTGTCGGCCAAGGCGATCGGCCCCATCGGCATGCCGAAATCGGTGGCCGCATCGTCGATATCCGTGAGCGCCACACCCTCCTCCGCAAGGGTGATGGCCTCGAGCAGATAAGGCATGAGGGCGCGGTTGACGAGAAAGCCGGGCGAGCTTTTGACGTCCACGGGCAAGCGATCGAGACCGACAGCGAGGCTGCGCATGGCGGCCAGCGTCGCGGGCGTGGTCGCGGTCCCGCCGATCACCTCGATCAGAGGCATCTTGGCCACGGGGTTGAAGAAATGCAGCCCGACGAGGCGTCCGGGGACAGCCAGCCCCACGGCGAGTTCGTCCAGGGGCAGACTGGAGGTGTTGGTGGCCATGATCGTGCGCTCCGCGACCTGCGCCTCGATCTGCGCAAAGAGCGCGCGTTTGGCATCGCGATCCTCGACGATGGCCTCTATGACGAGATCGGCCCGCGACAAGGCGCCGCCGCGCATGTCCGGCATCAGCCGGTCGCGCGCGGCCTCCGCGGCGCGGCCCTTCAGGCGCTCGGCGAAGAGTCCGTGGGCCTTCTTGATGGCGCGTGCGAGCACCTCCGGCGCGCGATCCTGGAGACTCACCTGGAAGCCTTTGAGGGCCGCCCACGCCGCAATGTCGGCACCCATCACGCCGGCGCCCACCACATGCACGCGCCGGATCCCGTGGACATGTTCCCGGGCGCGCCGCTTCAGGTCCTCCGACACTTCGAATAAATGCACGAGATGGCGGCTCGCAGGGGTCATGAGCATCTCGGCGCACGACAGGGCCTCGGTCTCGAAGGGGGCTTGGCGCGTCCATAAAGATACGATGCGGCAAGGGGCCGGATAGTGACGGCAGTCGACCTTTGCCTTGAGCCGCCGCTGCATGAACGCGCCCAGGTAAGGCCGCAGTAACGGCGTCCCGGCCCAGGCCTGGCGCCAGGGCGGGCGCGCCTTCGGCGGCACATCGCGCACGAACACGCGGGCGGCGGTGTCCAGGTGACGCGCGGGCACACAGGCGTCCACGAGCCCGAGGCTGCGGGCGCGGCGCCCCGACACGGCGCGCCCGCCGAGCATCAGGGACAGCGCCGGCAAGGCCCCGATCAAGGTCGGCAGCCGCACGGTCCCACCGAAACCCGGGTGGATGCCGAGCTTGACCTCGGGCAGGGCAAGACTCGTGTGCTCATCGTCGCAGGCGATACGGTAGCTGCAGGCGAGCGCCAGCTCGAGGCCGCCGCCAAGGCACGGTCCATGGATGACCGCCACCGACGGATAGGGAAGGCGGGACAAGCGCTCAAGCACCATCTGACCCGCGCGCGTGAGTTCAGCCGCGCGGGCGGCATCGAGAATACGACGAAATTCGTGGACGTCGGCGCCGACCACAAAACTCTCAGGCTTACCCGACCGGATGAGCAGCCCGCGTGCGGATCGCGTCTCGAGATCGGCAAGCACCTGATCGAGATCGCCCAAGACCTCGCTCGACAGCACATTGTGACGTCGGCCCGGCACATCCAAGACGAGCTCGACGATGTCGTCCTGCTCCGAAATTGTCCAATTCTTGCCGGTCATGATGCGCCACCTCCCCGTATGAGCATGGCCCCTCCCTGGCCGCCGCCGATGCATAAGGTCGCAAGCCCGAACGCCCCCGGTTGGTCGCGCAAGGAGCGCGCCAGATGCAAGACCAGCCGCGCGCCGGTGGCGCCGACCGGATGGCCGAGGGCCACCGCGCCGCCATGGGGATTCAGGCGCGCGGGGTCGATCGCGCCCAAGGGGGCATCGAGCCCGAGCTCTTCCTTGGCGTAGGCCGGGCTCGCGAACGCGGCCTGGCAAGCCAGCACCTGCGCGCTGAACGCTTCATTGAGCTCCACATGACGCAAATCCTCGATACTCAAACCGTGCGCGTGCAGGAGCTTGGCGGTGGCATGTACAGGCCCGAGCCCCATCTGCGCGGGGTCTACGCCCGCCCAGGCGTGATCCACGATCTCGGCCAACACCGGCAGCCGTCGGCGCTGCACCATGGCCTCGCTCGCCAGCAGGACGACGGCCGCGCCGTCTGTGATCTGCGAGCTGTTGCCCGAGGTCACGCCCCCGAAACGCCGATCAAAGACGGGTTTCAGCCGCCCGAGCTTCTCGAGGTCGGTGTCCGGCCGCACTCCGTCGTCTTGGCCATAGCTCTCGCCGCGCGACCCATACAGAGGCTCGACCTCATCCCGCAAGAGCCCATCGGCCTGACTGGCCGCCACCCGCTGATGACTCTGCAAGGCGTAACTGTCCTGGGCAAGCCGTTCTATATGAAAGCGGTGCGCGACAATCTCGGCGGTCTGCCCCATGGAGAGAGACACCACCGGGTCGCGCAAGCCGAGCAGCAGCGAGAAGACCGGGCGTAAGTGGCCCAGGCGAAAATCCGCCAGCGCGCGCAGGCGTCGGGCCGGGGTCTTGGCGCGATACAGGCGCGCCAGCCACCGGCTCATGGCCATATTCCACTGGATGGGGGCACGGCTCATGGCCTCGGTGCCACCGGCCAACACCAGATGGGCGCGCCCGGCCCGAATGTCGTCGTAAGCGCTTGCTACCGCCTGCAGCCCGGAGGCGCAGTTGCGCTGGACCGTGTAGGCCGGAACCGCGAAACCCGTGCCGACCCGCAGACCCACGATGCGTGCGATATTGGCCTCGTCGGGGGCGGCGATGACACAACCCAATATCACTTGGTCGAGATCCTCGGCATCAAAGGGTTGACGCGCCAAAAGGGCGCGCGTAGCCGCCACCGCGAGATCCGCGGCGCTGAAGGGCCCAGGCTCGTCGCGCACCTTCAGGAATGGCGTGCGTGCGCCATCAACGATAAACACCCTGGCAGTCATGTCGCCTCCTCCGTCCCCATCGGCGCGAGTGCCGTCAACAAGACATCGACCCAGACCCGCACCTCACCCACACAACGTACCACCGGCCGCGCCCCCGGCCGCGTGTTGAAGATCGGCGCCTCCGGGTCACGATTGATGGCGACGATCTGGGTCTCGGGCGCGATACCGGCCAAGTGCTGCGGGGCCCCGGAGACGCCCAACGCGAACAATAATCGCGGTGCCACCTGGAGTCCGGTCTGCCCGATCTGATGCTCAGACGACAATATCCCGTTCTCCTGCACGCACCTGCGGGTCGCACCGAATGCCACCTCGCATCCCATCATAGCCGAGAGCCGCGATTTAAGCCTCATCAACCCCCTCTCGAAGAAAGCGGGGTCGGCCCCGCCATAGCCGACATCGATCACCACCTCGGCGGCGGCGAGACCCGTGGCGCGGTGCCTCTGCAGGGCACGCGCCAGCCCCCCCGGGCGTACGCAGGAGGGCGTCCAATCCTCCACGATACAGGTTCCCTCGCGCCCTGCCGTGCCCGTCGCGCGCACAGAGAGGCCCGCCACCAGGACCGCGTGGTCGGGGCAGGGACTCAGCCATACATTTCCCCCGCGCGCACAGACCAGATCCCCACCCTGGCAGGCGACGACATCCATGAAGAGCGGGCGACCGAGATGTGCGGCCAAGGCGCCGGCGAGCGCCGCGTATTCGGGCCCGAGCACAATATGGGGGGCTGGAGCCAGATGCTCGGCAAGCAGGGCCACGCAAGACGCCGCAGCCGCCGGCGTAATCAGCCGAAAGAGCGGTGTATCCAAACCCTCGGGCGGTGCATCGCCGCGGTCTTGCGCGAGCCACACCCCGCCCACCGCAGGTCCGAGACTGTGTGCCAGCGCCCCCGGACCCCGTCCGAGTGCCCCGGAGCCTGTCACTGCCATCACCGGCGCGAGCCTGGCGGTGCCGGCGACTACGCGCGCCGCTTCGACCGGCGTGCCCCCGATCTGCGCGAAGACCCACGCCGCAAGATCCTCGGGCCTTTCCATCACGGCCGGCGCGGTGGGGGTGGTGGGTGCCTCGGGGCCGGCGGCCACCGAGACGGATGCGAGCCGCTGTTCGTCCGGGGGACTCTGCAGGGCCTCGATCCAATCGGCGATCGCAAAGTCGTCGCTGCGGCCGGTGGCGTCAAAGCGGCCGGATGCCAGGAGCGTGCGCCCATAGCCCGCGCGTACGCGCGCACCGTGGGCGCGTCTGACGATGTAGCCCCGACGGTCCGCCCCCGCGCAGGCCGCCACACCGTCGATGAACGGGGCACCCAAGGCCCCGGCCAAGGCCGCCAGAAAGGTCGGTTCCTGGGGACCTGCGAGTATCAGCGCGGGCCCAAGCGGCGCGAGCAGACGGGCCACGGCTGCGGGGTCCGCCAGGCCGCCGGTGGTCACGGCCAGCGGATGGGCGCCAGCGGCGCGCAGCCGTTGCACGACATCCGGACACGCCGTGGCGGTCAAGACCAGGGTTGTAAGACGCAGCGCGGGCGTGCGGTCACGGGCCTCCAAGGCCTGATCAAGCGCGGCGCGGTCGCCACGATCCAGGCGGATATCGGCGCCATCGGGATGCGCAATGTCCCGCAGAAGCACGATGATGTGGCCGCCGAGGCCGTGAAGCGCGGGCACCGGTCGGGCACGCCGATCGGCGCGGCGATGGGCAAGCGCCACCACCGCCTCCTCGTAGGCCGCGCCCACACCGAACAAGGCGGTAAGGGCGCGCACGCGGGTGGCGACACCCGCCTCGCAGTCAGACTCGAGGGCCCGCAAGGGGGCCAGAAAGCGTTCATCGGCGCCCCGGAAGGCCAGCGCCAAGCGCCGTTCGACGAGCGCCACCCAAACATACAGCTCGCCCACCCAGTCGACCACGGGAAACCAGAGGATCTGGGCGTCACCGTCGCTGCCTACGCGCGCCTTGAGCTCGGCGACACGCGGGCGCATGAAATCCGCGAATGTCCGCAAGGCCCGATCGAGGGCCGGACTTTGCGTTGCGCCAGCCTGCGCGAATCGCGCGCAAAGCGGCGCGAGATCCTTCAATACAAGGAAGCGTTGAATCTCGTTGGTGCCCTCGTAAATATTGAGGATGCGGGCGTCGCGCCGCCACTTCTCGATCGGCTCCGACACCGCCGCCGCCTGCGGACCATGGGCGCGCTCGAGCGCGAGCAGCACACGATGGAGGCCCTCGGAGGCCAGGAACTTGGAAAGCGCCGCCTCGATGCGGAAATCCCCACGGCGCAGATCGGCGCGATCCATGAGGCCTACGAGGCGCGCGCCCAAGGTCCGCACCCGCTCGTATTCGGAGCGCGCCACCCTCGCCACCTCGGAGTCGGCGGCGAAGCGATCCCCGTAATCCTCGAGCAGGCGCTCGAGGAGGTTCGCGGCTCCGACCACGAGCCCGCCACGACCCACGCTTAAGGTCTCCAGGGCACTGACCTGCCCGTGGCCTTCGAAGCCTATAATGCGGCTTACGCACACGCGCACCGACGATAAGACCAGCTCATTGGTGGGCGAGGCCCGCTGGCCGAGTTTGCGCTCGTCGCGCCCGACCGCGAATCCCTCGCAGCGGCGCTCGACCATGAACCCGGTCTCGCCCCCCGGCGTCTGGGCGTACAGACAGTAACGATCGGCGATCGAGCCGTTCGTGATCCACATCTTCGCGCCCGACAATTCGAAGTACTCGTAGACTGGACCGCCCGGACCGTCCACCGGCACGCCCCGGTCGTCGTAGTCATACATGACTCCGGAGTCCAACAGCACACGGCGGCGGCCCTGCCCGGTATCCCAGGCGCTGTCGTCGAACCGCGCCAAGGCGCCGTCCGGGAGGCGGTAATGGACCCCGGTATCCGTAAATTCGATGCGCCGCTCATCCAGCAAAATCCGCGGTCCCTGCGGCGTGCCGAAGCGCCAGAGGCCGGCGGCGTCGGGTGTAAGCGACGCGCGGGCGGGGCGCGCGCGGGTGGTGACCGCCCCGGTATCCGAACCGGCCGAGGGTTCGGTGAGCGCAAACGCGCTGATCTCGCGGTGCGCCAAAAACCGCAGGAAGCGTTCATGGGCCGCTAGGCGTGCGGGCAGGCGCGACCGCTCCTCGGCCAGTCGTGCGGCAAACCGCGTAAGGCCTTCCTGCAGGAGCTGGGCGCGGGCGGCAAGACCATCCAGGTCACGGGCGCGGGCGGTGGCCACCAAGGTCTCGAAATCGCCGAGCAGATCGCGGGCCAGATACTTCAACACTGATCCAGGTTTCAGGAAACGCGTCTTCACAAGCGCCGCCATGGCCTCGAGGGTCTTCTTGATGGCCATCGAGCGCGGCCGCTCGCTCAAGGCGCGCAGCCTGGCCGCCGCGCGACGCAGTTCCTCGAGCGCACCCTCCGGGTGGTCGCCGAGCTCCTCGACAAGCCGCGGGATGTCCTTTTGCAGGGCCAGCAACACCGGCATGGTGCCGATGCTGGTGCTCGCCATGACCAAGAGGCCCACCGACGGGTCGACACGGCCCATGAGGAGGCCCGCGAGGACCGCGTATTCGGCCTTACTGAGTCCGCGCCCGCCCAGATTCTCGGGGATCACGGTGGCAAAGGCCTGGAAGTCCTTCAGGCGCTCGACATCGGGGGCCGGCACCGCATGATGCGCATCGATGGAACGGCCATACACTTTGCCCCCAGGGTCCCGGAAACCACGGCGCACGAAACGCAAGACCTGTGCGCGCATACGCCGCAGAGCGGGATCGGCGCGAAAGTCCTCCGGCACGAACACCTCGGTTGCCCCCAGAATCTCGCCGGACAGAAAGGCGCCGCTGCGATACGCAAAAGGCGCGGTCGCGCGCGGCGTGGTCTGCAGACGGCCCGCAACCACGGGCGCGGCACTCGGGCGCGGGTTCTCGAAGAAACCGTGGCGCAAAAACAGGGCCGCCTGTGCATCGTCGGGCTCCGTCCACAAGGCCCGTTCCCAGACGCCATGGGCGCGCCCGTCGAGACCCGCCGGCCACTGCGCGAGCACCATGGCGTCGCGGTAGCGATGACTGAGGATATCGTCCTCGGAGTAGGCGATGCCCCCGAACACCTGACCCGCGCACCAGGCGACACCGTCCTGAGACACACCGAAGCGTTCCTGGAGGAGCGCAACCACGGCGCGCGGTTCGCGATCGCACCAAGCGCGGAGCCGATGAGCGAGCTGAAGTGCGTACTCGATGACCGCGAGCAGACGCTTGACCGCGCCGAACTTGATCACCGCGTCCGCACCGTCGTGATCGCGATAGCCGCCGGCGAACTGAACGCGCGAGCGGGCATGGGCCTCGGCACGGGCCCCGAGCGCCTCCCCATATCCTTCCATGAGCGCGATCAAATAGCGGGCGAATACAGCATCGACAAGAAACGGTGCGCGGCGCGCGGCGGGAACGCGTACGCAGCGAGCGACGTCGAGACCGACCGCCCGTTGCGCGCCCGCGGTCTTCAACGGCGCGGCGCCCTTCCCCCCATGGGCGCCAACGTCCGGAAACCACGCGGATAAACGGTCGGACTCGCGACAGAGGTCGGCGCTCAGACGCGCAAGACGCTGGCCACGCCGGCCCTCAGCGAGCAGGTGATGCATGGCGACGAAGCCCAGTCCGGTGTCATGCTCGGCCAAGGCCGCCAGCACATCCTCGGGGCGCGCTTGGCGACGGTGCAGGAATCGCACGAGATCATCGCGATCATCCTCGCCCCACGCCTCGGCCATGGCCGCCATACGCGAAACCGGAAAGAGCGCGGCCGCCGCCTCGCGCAGGGCGCGTCTGGTGTTCGCTTCGAGGTCGGCACAGCGCGCGCTTGGGCGTACTCGAGGAAGGCATCCCAACAGCGCGTCATGCACGGCCCCGTGCGCACCGCGGTCCCACAGCCGCAGCAGACGCTCGAGGTCTGGCGGACACGCGGCGATCAAGGCCTCGCGCATCGTCGCCCGAAACGCCGGGCCGGGCGCTACCGGCCGCGCGGCGATGGCGCGCGCGAGGGCCCGCAAGGTCTTATCCTCCGGCACGGCGGCGGGACTCACGACGAGGTCGCAGGCCACACTTCCATCAAGTTCGAAACGTTTGGCCTCTGGGAGCTCGTAGATGAGCCCGTGACCGTCGGTGCGGCGCCAATCCATGGTCGGGACCATGATCCGGCAGGATTCGCATTTTATGCAATTCTCGAACGTGGCCCACGCGCCGCCGGCCGCACCCCCCGGTTGATAGACCTCGGCGGGGCAGACGCGGCGCAAGCGCGCGGCGGCGGCCTTCGGAAGGTCGCGCGGGACATGGATGTGGCGCCGCTCCGGCAGCGGACGCCCCAAGGGGGCGAGCCATGCCATGGGGGAATCGGCGGGACTGCCATCGAACGCCAGACGCGCCCGCGCGGCGCGTTCGGCGCGATAAAATGACTCGTCCTTGAGACGCGAGCGCCCGGCGGCCATCACGACGGCCGCGTCGGTCATAAAACTTAAGGTCCCGGACGCGGTCAGGGCCGCGCCGCGCGCCAACGCCCGCACCGCGAGCGATCGCACCCGCTCCGGTATGGCCGCGGCGAGACGGGTCTCCAGCAAAGGTAAGGAACGGCCGTAGAAATACCCCAGACCGCGGGCCAGCGCGGAGAGCAAGGACCCACCGCCGTCGACCGGCGCGAGGCGACCGCCCGCGCCGCGCAAAAAGGTCACGGCCAGCGGCGGCGTGTCGGTGGGGGCCGCTGTGCGCGGCACAGAGGCGACCGTCGCGAGCGTGGCGCGATCACGCAGGACGGACAGGGCGGCGCGCGCGCAGGCCCGCCCGTGCGCCGCGCGGCCGGCCATGACCGAGCCCACCAGCGCTGGGAGATGTTCGAAAAGGAGCGGGCTTGCGTGCAGGGCCTCGGGCCAAGCGGCGGCGAAACGGGCGTTTTGATAGTCGACGCTCTGGCGCAGCCGGCCCCCATAGGACGCGGCCAGGGCCGCCGCCGAATAATCGGCGCGCCCGCGCAGATCGAGCACCGCGTCGGCAAAGGCCACCCCCGACAGGGCCGCCGGTCCCATGAAATTCGGATAGGGAAATTCGAGCCCGAGGCCCAGGGAGGCGCCTCCCACGGCGAGCCCGTCATAAACGCCCACCACCCCTTCGCGGAGGCCCCCCGACCGTATCACCTTGGCCCCATAGGCCACCTGGGTGGCGCCCTCGAGCAAAGCCGCGATCTCCGGCAGGCGCAGAAAGCGCCGCAAGAGCTGGGGATGGTCGACGGGGCTCGCCTCGGCGAGAGGTTCGAGCGGGAGCACGAGCCCCACCGACACGCTGGCGCGATTCGTGTACACGAAACCCGTGGCGTCCAAAGGCACGGTGCGCCCCTTCCAGACGCCGTTGCGCAGCAACCATTCCTGGGCGACCCCCTCGCCCGCGCCAACGCCAAATCGGGCCTCGATGTCGGCGGCAGGCAGCGCGAAGACCGCCTTGATCCCCTGGGCATAATGCACGACCGGCCGCTCGAGACCGGCACGCGCGAGCAGGCCCGCGGCATCGCCCTCGGCCAGGAACACAATAGGCGCCTCGACGGGTCCGCGGGCGGTGTCGACCCCGACCACCCGTCCGCCGCGAAATCGCAAGCCCGTGGCCGCGGTGCGCGGCAAGAGCGTAGCCCCGCTGGCGATGGCGCGACTCGCCAGATAGCGATCCAATCGGGGACGTAGTACGGTCCAGGCCTCGCCGTAATCGTTACCCGTCACCGCCCGCGCCTCGAATCCGGCGCAGCCGTCACCCCCGTGGACGAATAGCGAGCGTCCGACGATGCGCCGTTCACGCGGCGCGCGGTCCCATGCACGGACGCCCAGGACGTCGTCGCGCAACAGGGGTTCGGCGTGATAGACACCACCCGACCAATTCTCCGCGCCGGCGAATTCCGCGCCCTCGAGCACCAGCACGCGCACACCGGCGCGCGCGAGCCGCAAGGCCGCGCTTATACCGGCCGGCCCCGCGCCTACGATCACCACCTCGGGTCCCTGGCCCATACGTCCTCCTGCCTCCAGTATAGACGCGGTCGCGACCCACCATAGCGCGATGCGTCTTCTCGGCAGCCCCCGGCGCCCGGGCAGCGCGCCACCAACGGCCGGCGCCAAGCGCCAACCCACGTGACCGCCTCCGGGCCCGACGGTCTCGGTGAGGGGCGCGGTCCCGAACGCCGTGCCGGACCCGCGGCTTGTGTCGGATGAGGACCTACGGCAATGGCGCTAATCTCGGACGCGAGATCCGCACGGAGGACATCATGCCTGGAACAGCGACCCCGCAAGACGCGCGCAATCCCATCATCGCCATCAATATGGCGCGGATCGCGAACCGCCCGGAGAGCTACGAGACGATGCGCAAGGTGGGGCCCAAGGTGTGCATCACGACCGCGACCCATCCAGGCTTCCTGGGCTTCGACCAGTTGCTGCAGGTCGGCATACACCCGATGGCGGGGCGCTACGGTGGCGGCGCCCTCGATATGCGCGAGACGCTGAACCCGATTGGGATGTTTCAATACACGGTGTGGAAGGACGCGCGATCGCACGAGGAGATGCATTATCTCCAGTTCGATACCATCTACGAGCTCTGCTCCCACTGTCTCGCGATGGTGGTCGAAGGCCCGTGGGAGCCACTGTACGAGATCCCGGCCTCGGACCTGCCACCCTCGATCGGACTCACAGATGTGCCGGGGCTCATGATGGGGCGGGCGGCTGCGCAGAGGCCCGTGCCCAAGCTCGCCTTACCCAATCGCGTGATAGCCCTCGGCGATCATAGCGTGATGCATGGCCACGAGGAGGATTTCGAGCAAGGGGTGCGCGCCACCATGGACTGGCTCATGGCACATGCCCCCGGCATGCTCGGATGGATGCTTTTGAAACAGGTCGGGGTGTCGGCAATTGGGTCGTTTCAGCTCGACCCCGAAGGTATGACCAAAGCGACGCTCGGGGCCAATCCTCCGAAATACGCCACCAATTACGGCGACAAGCCCCTGGACCACCCGCCGATCCCACCGGCCACACCCGCCCAATACTTCGTGCACATGGAGTGGGAGGCCGCGGAGCTCGCCCACCAGGGTCTGGGCAAGGTGCTTGTCAATATCGACGCACGCCACATCCACGACCAGGGCGTACTTGCCCATATCAACCGCGGCCCCTACTACATGCTGTTCGCCTCCATGATGGAGGAGGGTACGTGGCGGGACCATCTCGTTCGCTAGGAGATCCGACATGACATCGAACAAACCCCATGTTCTTGTGCTCGGCGGCAACTTCGCGGGACTCGCGAGTGCCCAAAAGATCCGTGAATACGCGGGCGACGCGGTCGATATCACCGTGATCGACCGTAATCCCTACCTCCTCTTCATACCCAACATCCCGGCCGAGGTCTTCGAGGGCCGCGACCCGGCGATGACACTCAAGATGGACAGCTCGCGGGCCTTGAGTGATGCGCAGGCGACCTTTATCCAGGGCGAAGTACAGGCCATCAACCCCGACACCCGGACCGTCGACTTCATACCCGGGGAGCGCCAGGGCGCACCCTCCGAGACGATAGGCTACGACTACCTCGTCATCGCCTTCGGCTGCCGGCTCGCCTATGACAAGATTCCGGGTTTCGCGCAACACGCGCACGCGGCCTCCGACACCTTTTACGGCAACAAACTGCGCCGCGTGCTCTTTGGGGGCCAATACAAAGGCGGCCCCATTGCGGTCGGTTCGGCGCGTTTCCATCAGGGCACGGCCGTCAAGGACCTCGTGCCGATGGCGGACGCCGCCTGTGAGGGGCCACCGGTCGAGATCATGTTGTCCATGGCGACCTGGCTCAAGAACCACGGGCTCGGGGGCCCCGACAAGATCACGGTGTTCACGCCCGGCAAGATGATTGCCGAGGATGCCGGGGAACAGGTCGTCAATTCGCTGCTGGGCATCGCAAGCCAGATGGGATTCCACTACCGTAACAACGTGGGAGACATCGCCGAGGTCACACGGGACGGCGTGCGGTTTACGCAGGGGGATACGCTGGAGGCAGAGCTCAAGATCCTGCTTCCGGACTGGGTGCCGCACCCCTTCATGAAGGGGCTGCCCATAAGTGACGAAGAAGGCTTCGTGATCACCGATATGTTCATGCGCAACCCCAAGTACCCTGAGATCCTGGCCTGCGGGGACGCGGCCGCGGTCACCGTGCCCAAGCTCGGCGCCATAGGACACCAGGAGAGCGAGATCGTGGGCCGACAGATCGCCCGGGACCTCGGACGCATAGGCGAAGCGGCCGCCTCGGAACCCTTGAAGCCGGTCGTGTATTGCATCGGGGACATGGGCGACAAGCAGGCGTTCTACATTCGCTCCAATGCCTGGTACGGCGGCGACACGCAGGTCTTGAAGATGGGGCGGGTGCCGTATCTGTTGAAGATGCAGTACAAGGACCTCTTTTTCCGGACCCAGGGAAAAATCCCGCCCTGGGGTCTGGATGCGGCGCAGTTCCTCGCCGAACGCCTGTTCGCGGCCTGAGTCGTGAGTGGACCCCCACCCGAGACCGATCCGCAAGAGGCCACCCGGATTCCCGCTGATACCGCCGCGCTGAGCGCGCGTCAGTGGCGGGCCCTGGCGTGCATGGCGGAGCGTTACGCGGCCCTCGAGGACGCCTCGAACGGCCCCCTGGGCGACGTCGCGGGCGAGGCCATGCGCAAGGCCTCGGGCCTCTGGCACGGTCACGATCTCCCGACACTCACCGGTGAAATCCTGCAGGCGGCCGAGGCGCTCCGCGACGCCGGGGTCTTCGCGGCGATCCGCGACGGCGCGCAACCCGCGAAGGAGGCCCTGGGGCGCACCATCGATGCCGAGGCCCTAAAAGAGATAGGCACCGCGGCCCTGGCACTGCGCGATGAATGGCGTACGGTGCAGCGGCTTAGCGCGCGTCTGCGGGCGTTAGAGACGTGGGTCGAGAGCCCCACGGCGGGGGCGCTGGCGGACGCCTGGGCACGATGGCTCGAGGCGACGCGGGATACCGAGTTGACAAGGCTCGGGCGCGACCTCCTGCGCATCTTGGAGACCCTCTCCCGAAGCGGCGCGCTCGCGCGACTTGCCGACGACCTGCCCGCTCTGATCGATACCGTGGCGCATCTGGCACACATGGCACCCGCGCTGCTCGAGGCGGCAGGCCCACTGCTCAACCAGGCCCGCATGGACCTCGCCTTCGCGCACAAGCTCGCAGACCGGGGTCGTAACGTGGCCGAAATCTGGAAAGGGCCGACGGGAGAGGCGCTTTCGCGCGCCGCCACCGAACTCAGCGCCTGGGCTGCCGAACACAATGTCGCCGGACTCGCCCAGGAAATAACCGCGCTTCTCGCCACCCTTCGCGACGCCGGACTGTTCCCCGCTGTACGCGAGGCGGGCCTTGCGCTCACGGGCCTTGCCTCGTCGTGGCGGCGCGTACAGGCCGCGGCCAGCGCCGATGGCCACGCCATCAAGGACATTTCCGCGGCGGCCGGAGAAACGCTCGACCGCTGGCGGCATCTGCGCGCGGGGCTCGCCGATGGACAGGGCGATTCACCGGGGGGCATCAAGGGACTCTACCATCTCCTCAGGGATCCCCGCGTACAGGATGGTCTCCGCCAGGGCGCACTTCTGCTGTCGGGCTTGATGGGCGCGCCGCCCGAAAAAACGCAGGCAACGCACATTCATGGGCAGGGGCGCGGCGGCGCCGAATCTTGAACGGTGGCCCACACGTGAAGGGGCCACCCCCTCCCGCGGCATAGCGCTCTCCCCCAAAGGTCTCATGGACGGGCCCGCTCTTTTTGCGGATAGTCAACCGAGCAACCGGGACGGGGGCCGATCCCGTTCGACACGGGGGTTTCATGTCGACAGTCGCCGAACGATTCGCTGCTCGGACGAGCTTCACCGCGTACGCCTTGCCCTCGGGGCCACGCGTCAACTTGGGCTGTGGGCCGGTTATGCCCAAGGGCTGGGTTCATGTCGACGGCAGCCGCCGGTCCTGGCTGGTCGCCCGCGCGCCCAGCCTTGACCGCCTGCTGGTGCGTCTTGGTCTCTTGCGAACCAGCGCCTTCCAGCCGGGCATAATCCATCACGATTTGCGCAAACGCCTTCCGTGGGGCGACGAATCGATCGCGGCCATCTACGCGGGCGAGGTGTGGGAACATTTCGAGTACGAGGACGCGCTGCGCCTCACGCAGGAGTGTCGTCGAGTTCTGAAAAAAAGCGGGGTTCTGCGACTTTGCGTCCCGGACGGGGTCGAATTCTGGAAAAAATACCTCAACCTCTTCTTCGAGGAGCAGGCCCGCGAATCGGGCGCACGCGACGCCGCACGCCTTCGTAGACATGTCCAGATGTACTTCGACGACATCTGCACGCGGCCGGCGGGCCTCAAGTCCTTTGGTCACTTCCATAAGTGGCAGTACGACGAGATCCAACTCGTGGACCTTTGCGAGCGCTGCGGATTCCAGGATGTCGCGCGCGCGACCTTCCGCGTCAGCCGCATACCCGATATAGGGGCGGTGGAGCGCTCGGATTTTCTGATCGTTGAGGCCATTAAGCCGTAGCGCCCGTTGGCGCCGAACCCCAGCGATCAATGCGACTTCGCGCGTTTGGGGATCTTGCGCAAGGCCTCCGCGCGCGCCTTGGGACCGGCCTTATTCAAAAGCGCCGGGCAATCGACCTTGTGGCCGGGTGCCGTGTCGATCAAGGGCAGCAGCGCGGCGGCGGGCGTAAGCAAGGCGCCCAGCGCCACTGCGGCCCCGGCCCGCTCTATCAGGGCAATGCGCGAGACATGGAAGGTGGGCTTCTTGAAGGTGCCGCCAACATGCAGGGGGCCGCGCGCGCTCACGATGGTGACGTGCTTGGGCTTGGTGTACACAGTCAGATGCAGTGCCTGGTTTTTCATATCGACGGTGCCGCGACCAAGAATGTTGGCCGAGGGCGTGTCGATCAGGAAGGTGCGTGTCTTCAGTAAGCCATGGCGGGCGCCCAGGCGCATCACGGCACAGGGAATACGTTCCTGCTTCATCCCCGAGAGCCAGTCCAGGGCCGCATTGCCGACATGCAGCTGCGCGAGCGCAACATAGAGGTTATTCACCGAGCCGTTCGCGAGTGCGAGCCCCACATGCCCGGTCGCATCAGCGGACATGGCGGCAATGGAATTCCCGCGGCCCGAGAGATGTAAACGGCCGCCGATCCTGCCAGTGCCGGCGGTCTGGAACTTGATCTTGGGAAAGAGGAGTCGCAGACGAAGCCCGCGGGCGATTGCCTTTAGATCTGTGCGGTAGACGGGGCGTGACACGTTCATCGTGTAGTTCGCCGTCACCAGGCCATCGGCCACGCCGAAGGTCAAGGGCGCGATGTGGACGAGACCATGCCGGATGACAAGATGGGCGTAGAGGTCCTGAATACGCATATGGGAGGCATAGACATGCTCGCCCCGCAACACGACGTCGGCGTCCAGGTTCAAGAGGTGACTGCGCTTATAGGGCTTGGCTGGCAAGGCCTTCTGCGCGTCCTGGGCGTGGGCCTTAACCGTGACGTGACCGTGGACCTTTTTCGGCTTGGCCTGCACGAAGCCGGCAAGATCCTTGAAGTTTAGGTGACGAGAGACGAGATTCGCGCGCACGAAGACCGGGTGGCCGGGCGTGACGCTGATCGTGCCCTCGAGATCGCTCTTACCGACGAGACCCCGGAAATGGGTGAGATGCCAGACCGCACCGCGGCGCGTGAGCCGACCCGAGATCTTGAAGGGGCCGGTGTCGGGCAGCGGGAGGTTGACGGCCTTGTTCACGCGGCCGAGCCCCGAGCCTTCGAGCAGGACGTGGAGATTCACGTTTTTTAAGGCCATGGGGGCGGTCAAGGTGCCTTCGAGGCGCGCCAGGAAGCGGCCGATATGGATCGCGACTTGGACTGGGTAGGGACGGTGATCGTTTTCAGCCTGGGTGGGCGAACCGAGCGCGCCGGTCAGGGTGAAGGGTGAACCCTTATAGCGCCCGCGGCCCGACAAGAGCAGGTGCGTGGACGGCTGGACACTGCGGATCGTCAAGGCAAGGTCGGTGGTGGCCGGAACGTCGCGTACGGTGATCTGTCCGTGGGTGATCACGAGCCTGCCTAGGCGCGGCACGGTGGAAAACTGGGACTTTGAGGATGGGGGCTTCGCAAATACCCAGTTGGCGCGTGAAGGTGTTGGTTTGTCCAGATGAATTACAGGGTGGCGCAACACGAGCGACGGCAAGACTACATGGCCATGGAGCAGCGGTAACAAGGCGAGGCGCACACGCAGCTGGCGCACGGCGGCCATGGGCCCGTGGGCCCAGGACGGATTGGCCACCGTGACGCGGTTCAAGGTCACGCGGGGCGTGAGAGACCACTTGATATGGACGGGTCCGTCGATCGTGACGCGGCGGTGAAGCTTGGCGGTCCCCTCACGTTCGATCACACGCTTTACGATGCGCGGCGCCAAGGCGATCACAAGCCCCGCGACGACGACGAGAGACAAGACCGCCGTGGTCGCAATCCTCACCCATAACGGGAAACGCTGCACGGCCATGTCGTCCTCCTTACAGGATCGTAATCACGCGCGCCTGCGCCCGATATCCCCTCTTTGGCCTAATCGACGAACACGGCCGGCAGGTCGACGATCTCCTCGATGGCCTCGCCCGCCACCGAGACCACGGCCAAGGCCTGACGCCTGTAGAGTCGCCGCATGAGCGCGGCGGGTACGAGCGGACGCGGGCGCAATCGTCGATCCGTGGGGTGTCCGAGGAGGCGCTCGAAGAAGTGCACCGTGTGCCAGTCCTCCGTACGCAAGCAGAGCTTCTGCCGGAAATTTTGCAATAGAGTGTCAGCCAGATCGCGGTCGCCCAGAGCCGCATAGAAGCTCGCAATCGACTGGGCGGAAATGATACCCACGGTGCCGAAGGCGCGACCCTTGTCCCAGAAGTTGAGATCGGAGAGGCCGTCCTTGTTGGCGCTCACGACCTCCTGATACTCGTCGCACAAGAACAAGACCAACCGCGAACGCTCGGCGGCGGGTCGTCTTTGCATGTACTGGAAGAATCGTAACTTGATGAAGGTATAGATGACCTTGGCGCCTATGCCCCACACGGAAAGTGGTAGGTCCACGAGAAAAATCGCGCCCGCGCCCAAAGTCTCGATCGCCAGGGCGTCCGCGGGCGGACAGAAGGCGTCGACGAGGTCAGGGTGCGTGAACGGAGTAAGGACCTGGGCGGCGCTTGCGAGAACGCCAGCGACCACCTTGGCGTCGAAGCGCGTGAATACGCCCTCGTGATAAGACTGGTAGCCGCGCAGGAGCCGCAAGGCCGCGGGGGCAAGGCCCGGGGTCTCGTCACGCAACCTCTGATCGCACTCGGCGCGTACCTCGTCGCGAAAAAGATAATCATAGAGTCCGGCCAGACTGTAGCGGTCGGGCAAAAAAGAGAGCACGCCCAGGGCATTGCGACAGAGTTCCGCCGCCGTCTCGGTCCAGAACGGGTCCCCCGGGGCTCCGTTGAGCAGCAGGGCCGATTTCAGAAACCCCGCAGCGGCCTCCGGGGTGAGTCCGCGCAGGAGATTGAAGGCGCGCCGCCCCGGACCCACGACAATGAGTGTGCGCCCAGCCCTTTTTGCAAGTCCGGCGGCGGCGATCCCGAAGTCGCCTTTGATATCGAAGAGGAGCCCGCCCATGCCGTGGGCGAGGCATTGGAGCAGGGCCGGCTGGATGATCGACGTTGTCTTACCCGAGCCTATGCCCCCCAGAATGAGGAGGTTCTGGCCGAGGTCGGCGGCATCAAAGACGAGCGCGCGGCGCCCCGGATTACGCCAGAGACCACGGCGATGCAAAAGACCTTCGGTGGCGCCCAACCACAGACGGACCCCCGTGGACGCCTGGGGTGCTACGTGGCGGCTCGGTCTGAAAAGGCGGAACAGGGTCGTAAGCGGCGCACACATGGTCAGAAGCGTGGCGCGTACACGTGCGTGAAGGACGCGCGCGGGAACAGGCCTGCCGAGAACGACCCGCGCCCGCGCGTTCCAAGGCGCGGGCAAGGGCGCGGGGGGAGGCGCGGGGGGCGCCGAGGGCCTCCCCTGCCCGGCCGCCAAACGGGTGGCCTCCTCCAGCAGGCCGCGCGCCTCGAGCTCCTCGCCCAGATCGAGCAAGGCCCGCAGGCGCCTTTTGTCCACACGGGCGCGCACGGCGCGGGCCCAGGCGCGAGGGTCGGCGGCCATCCGGGAATCTCCTGATAAAAAGCGAGCCTAGCAGCAGCTACTATGGCGCGCCCATCCTGGATATGCCGGGGCGACACCATGCCTGTCCTTTCTCTTCGGAGTCTGCGCGCGGACCGGGAACCGGGTCTCGTGGCCCGCGCCGCCTACAGCGGGCGACGGCGACTGTACGACTGTGCCCACGCGAGGACTTATGATTTTTCCCGGCGCCCCGGTCTCGGCTGGTCGGAACTTGTCCTGCCCGCGGGCGCCCCCGGCGATTGGATCGATCCGGAAATGTTATGGAACGCGGTGGCAAGCGGGGCGCTATGGGGACGATCCGGCCTCGCCCGCGAGATCATCATGGGGCTCCCTCGTGGCCGATCCTTGGTCGCGCAAGCGCTCTTCATCGGGGGCTTTCTCGAGGAGGCGTTCGTGGCGCGGGGGTGCGCCGTCGACTGGTCCATCCATTACGATCGGGAGCGGAATCCCCACGCCCACGCCCTGATCAGTCCCCCGTGGACAGGCGACGGGAGCCCCTACGCGATGGAGGGGCGATCGGCCCCCGAAATGTCAGCAAACGCGCTGCGGGCCCTCTGGCAACGACACTGCGCGCGTCAAGGCCTGATGGACGGCGTCACTCCCCAGGGGAACGACGTGGCGCAACTTGCCACAAGCGGCGCGCGCGGAGGACGCGGCGTCGTGCCCCGTCTTTGGCAAAGACAGCTCGCCCTGCGGGCCTTCGCCCGCCGCCCCTGGCGGACCATTCGACCGCCGTGGCTCAGGGTGCGATGGCGGCGCAAGCAACGCGACATGCGCGCGTCGGTGCCACGAAGGCGGCTCGGCCGCGACCGATGAGCGCCGCGGGGTATGAATCCCGCGGGCGGCCCGCCGCACGGTCTCAGCCCGCGCTCGGGGGCAAGGCGGGGACCAAGTCCGTATGTCCGAAATCCTCACCCTTGAAGAGCAGCAGATCGGAACGGGCCTTGGCCAGCGCATAAGCAAAGCAATCGCCGAAATTCAAACGGGCCGGGTGGCCGCTGCCTTTGCCGAAATCGCGATAAGCCTCGCGGGCCAGCCGCGCCTGAGCCTCCGTCACGGGCTCGATGGCGATGGCCGCCTCGCGCATGAAGTCGTCGAAGCGGCGGCTTGCCACGGCATCCCGACTCGCGTCGATCACGACTGCTGCCTCGAGAAAGTTTGCAGCCGACATCCGTCGGGTGGAGGCGGGGGCGACCGCAATCGCGGCGGCGTAGGTCTGGGCATCCGGTTCGTTACGAAGGATGGCGATGATGGCCGAGGTGTCCACGATCATCGCGGAAGCCCGGCTTCATCATAGAGCAGGTCGCCATGCGACGCGGAAGCATAGGGTTCGTGCAGATGAGATGCGCAATCCCGGCCGATGGCCAGGAGTCGTTCCGCGAGCGGGGTCTCCCGCTCCCGAGCCAGCCGCTCAAGGCGATCACGGAGGGCCTGCGTCACCGCCTCGGTCATGCTCTCCCCCGTGAGCCTGGCCAAGGTCTGCGCCAACAGGTGGGCCTCTTCATTCTTGATATTGAGCGCCATAATCGGTTTCTACCCCATAAAGAATGATATTCTACCATGGTGGATAAGGGATGGTGAATACGGACGGGAAAGGGCGGCGCCTGGTGCCCCCAGAGCGGCGACGCCCTCTCGGACGTTCGGACGGCGCGCGCCCCGCAACGGCTGTGGTAGCTTAGCGCTCGTCAGACATCACTCTGCACCCATAAATGGAGCGGCATCATGAACCCCGTGAGAATATTTGGCATCGCCCTCGTCGTCCTGGGAATCCTCGGGGCGGCCTATGGCGGCTTCAGTTATACGCACAAGACCAAAGAGGCGCAGCTTGGGCCCCTATCGCTGTCTGTGAAACAAAAACACCATGTCGACATCCCCCTCTGGGCCGGGGCGGGCGCCGTGGTCGTGGGGGGCGTATTGTTGCTGGTGGCCAGCGGTCCCAATCAAACGGGCCGCGGACAGGGCTAGGACGGGGCGGTTCAGGTCGGACAGATCATCTGACCCAATTCGTCCGTGAGCCGGATGTTCTCGGTGTAATCGACCGGGCAATCGATGAGCGTCACGGTCGGCGCCTCCAGCGCCCGGCGCAAAGTCGGCAGCAGGTCCTCGGCGCGCTCGATACGATAACCCTCGGCGCCGAAGGCGTGGGCGTATTGAACGAAGTCGGGGTTCGTGAAGCGCACATGACCCGTTCGCTGGTAATGCAACTGCTGCTTCCATTCGATGAGACCGTAACCGCCATCGTTCCAGATGAGTACCACGAACGCGACCCCAAGACGCATGGCGGTCTCGATCTCCTGGGAGTTCATGAGGAAGCCCGCATCCCCGGTCACCGCCACGACGCGCTTTCCCGGTACGGCGAGTGCCGCGGCCAGCGCCCCGGGTACGGCGATGCCCATGCTCGCGAAGCCATTCGAGATGATGCAGGTATTGGGACGCTCGGCGTCATAGAGGCGCGCCATCCAAAGCTTGTGGGCGCCCACATCGCAAACGACGATGTCCTCGAGCCCCAGTGCCTCGCGTAAGTCACTCACCACGCGCTGCGGCTTCGGGGGAAAGGCGTTGTCGTGGCGCCCGCCGTTCAGTTCGCGGCGAATCAACTCACGCAGGTTGGCGAAGCGCTCGGGTGGGCGGCTCGCTACGCGCTCGGCGATGGCCGGCAGGGTGACAGCATAGTCCCCTATGACCCCGGACGTGACGATGTAGTGGGCGTCGACCTCGGCGGCGCGCAAGTCGATATGCACGATCTGACGATCCGCGGTCTTGTGCCAGAGCACGGGCGGGTATTCGACGAGGTCGTAACCTATGCAAATGATGACGTCGGCGCGATCGAAGCCGCACGAGATGTAATCGTGGGCCTGCAGACCCACCGTCCCCAGACACAAGGGATGGGACGCCGGTATTGCGCCCTTGGCCATGAAGGTGGTGGCGACGGGAATGGCGAGTTTCTCGGCGAAGCGCACGAGCGCATCGCAACCGCGCCCACGCACAACGCCGTTGCCGGCCATGATGATGGGAAAGTTGGCAGCCGCGATCACGCTCGCCGCCTCCGCGACCTGCGAGGCCGCCGGATATGGGGCCGGGGCCGCCTGCACCTTGAGCGGGGTGCCGGCGGCCGGACGAGCCGCGATGTTTTCGGGGAAATCGATGAAGCAGGCGCCGGGCTTCTCGATCTGCGCGAGCTTGAAGGCCTTGCGCACCACCTCGGTCACAATCTCCGGCTCCAGCACCTGGACCGCATACTTCGTGATCGACGCAAAGAGATTCACAAGATTCAAGACCTGGTGCGACTCCTTGTGGAGACGTAGGGTCGAGGCCTGTCCGGCGATGGCGACGAGCGGGGCGCGGTCCATATTGGCGTCCGCGACCCCCGTGACAAGATTGGTGGCCCCGGGACCGAGCGTGGCCAGACACACGCCGGCACGATGGGTGAGCCGGCCGTAGACATCAGCCATGAACGCGGCGCCCTGCTCGTGACGGGTGGTCACGAACCGTATGCGCGACTCAAGCAAGGCATCCATGAGGGCGAGATTCTCCTCGCCCGGGATGCCGAAGATGTACTCGACCCCCTCGTTTTCCAGGCAGCGGACGAAAAGCTGCGCCGCATTCACCGTTAATGGGTCTCCGCGTGCTGCGCCTTGCGCACGAGATAGCCGACCTCGCGCAACAGCTGGCGCCGCCCGCCCGCAAGACTTGGGTTCGTGCGGTAACGCCCGTCCACTATGAAGGTCGGCACGGAGTGTATGCCCTCCTCGTTCTGCTGTTGACGCGCCTTGCGCACCGCCAGACCCACAGCAAAGGAACGGTAGACGTTTGTGAAGCGCGTGGCGCTCACGGCGCTATGGTGCGCCACCCACGCCGATATGGTCGCGGCGTTGTCGAGCACCTCGTGATGCACATGAATGGCATTAAAAAATTTGTCATGCAGGGCCTTCAAGAGACCTAGGTCCTTGAAGGCGAAGAAGGCACGCGCCTGTGGGAGCCAATAGGGGCTAATCGCCGCCGCCTGGCGCTCGAAGGTGACATCCGCGGGCTTATGGGCAAGCCACTTGTTCAAAAGCGGCTCCAGGTGAAAGCAATGCGGGCAGCCGTACCAGAACACCTCCTGCACGAGGATCTTGGGCCCCGGGGGCACGGGTTGCGTAGGACTGATCCGGACGTATTCCATGCCCTCGACCACACCGGCCTGCACTGCCGTCATCGCCAATGGCAGGGCCAGACCCACGACCAGGGCCAACTGTCTCCTCATCACGCCGCCTCCTTTAGGACATAGGGGATAGTACTGCCCCCATTGTAGCCGCTTTCTGGCGCCGAATGATTCGTGACGCGACGAAGCCGGCTTTCAGGATAGTACGGATATCGGAAGCGCCCTATACTGTCCGCGCCTGGGCCCGAACAGGGCTGCTGTCTCGTGCAGCCGATACACGCAGCCACGATCGCCTTCCTTGGGCGCCGCGGGGCTCGGGGCCTGTGTGGTCGAAGGGGATGTCGGCTATCCTATGCCAAAAGGCCGAGCGTGCGGAGATTAAGGTATGACGAACAAATCCAAGGTCGAACTGGCCGAGTTCCTGACCCACCAATACCTGTGCGAGTCGCTCACGATCAAAGAGGTCGAGACGCTGCTCGATTACACGGAACTCGTACAGTTTCGCAAGAACGCTACCATCGCGGACATTGGTGAGGTCGGTGAGGCCCTCTTCTTCGTCGTAAAAGGCGAGGTCGCGCTCTATTACGACGATGGCGGCCAGGAGAGCGAGGTCGGGCGCATGACCGAGGGGGAGCTCATGGGCGAAATGTCGTTTTTCGACCGCAAGCCGCGCTCGGCACGCATGCGCGCCAAGTCCGACGACACGCGCGTACTCCTTCTATCGCGCGCTAAATATAAGCGTATCCGCGTGGAACACCCCTATATCGCGGTGAATCTCCTCGAACACGCGGTGATCAGCCTCGACCACCTGTTCCGGCGCGTGAGCAATGACGTGGCACTCTTCTCCCAGTACATCCATGGGGGCGGCATCAAGAGGTAGTCCCCAGGGCGGCGAGCAGACGGCCGTGCAGGCCCGCGAAGCCGCCATTGCTCATGATGAGCACGTGGTCGCCGGCGCGGGCATCCGCTGCGAGGCCTGCGATCAGATCCTCGTGCGTACGATAGACGCGGACACGACGGTCCGCCCCCCCCGTGACCGCCGCCTCGACGTCCCAACCGATATCCGGCGGGGCATAAACATAGGTCGCATCGGCCGCGGCCAGCGAGGGACCGAGGGTCTCGCGGTGCACACCCTGACGCATGGTATTGGAGCGCGGCTCCAGGACGGCCAGCACCCGCGCCGGGGCCACCCGTGCCTTCAGGGCCTCGATCGTGGCGCTTATGGCGGTCGGATGATGCGCGAAATCGTCATACACCGTGACGCCCCCGGCGCTCCCGAACACCTCGAGCCGCCGCTTCACGCCACGGAAGGTCGCAAGCGCCTGCAAGGCCGTCTCCGGGGCCACCCCGGCAAAACGCGCCGCGCTCAAGGCCGCGAGCGCATTGGCCACGTTGTGGCGGCCGGCAAGTCCCCAACGCACGGTGCCGAGCTCGACGCCGCGTAGGCGGACCCGGAAGGCACTACCATCGGGGGTCAATAACTCTGCCTCCCACCCGTCGGGCCTCGAGAAATACTCGATGGGCGTCCAGGCACCGGCGGCAAGGACCTCGGCAATGGCCGGATCGGCGCCATTCGCGACAATCAGCCCCGTACCCGGCACGATCCGCAGTAAATGCTGAAACTGGCGGGAGATCGACGCCAAATCCGGGTAGATATCAGCATGATCGTACTCCAGATTGTTCAAGATTACGGCCCGGGGCCGGTAATGGACGAACTTGGCGCGCTTATCGAAAAAGGCCGTGTCGTACTCGTCGGCCTCGACCACGAAGAAACGCGATGGCGTAAGCCGCGCGGACACCCCGAAGTCCTGCGGCACGCCGCCGACCAGAAAGCCGGGATCGAGCCCCGCCTCCTCGAGGATCCAGGTCACAATGCTCGTGACCGTGGTCTTGCCATGGGTGCCGGCCACGGCGATGACGAAGCGGTCCCGCAGGACGTGCTCGGCCAGCCACTGGGGTCCCGATACATAGGGGATGCCGGCGTTCAGGACCTCCTCGACAGCCGGATTCCCGCGCGACAGGGCGTTGCCGATGACAACAAGGTCGGGGGCGGGTTGCGGGAGCCGGTCATAGCCTTCGGTCAGCGCGATGCCGCTCGCCCGCAACTGATCGCTCATCGGGGGATAGATCCCGCGATCAGACCCCGTAACATCGAAACCCGAGGCCCGCGCCAACAAGGCGAGCCCCCCCATGAACGTCCCGCCAATTCCGAGAATATGGATGCGCATCAGCTTTTAGGGAGAGGAAAGAGGGTGATCAGGACCCAGCCGCTCACGAAGATGCCCGTCATGGTCATGAGGGCGCTCAAGGCCAGGGGCAACTCAAGCGCGTACCAGAGGATCTTGGTGACAATCGCCGCGAACCAGATCGCAAGCGCAATGGCGGCAACCTCGGACGCCGCGGCGCCCAGGCCGTGCCCGAAAGACAGCGGCCAAGTGATCAGGTTGATCAGAACATTACTCCCGTAGATCGCGGTCATGGTCTGCCCATAGCGGACCCAGAAGCGGCGGATGGCGATGCAGAGCCCGACCCAGAGACCGAGCAGCGAGGTCTGGGCGGTGGCGAAGCTGAGCCGCTGGACGTTATGCGAAAAACCCGTATCTACCAGATAGTTCGTCACCAGGGCCAATACGGTCACCAGCACCAGCAGGGAACGGGAGGCGGGCAGATCCTGTGGGCGCCCCGACAAAAACCCGATATCGAGAAACAGTTTGAGCAGTGCCCGCATCTAGGGGCACGCGCGCAAGGGGGGTACGGGCGAGGGCGGCAACATGGGAGAGATAATAAACCGCTTCGCGGCTGGAAGAAAACGCCACATCCCTCTACACTCGCTCACCCATGACCAAACTTCTGACAGACGGTACCGCGCTCGCCGCCTTGAGCGCGGCGATCGCCGCGTCGCCCTGGACGGGCCTCGATACTGAGTTCGTCCGCGAACGCACCTATTACGCCAAACTCTGCCTGATCCAGACGGCGACGCCGGAGGGTATCACGCTCACCGATCCCTTGGGCCTTGATATCGGACCCCTGGGTCAAGCGCTCACGGGCCCCGGCATCAAGATCCTGCACTCGGGCCGCCAAGACCTGGAGCTACTGCTGCAGGAAACCGGCGTCCTGCCCGCGCCGCTCTTCGACACGCAGATCGCGGCGGCGCTTGCGGGCCACGACGAGCAGATCGGCTATGCCAACCTGGTGGCGAAGCTGCTCGAGGTGGAACTCGCCAAGGACGTGACCCGCACCAACTGGGCGGCACGACCCTTGAGTGAACGGCAGCTCGCCTACGCGCAAGATGACGTGCGCTATCTCGATACTCTGCGCACCGCGCTCCTTGCGGAACTCGAACGGCTCGGGCGCGTGACGTGGCTCGTCGAGGACTGCGCGGCCCTGAACGATCCCGCGCTCTATCGCTTCTCGCCCGAGCAGTTGGTGCGTCGCTATCGCCAGGGGTCCGGGCTCTCCGCGCCCGGCCAGGCCGTCTTTCAGGCGCTGCTCCTCTGGCGCGAGGAGGCCGCGCGCAAGGCCGACCTGCCGCGCACCTGGATGCTCGCCGATGCGGTGCTCGTGGACCTCGCGGCGCGCCCCCCGAAAACACGCGCCGACCTCGGACAGCGACGCGGGCTCGACGAACGACTGATCCAGCGCCTGGGCGATCAGCTGCTGGCCGTCATCCACGACGCCCCCGAGCGGCCGACCCATCCGTGGCCCGCCGCCCGCCTACGGCCCGAGGAAGAAGACAGCTATCAGGCGCTCACTGCCCTCATCGACGCGCGCGCCCAGGCGCTTGGCATCCAGGCGGGGGTCATAGGGTCGCGCCGTACCCTAAAAGACATCGCGCAAGGGGCGCCCCCTGGCAACCTCGCCCAAGGCTGGCGCGCCGACGTCCTCGAGGTCGAGGGAGAACGGCTCATGACCGAGATCGCGGAGCGCCATGCCCACGCTTCGTGACGCGGCCTTTTTGATGGGCGCCCCGCGCGTGCGCGACCTGCCGCCCGACACGGGCGCCGAGGTGGCCTTCGGCGGCCGCTCGAACGCCGGCAAATCCAGCGCCCTGAACGCCCTGACCGGGCAGACGGGGCTGGCGCGCGTGAGCAAGACGCCTGGGCGCACGCAGCAACTGAACGTCTTTGCGGTCTCGCGCGATCATCGCCTCATCGACCTCCCGGGCTATGGCTACGCCAAGGTGCCGCAGGCCCTACGCCACACCTTCCTCGCGCTCACGACCGCCTACCTTGCAGAGCGCCGGAGTCTGAAAGGTCTTGTACTCTTGGCCGACATCCGCCAGGGCCTGAAGACCGAAGACCATGCCCTGCTCCAAAGCCGTCTCGATATCCCGATCCTGGTGCTCCTCTCCAAGGCCGACAAGGTCAATCGCAGCGAACGTCACCGCCTGCTGCGCGCAATGGCGCAAGTGGCCCCCGAGACCGCCTATCTGCTGCCGTTTTCGACCCTCTCGCGAGAAGGCCTGGAGGAAACCCAAGAGACCGTTTTGGGCTGGCTGGGCCTGGGGCCGGCGAGCACAACCGCCTCCCCCCCGTCCGCAAGCGACTGAATCCAACGGGTCGGCCCCGGTCTCGAGACCTTGGCTGCTTTTCGCTGCTTACCCGTCTTATGCTCGGAAGTTAAGGGCAGCACTCTGTTGTACAGGCGAATCCGTGTCGATGGATCAGTAGGTCGTCCCGCCCGCACCAAGGTGCTGACGATGGATTTGGGACATCCGCGCCCACCTGCTTCCTGGGACGTCCTTCATTCTAATCCGGAAATCAGGGCGTTGAGGGCCTGCTGGCTCACTGGATTCGTCGTTCCGACGAAGGCCATGTTATGGTGGATACGGAAAGCGCCGACGGCGACTGGTGCGTACGGATCGCTGCAAAGCTCGATATCATAATTGCGCAGCTGATTCCCAAATTTCCCTAGCGCGATCCCGGTGATGGAAGTCGCACCTGCTTTCTTTAGGAAGGCGGCCGCCACCCCAAACGAAACACCATACGTGGTGCAATCGTCAATGACGATGACGTGCTTTCCCGAAATACGGCCCCTGTAAAAAGGGTTGAGATGCAAGCTGACGATTTGTCCCGTGGGGTCGGTGCGATCTACGCTGCCGCTACTGCGGGAGCGCTTAACGGACGGCGTATGCCGAATAAAGAGCGGTGTGTCACGTTGAGCATGGTGAACGCGAGATATCGTGGTCCTGAGACGATGAGTAAAATCGCAGAGCACGTCAGTATCGTCGTTGGCGCTATGTGACGACGGGTATACGCCCCATACTAAGTCCTTGATTTGGTCGGTGCCATCCATCAATAGCGACCGCGCAGTCACGGCCAGGAGCGCGTTCAAGCGGCTGCCACCATTCTTGACGGTCTTGGTTAGGCGGCTTGCGAATTGCTGCTGGGAGATGGACTTACCATACCCCGACAGGTCGGAGAGCGCGCGGATGTGGTAGTACGAGCCTTGAGCCGTAAACCACCATTGCCCGGACCATTGGGAAGTCAAATTGAGGACCTCTCGCAACTCGGCCGCATCGTTGACCTTGATCCCCAGCCTAGTCACTTGAGGAGAATCGGACCAACCCGCCGCGACAAGGAGGGCCCGGCCGTTCTTGCCCATTTGCACATCTTCAGGTTTGGACGCCAGCACCACGACATCGAAAGTGTTAATTTTCATCTGCTGAGCGTTGGTGACGACGATGTCGCCCGATTGGCGTCCGCGTGCCTGCAGAAACTGAACATCGGTGGCAGCGAATAAACCATCGAACCAGTCGGGTTTTCCGCCGTTTGATATCAGGCCGACCGGATATCCGGCGGCCCTTGTCGCCTTGAAAACATCCGCAATCAGCTGATCGGGCGCGCCCTGCTTGAGCATGGCATCCGGCGAAGTCATCAAAGCGAGCATGGCTAACGCTGCTCCTCAAGTTGTTCCGCGGGCAACGAAAGGGAGTCGTTGAACCAGCGCACCAAGTCGTCGAAACTTTCATCCAGCCCTGGCAAATAAGGGCTAGGCGTGATGCTAGACAACTCGTTCCCCCCCGCCGTGGCTGCCACATGTTCCTGCAACAATGTCAAAAGCTCGTCGATCGTCTTCTTCCGGTGCGTCTCGGAATCTGCGTGAAACATGCTCATCTGGTTTTCGGGAGGGCGCTGAACCTGGTGCTGGCTCACGAACCAACTCCTGAAGGAAGGGTGCGCGGCGGAATGCGCTACGGACTTCATGTGCAGCAACGCCCCCTCCACCGAAAACACCAGGAACATGGTTTTCTCCTCAGCGGCACGGCTTTCCAGTCTCAGTTCCGCAATTTCCTCAAGCTTCTTCTGCAAGAACCGCATTCGGTACATGAGCCCAGTCGCCAGTTCCGAGCCGGTTTCGCCGTATGCGCTGCTCTTGAATTTCTCGATCGTAGAGAGCGCATCGGTCACGCTCGGTACCGGGCGATCACGCCACTTTATAGGCAGCTCGCCGGTACCCTCTTCTAAAGGTTTATCCGCTACCTTTGCCACATGGTAGTTCGCCAATTCCTCATGCTTCGTATCCGTTTGCGAGTTGGGGGTTTCGGACCATTCATCGCTCGGTGCGTTTATCGGGTCAGGAGCGGGTGCCGCCACAGCGGCGGCCGGACCGCGCCCAAACCCGACGGCGGCATGGGCAAAGGGGTCATCAAGCAAGCGCCGGTAGTCTTCGCGGCTACGCAGTACCACAATGCGATCGAGATCCGCCTCCGAGCAACGCAGCAGTTCTGCCTTGGATTGCGGAGGCCCCTCAGCGACAAGCAAGTTGGCTTGCACCTTCGGCTCATTGTTCGCACGATCCCGATCGGTGGGATACGGAACTGCCAGCCAGCGGCCATACTGCAATGCGCTGCGCGATGCATGCAGGCTGCCGCCCTTTAGATCGGACTGGACCATGACGACGCCGTCCGCCAAACCCGCCTGGGTCCGATCGCGTTTAACGAACTGTTGAGCCTGAGCGCTCTGCCCAAAGCAATACTCGCTCACCAGTGCGCCGCCGGCCTCCAGTATCTGTTCAGCTAGTTTTTTGTGTTTGCTTGGGGCAATGGTTTGGAGGCCATGCGCCAACACCGCCACGGTATGCCCCCCGCACTCGAGCGCAGCTTGGTGCGCGATGGCATCGCAGCCAAGCGCCAAGCCACTCACGATGCTCGATCCGCTTTCGGCGAAGAATTGCGAAATTCTGTGAGCTATCTTGATACCGTGCTCAGTAGGTTCCCGCGTGCCGATAATCGCGACCGCGTGCATTGACTCCGGTGCGAGGGCGCCTTTCACGTATAGAATGAACGGATCGTCGTTTGTTGCAGTCAAGCGAAGCGGATATTCCGGGTCTGCGGCCGAAATAATGCGGGCTTGGTGGTTTTCCGCAGCCTCAATCTGTTGCTCCGCCTTTTTACTGGCCACCTGCCACGCGTTGTCCGGTTCGAGCGCCCGTGCTATCTGCGTGATTCTCTGTGCCAGCGCCTCGGGTTCCTCATCCACAAAACCAGGTATTGCTGCCACTTTCTTAAGCGAAGCCGGGCCCACGCCCTTCAACATCGAAAGCGTCAGTACGAATAGGGTAGCGGGAGAAACAACGTTCATTTCTACGACCTCGGCAACACGTCACTTACGTTTTTTGCAAACGCCAAGCATCTCACGTCAGCGGCACCCTCCTCCTTTAGGTATTGGGCGGCATATATCAGGGACGCTCCCGTCGTCACCACGTCGTCGATAACGACGTAAATAACTTTGGGATCAACAGCGCTAGGCTGTGGGAGATATAAATGGTCACATACGTTGAGAAATCGATCATGAGCACTCAAGTGCTCCCCGTGATGGGATTTTACGCCCTCCTTGTAGGCTAGCAAACCAGGTGCGGTCGAGGCATCGACGTCCTTGACGGGCTTCGCTTCAAAACCGCCATTCAACTGCCCCAATAGACGCTCAAGCCGTGGCGTCCTGTCCGGTCTGTGCGGAACCGCAGTAATAACGACCTCAAGCCTCCTGCGGGACAAAGGGCGGGCCACAACGTCTTCAACGAAACGCCGCACCGCCAACAACCACTCGTTCGGAAAGACGTTGGCTTCCTTGTGTTCGGCAATGGATTTGCTGAGCTTATGCCATTTTCTGCGATGCTCCAAAGAATCGTAGTTGGCAAACGAACGTCCACAGGCATAGATGGGATATGACGTCTTGTCGCCACCGGCTACCTTGGGAATAAAATGACCGATCTTGTCGAAACGATGCCTAGTGCTGAGGGGCTTATCGCCGGTCTCGATCAGACGTTCCAGCTCTGGCAAGAACCTTTCATGGGAACTTAGAACCTCGATGATTAGTTCCGGATTTTCGATGGTCACGTCGGGCATCCGCATAATGGCGTGCCAATGTTCAGGCTTCCATTTGGTGGGCCAGTTACTTTTGTCGAGCGCGGCCAAGCAACCGCAATGGTAGGCTGCCCGAATATCGGCATCGTTGTCTCCGACGAGAATGACTTCTTCGACATCTTTCACGCCAAGGCGGTTCATCGCGTATGCGATACCATCACCATAAGGCTTCGTACGCTTAACATCACCGTATGCCACCAAGACATCCCATTTAAATTTAGGATAAGCCCACGCAAGCACGGTTTCAGCATAAGGCCTGGGTGAACGCGTAAATACACCCAGCATGAGGCCGGGAAACCGTGTTTTGATCTTATCCAACAACTCTCGCGAGTAGATGACTCGGTCCGTATTCGAATCCAATGCCTTCGTGAGGCTCGCGAGCAAGGCGCTATCGGGATTCTTGCTCGATATACGCAGATCCTCTACGTCATCGGTTGAAACCAGCGTGTTGTCTAGATCGAACATACACAGGCGAAACATTCTCGCTCCCCCTTTCGTTGCCCAAGCTAACTGATAGGTTTTTGTTCTTCAGATCCAGATATTTCATACCTCGTCATTGCGAGTACCGTGAGTTACTACGTGAACGAATGCTGCTGAACTTGGGCTACACGATAGACGCTAAAATCATGCGGCGCCAAGTTTAGGTCGATAGTACCTCAATTGCTATCTCTCTTAGGCTTCAATCATAAGGAATATTGGCTGGAGAAATCGGTCACTGGTGTGAAGCCGACCAAGGGCCGAGGGGGTCGAAGAACTTTCGGCCGAAGCAACGTCGGCGGCCGTATATTCCTGACGGAGAGCAGCCGGCGACCACTCAGATTGGATGCCGTACGTTTCCAACTCGATCGTGTATATATCTTATCTTTCGAAACCGCGGTAAGTCCGGTCTGTGCCGTAATCCATCCAATTATTGCGCCCTATTTCGGCGAATGCTTGCGGGTCGTGGTCACGTCTTTTTTCAGATGAGTCGATGGAACTGACCGCTGGTCTTGGTCCGGAGGCCCGTGTAATGCAACAGGGTCGCCGTCGAGCGATGCACCCGTGGACCCGCGTGTTTATCCAAGAGCGCGTCGTAATCCGCGACCATTTTGGACGCGGACTTGCCGAGCAGGCGTGTACGCGCCCTGGCCCGCCTTAGCGCCACCCCGGCCAATCGCAGCGGCAACTGGTCTGCATCCCACAAGCCTCGTGACGCGCAGGATCGGGTATTGGGGTCCGCTCTTGGCCGCGTTTCGTGACTCACGGGCGCGCGGCTTTCGTCTTTTGAACACACACAGCCGACGCGGCTTTACGAGCGCGCTCGTGTACGTATATCATGGGGCATAAAAAAACCCCGGGCGCAAGGGAGAGGGCCCGGGGATAAACGAGACCCTGGGCCTAGCGGCCCAGGTTACCCACTCAGGGAGGAGAAGCGGGTAAAGGACTTATCGTCCTATCCCAGTAGACTACGGGCCCCGGAAAAAGTTCCTAGTGGGCCTCGTCCCAGTTTTTGCCCACCCCGCATTCGGCGATCAGCGGCACCGAAAGGGTCGCGGCCTGCTCCATCCGCACCACCACGGCCTCCTTCACGACCGGAATCTCCGCCTCCGGGACCTCAAACACGAGTTCGTCGTGAACCTGCATGATCATGCGGGTGGCAAGCCCCTCCTCCGTCAAATAGGCGTCCACGGCCAACATGGCTCTCTTGATGAGGTCGGCGGCGGTGCCCTGCAGCGGGGCGTTGATGGCCGTGCGTTCGGCGTATTGGCGCCGGCCCGCGTGGCTCGCCTTGATGTCCGGGACATAAAGCCTGCGCCCGAAGAGGGTCTCGACGTAACCCTGGCTACGGGCGAGGCCGCGCATATCCTCCATGTAGCGGTGGACCCCCGGATAGCGCTGGAAATAGAGGTCGACGTACTTCTGGGCATGCCCCTGGTCAATGCGTAGCTGGCGGGCGAGTCCGAACGCCGACATCCCGTACATGAGCCCGAAATTGATGGCCTTGGCGGCGCGGCGCTGGTCGTCGGAGACCACGTCCAGGGCCACCCCGAAGACCTCGGCGGCGGTGGCCCGATGGACGTCCCGCCCCTCCTTGAAGGCGCGCACGAGACCGGCATCCCCTGACAAGTGGGCCATGAGACGTAGCTCGATCTGGGAATAATCCGCCGACAAGATGCGCAGTCCCGGCCCCGCGACGAAGGCCTGACGGATGCGGCGGCCCTCCTCGGTACGCACCGGGATGTTCTGCAGATTGGGATCGCTCGAGGACAGCCGGCCCGTGGCGGCCACGGCCTGGTGATAGGTCGTATGGATGCGTCCGGTACGCGGGTCCACCATGGAGGGAAGCTTGTCGGTATAGGTACTTTTCAGCTTGCCAACCGCACGGTAGTCGAGGATGAGCTGCGGCAAGGGATAGTCCAGGGCCAGCTCCGCAAGCACGTCCTCGGCCGTCGACGGTTGGCCTTTTGGTGTGCGCTTCTTGATCGGAAGCTTCTGTTCTGTAAAGAGAATTTCTTGAATCTGGGAGGGTGAATTGAGGTTGAAGGCGTGTCCCGCCAGACCATGCGCTTGGTTCTCGAGGGTCGCGAGCTTCACGCCGAGCTCGGCGCTCTGACGCTCGAGCATGGCGGTGTCGATGGGAACGCCCGCCTCCTCGATACGCGCCAGCACCGGACTCAAGGGGCATTCCAGGGTTTCGTAGATGCGCGCAAGCCCGGGCTCGGCGCGCAGCCGATCCGAGAGCTCCGCGCGCAGGGAAAGGAGCGCGAAGACCGTGTCGCCTGCCACCGCCACCCACTCGTCCTCGGGGATCGCGCTGAACGGGCGCCGTGCGCGCCCCTCGCCCCTCATCGCCTCCCGCGTTGTGATCGGACGGCCCAGATACTTTAAAGCCAGGGTGCCGAGCGCGTGACTGGCGGCGCCACTATCGAGAACGTAGGAGGCCAACATGACGTCATCCCATGCGCCACCCAAAGACAAGCCCTCGGCCATCAAGAAGCGAAGTAGACGCTTGCTGTCATGAAGAACGAGTGGCGGCGCCCCTTTGTCGAAGAGTGGGCGCAAGGCCGTGAGGATCCCGGCCGATCCGGGCCCATCGAGCAGGTCGCGGGGCACCGGTAGCAGCGAAGCCCCGCGCTCCGTACCCACGACGATCGCCGTGATCAGGCCCTCCTCATCCCAGACGTCCAAGGCGATCCGCGGCGCATCGCGCCAGGAAGCGACCGCCGCGCGCAGACCCTCGGGGTCCGTGACCACAACGGCTGGGGGGCGGGCCCCCGCGCCGGCATCGCCGAGCTCGGACAGCCAGTTCTTGAACTCGAGCTCGGTGTACAAGCGCCGCAGGGTGTCCTGATCGGGGGATCGGGGCACGAGGTCGGAGAGCGCAAGGGGTAAGGTCACATCGCAGCGGATGGTGACGAGCTCACGGGCGAGCCGCAACTGGGCCTCACCGTCACGCAGAGCCTCCCCGAGCCGACCCGGTATGTCATGCGCGTGGGCTATGATCTCGTCGAGCGAACCGTAGGTCTCGAGCCAGCGAGCGGCGGTCTTGGGCCCAGCGCCAGTGACACCCGGCACGTTATCGACCTTGTCACCCACGATGGCGAGATAATCCACGATACGTTCAGGGGCCACCCCGAAGCGGGCGATCACACCTTCGCGATCCAAGGTCTGGTCGGTCATGGTATTGATGAGGGTCACGTCCGGGGTCACGAGCTGGGCCATGTCCTTGTCGCCCGTGGAGATCACAACCCGCAAGCCCTGCTCGCGCCCGAGGCGGGCCAGCGTGCCTATGACGTCGTCCGCCTCGACCCCGGACACGGCGAGCAGCGGTACGCCGAGCGCCTGGATCAGGGCGTGCAGCCTCGGGATTTGCACCGCGAGATCGTCAGGCATGGCCGCGCGCGTGGCCTTGTAGTCCGCATAGAGCGTGTCACGGAACGTGCCGCCGGGGGCATCGAAGACCATGGCCACCAAATTCGGCTTGTAATCGGCGCGCAATTTCCGCAGCATGTTGGCCACGCCGTATACAGCGCCGGTCGGTTCGCCGCGCGTGTTTCGCAAGTCCGGCATGGCATGAAACGCGCGGTACAGATACGATGAGCCGTCTACCAACAGCAAGAGTTGCCCAGGATCCCCGGTCGGTATCATGACTGCCCCAAAATCTCAAAAACCCCTGATCAAAAGAAAGTCGGCGGCCATGCAACCCGGCACCGCATCCCCGGAGGGCGCCCTCTCGCGGGAGGCCTGGAAGATCTTCCAGATCATGGCGGAGTTCGTCGAAGGCTTCGAGGCCTTAGCCCAAATCCGGCCGTCGGTGAGCATCTTCGGTTCGGCTCGCATCGCCCCAGACCACCCCTATTTCACACTCGCCGAGGATATCGCGCGCAAACTATCGGATGCGGGCTTCAGCGTCGTGAGCGGCGGCGGCCCCGGCATCATGGAAGCCGCCAACAAGGGCGCGTATGCCGGCCCCTCGCCCAGCGTCGGCCTGAACATCCGCCTCCCGCACGAGCAGGCGGGCAACGCCTACCAGGACATCCGTCTGA
Source organism: Pseudomonadota bacterium (assembly GCA_021827145.1). Taxonomy (GTDB): domain Bacteria; phylum Pseudomonadota; class Gammaproteobacteria; order Acidiferrobacterales; family Acidiferrobacteraceae; genus Acidiferrobacter. Next base: position 51,230 of record JAKAXK010000001.1, read on the forward strand.
CCTTTCAGCACTTCTTCGTGCGCAAGGTCATGTTCGTCAAGTATGCCACAGCCTATGTCGTGATGCCCGGCGGCTTCGGCACGCTGGATGAGCTCATGGAGATCATGACGTTGATCCAGACCGGCAAGAGCCGGCGCATCCCGATCATTCTCGTGCATACGCCCTTTTGGTCGGGCCTCACGGAGTGGTTCCGCACGGTCTTGATCCGCGACGGCGTGATCAGCGCCAGCGACATGGATCTGTTTGTGACGCTCGATAAACCCGAGGACGTCATAGACGCCATCTTCCGTTACTACGAACTGAGCGGCTTCGAGCCCTCCGAAGAGGAAAAGGAGATCCAGCTTAACCTCTGACGAGGGGATCTGGTTTCGTATGTCGGTCTTTACACGCATAGAGGAAGGAGAACTCGCCGCGTTCCTGGCGGCTTATCCGGTGGGTACGCTCCGGTCTTACACCGGTATCGAAAGCGGCATAGAAAACACGAATTACTTCGTGTCGACGACCGAAGGCGAGTACGTGCTCACATTGTTTGAGCGGGTGGACCCCGGCGACCTGCCCTTCTTCCTGCATCTGACGGCATTCCTGGCGGAGCACGGCATCCCCTGCGCACACCCGGTCCCCGGCGCGCACGGGGACTACGTGAGTACTCTCCATGACAAAAAAGCGGCGCTCGTCATGCGGCTCTTCGGCCACTCGGTCATGGCCCCCGCGGAGGCCCACTGCGCCGCCATAGGCGATGTGCTGGCCCGCCTCCATCAGGCCGGCGCGTCCTTCACCTTTGGGGGAGAACGCCCGAACCCGCGGGGTCCGCAGTGGTGGCGATCAGCGGCCGACCGATTGGCGGGCCACCTGAACGCGGAGGATGCGGCCATACTCGCCGAGGAACTGCGGTTCCAGGGCCTGTATCGCTTCTCGGACCTGCCCCGCGGCATCATCCATGCCGACCTCTTCCGCGATAATGCGCTCTTCGATGGCGAGCACCTCACGGGCGTCATCGACTTCTACTACGCCTGCTCCGATACCTGGCTCTATGATCTGGCCATTACCATGAACGACTGGGCCAGCGAGGAGGACGGCCGGCTCGACTTTCGTCGCGCCGAGGCGCTCCTCGCCGCCTACCAGACCGTGCGTCCACTCACGAGTATCGAGCGCGGCGCCTGGCCTGCCCTATTGCGCGCCGCCGCCCTGCGTTTCTGGCTCTCGCGTCTGACCGACCTCCACTTCCCAAGGGCGGGCGAACTGACGCACACTAAAGACCCGCTCGCCTTTCGTCGCATACTGACCGCGCGCCGACAGGAGACGCCGCAATTGCGGGGGCTTTGGCGGACACGAGGCTGACGCCCTCGGCGTGTTCTTCTCGGCAAAGAGGGTCGTGCCATGGATAAGGGACTGTTACAGGCCGGGGCGTGGATCAAGGGCGCCTACGCGCTTGTGGCCGCGGATAGTCTGTTGTGGGGCGGTACGACGGCCCTCTACCTCCTCATAGCGGCGATCGTCTTGGATCTGCCCTTCATGGGCGGCGTGCTGCTCATCTTGTTCACGCCAGTCGTCATAGCCGGCGTCCTGCGCGAGGCGGCTCATCCGGACGTGGCCGGCAACTCTTCCAAACGCATCCGCGACATCTTCGTGGGCGCGCTGCGCGACCGCGCACTGGCCTTGCCGGTCATGAGCACCGGGACCATCCTCCTGGGGGCTTGGGTCTTCTTGACCGTGCTCGCCATGGTAGGCGGGATCGACGGTCGGTCGCTCGGTTTGATATTTGCCCACCGGGACCTGCTCGGGCGCGTCTTTACCGGCCTTCTTTTGCTGATCTTCTGGGGGCTGCAGGTAATGCTGGCGGTGACCGTGCTGTATGTGCTCGCCGCCATCGTGCTGGGCGCGGCACGCCCCATGGAGGCCCTTGAACACACCTTGGCGCTCTGGCGCGAACGGCCGCTGGCGCTCACGACGCTCGGCGCCACCTTCGTGCTGCCGCTCATCGTCGCCTTCTATTGGGGACCCTGGGTCCGCGCCCTAGTGGCCCTCGTCACGTTGGTGCCGCTCACCCTCGCCGTCTCCCTGAGCTATCGGGCATTCAAGGCGACCGATCGCCGCTACGACGCGCCTTTGGTGCGCAAGGGCTGGTAAGCGCACACCTGATTCCCGCCGGCCCGCTCGGCCTCGTACAGCGCTTCGTGGGCATTGTCCAGAAAGCGCTCGAGATCCTGGCCGCGGCCGAACTCGGCCACGCCCGCGCTCAAGGTGACCGTGACCTCCTCGCCCTTGACGGTCATCGCGGTGGCGCCCACCGCCACGCGCAGGCGCTCGGCGACCAACTGCGCCTGCTCGGTGTGGGTTTGGGGCAGGACGACGAGAAATTCGCGATCCTGATAACGGCCGAGACGATCGGGAAGCCGCAAGGCCTCCGCCAGCACGGCGGCCGCGCCCTCGAGGATCACACCTTCGGCCTCCGACCCCAGACGCTCGGCCAAGGCCTCCGCGCCATCGATCCTGAGGCTCGCGAGCGACAAGGGCGTCCCGTAACGCTGGGATTGCGCCATGGCCTCGATGAGGCTCGACGTGATACCGCGACGATTCAGGGCGCGCGTGAGCTCGTCCACGAGCCCCGTCGGGGCCGCCATGCTATCGGTGCCAGCGGGGCGTTTGACGTTCACAATGCGCGCGGCCAGCACGTAGACGGCGATCGCGAGCCCCGCCGCCTGGAGAACGGCAAACAGGGGTGACAGGCCAGGCCAGACCAGACTGAACCCTATGGCCACGGCGCCGGTCAGGAGGGTGAGCCCCCCTGTGACGGCAAGAAAGGGTTTACGCCTGAGCCGACCCTGCTTTGTCAAAAAAAAGAACGGATTCACGCCTCATCCCGAGAGTCGAAAGTTCATGCAGGAACTATAGGCGCCGAACCGCCCGCTTTCCAACTCATCCTTAAAGTATTTTCAGGCCGGCATAGGCGAGAACCAACCACTTGACGCCGCTTGCCGTGAAGCGTACCTGCACACGCGCCTGCGCTCCATGGCCCTCGCAATCGACAATAACCCCCTCCCCAAAGACCGAATGCGCGACGCGGCCGCCCACACACACCCCATCGACAGAAGCGAGCGCCGAGGCCTGCGCCGTACCCCCCACCCGTGGCCGCACGTGGTCCAGGAGGTTATCGGGGATCTCCGTCAGGAAACGCGACGGCGGCGAGTAGCGGTCCTCGCCGTGGATACGCCGGGTCTCGGCGTAACTCAAGGTGAGTTCGCGCATGGCGCGGGTGATGCCGACATAACAGAGCCTGCGCTCCTCTTCGAGACGCGCCTCGTCGTAGATCGAGCGCTCATGCGGGAACAGGCCCTCCTCGAGACCGGTCAGGAACACGACCGGGAATTCGAGGCCCTTGGCGGCGTGCAAAGTCATGAGTTGGACCGAGTCTTGACCCTCGCCAGCCTGCCCCTCACCCGCCTCGAGGGCGGCATGCGCCAGAAACTCGATTACGGGCTGGCCCTCGTGCTCCTCGGCAATGAAAAAGCGCGCCGCCGAGACAAGCTCCTCCAGGTTCTCGCTGCGCGCCTCGCCGCGTTCGCGCCCCTCCTCGCGATAGAAGTCGAGCAGGCCAGTCTCCTTGATGATGGCCTCTATGGCCCCATCCAGAGGCGCCGTAGCGGTCTGCGCGGCCAGTCGCTCGACGAGGGCCACGAAGCCACGCACGGCCGATGCCGCCCGCCCGCTCAGGGTCCCGGCCGCCAGCAGCGCGAGCGACGCCGTCCACAACGACACCCGCTCGCCGCGGGCGTGGGCACGCACGACCTCTATCGTGCGCGCCCCTATGCCGCGCGTCGGAACGTTCACGACACGCTCAAAGGCTGTGTCGTCATGGGCGTTCAGGGCCAGTCGCAGGTAGGCCAGGGCATCCTTGATCTCGGCGCGATCGAAGAAGCGCAGACCCCCATAGACGCGATAGGGTATGCCGGCACGGACCAGCAACTCCTCGAACAGCCGCGACTGGGCATTGGAGCGATACAGGATCGCGACATCGCGCGGCCTCGTGTCCTCGGGCAACAGCCTGCGAATGCGCTCGACGACGAATTGCGCTTCATCGACACCGCTGTAGGCGGCATAGAGCGCCACTGGGCTGCCGTCGCGGCCGGCGGTCCATAAGGTCTTGCCGAGACGCTTGGCGTTGTGGGAGATGACGGCATTGGCCGCCTCGAGGATACGGCCCGTGGAGCGATAGTTTTGCTCCAGACGGATCGTGCGCGTGCCGGGGTAGTCGCGCTCGAAACGCAGGATGTTCTCGATCTCGGCCCCGCGCCAGCCGTAAATGGATTGGTCGTCGTCGCCCACCACAAAGAGATGGCCGGCGGCGCCGAACAGGCGCAGCCATTCGTACTGAACGACATTGGTGTCCTGGAACTCGTCGACCAGGATATGGCGGAATCGCCGCTGATAATGGTCGCGCACCGCCGGGTGGCCGCGCATCACCTCGAGCGTGGCGAGCAAGAGCTCCGCGAAATCGACGAGGCCCTGCTCGCGGCAGAGCGTCTCGTAGGCCTGATAGATATGCAACAGCGCCCGCTGCGTCGGATCAGCGCTCACGCCCACCTTCTGGGCACGCCGCCCCGCCTCCTTGTGCCCATTGATGAAGGACTGGACCATGCGCGGCGGATAGCGGGACTCGTCGAGGGCCTGGGCGCGCATGAGGCGCTTTATGAGGCGTTGCTGATCGTCGCTGTCGATGATCTGGAAGGCCTCCGGGAGCCCGGCCTCCCGCCAATGCGCGCGCAGGAAGCGGTGCGAGAGACCGTGAAAGGTCCCGATCCACAGACCGGATACGCTTTGGCGCAACAAATGCTCGATGCGCCGACGCATCTCGGAGGCCGCCTTGTTGGTGAAGGTCACGGCGAGGAAAGAGAAGGGAGAAGCCCCCCGATCCACGAGCCAGGCGATACGCTGGGTGAGAACGCGCGTCTTGCCGCTGCCGGCCCCCGCCAGAATGCGCACGGGACCGGGGGCGGCCGTCACAGCCTCCCGTTGAGCCTCGTTGAGGCCCTCGATGAACGAAGATTCCATGCCGCGAGTGTAACGCGCGGGCGCGATGCTGGAAACGGGCACGGTCGGACCGGGATCGCGCATTGCATTGCTCGGCCAAGTGGTGTCAACTTAGCGGATCACGCAGTTTAGGCCTTGTCATGGATGAAGTCCGCGATTTCGATCTCCATGCCGCCTGGATCCGTCGGGCGCAAACCGATCTCCATGCCTTCCTCGAGGCCCTCGCCGCACGTCTCGAGGGCGCGCTACCGGGGCGCGTGCAGGTGGAACGCAAGCGCGAGGGCTTTTTGACCGGACCCAAACGCGTGGTGGGCGTCACCATCCGCGCCGATGACAACCGCTACGTCCTCGATGCCCACGACCACGAGATCCATGCCAGCCGTCAGCACGAAGTGCGTGGCGTGGTCCTGAAGACCGAAACCCTGGCGCTCGACCGCTGGCTGCAAGACCTGGAAGACGAACTACGGCGACTGTCGGGGGCCCTGGAGGGGGCGCGCGGCGTCCTGCAGGACTTTCTCACTTCATAGCTTCAAGGAGGCCCCATGGCCGTATTGCGTCCGCCCGGCGGTCGATCCGCAGACGAGGGGGCGACGCTTGCGCGCCAGACGGCCTGGACCGAGGCGCTCGCGCGCGGCACGGTGCCCACGTTCGTCAAGGAGCGGCTGGCCGAGACCATGAGCGGGGCGCGCCCATGGGTGACCACCGCCTCGCCGGCGGGACTTTTGGCGCAACGCGCCCACGGCATCCGTCCACTGGGCCTGGTATCCGGCAACTGCTGGTTTCACTTCGGTTACTCCTGGACGCGGGGCCATTACGAGGGTTGGCATACGGCGCTCGACCGCCTGCGCCTCGAGGCAGGGCTCATGGGCGCCAACGCGGTGGTCGACGTGACCCTGCGCGTGCGCCGCATGCCGGGGACCGAGAACGAAGACCACATGGACTACGGCGTGACCGGCACTGCCGTGCGCCTGGACGGGCTCGCGGCATCGAGCAACCCCGCGCTCGCCACGGTCTCCGCCCTTGAGTTCGCGCGCCTGCTCGAGTCCGGGATCGTGCCCGTGGGGCTTGCCATAGGCGCCCATTACGACTGGTTCGTCGCGAGCGGCTATTCAACGGCGAACACCGCGTCCTTCTGGAACCAGGAGATCACCCCGCTCTCGAGCTTTCTGACGCGGGTACGCCGCCAAGCCCTTCAGGAGCTCCGCGACGACGGGGTGCGCCTGGGTTCGGGCGTCCTCGCCCATACCCAACATACCGAGCTCTACCGGGTCGAGCCCGACGAGAACAACCCCTACCCGCGTTTCCTCGCCCGCTATATCGCACTTGGCACCGCCGTCCTCCACGACAGTCGCACGCGGCGACCGTTTGGCGTGCGTTTGGTGACGAGCGTGCGCGACCCGCGGCTGCTGGCCGCCACCGACACCACCAGGGAGGTCCTGTAACCATGAGCGATCCTGTCCCCGATCTGCCGCAGCATGCCCGCGAGCGCCTGGAGGGCCTGCGCGACACGAGCCGCCGGGGCGGCATCTTCACCTCGGATTTTTCCGTCAACGAGTTCCTGATGGTGGGCGAGGCCGGCTTCGAGCCGTTGGGCCTGGTCGTCGGCTCCTGTATCTACCATACCGGCATCCAATACGCCGGCTGGGGCAAGAACCAGGAAATGGCGGTCTTGTCGCAGGCCATGTACGAGGCCCGCGAGCTGGCAATGACGCGCATGGAGCAGGAGGCGCAGTCCTTGTCAGCGGACGGCGTGGTCGGTGTGCGTCTCGAGGTCAAGCGCATGGACTGGGACAAGGATATCCTCGAGTTTCTGGCCATTGGCACCGCCATCGCCCACAGTAAGGGCCATCCCGGCTTCAAGGGCCCCGCCGGCAAGCCCTTCACGTCCGACCTCTCCGGCCAGGACCTCTGGATGCTGCTGCAGTCCGGCTACCGACCACTCGCACTCGTCATGGGCTCCTGCGTGTACCACGTGGCCCATCAGGGCATGCTGCAGTCGCTCGGCAACGTGGGGCGCAACGTCGAGATGCCGCTCTTCACGCAGGCAATGTACGACGCCCGTGAGCTCGCGATGGAACGCATGCAGCAGGAGGCCAAGGAGGCCGGCGCCGAGGGCGTGGTCGCAGTCCAGCTGCACGAGGGATCACACAACTGGCAGCCGCACGTCATCGAGTTCTTCGCCATCGGCACGGCGGTGAAGCCCATAGAAGACGCGGCCGTGATCCCCGAACGATTGATTCCCCAAATTGTCATCCCGGTAAACGACTAGGGAGATTGCTATGAGCCTTTTCAAGCGTGCGGCCGACGTCATCGAGGCCAAATTCAACAAACTCATCAACGCCGCGGAGGATCCGAACGAGCAACTGGACCTCTCTTATGAAAAGATGCTGGCGGGCCTCCAGGAGACCCGCCGCCATCTCGCCGATGTCGTGACCGAGCAGAAAGTCCTCGAGCAACAAATGAGTACCGCGCAGGCCGATATCACGCGTCACGAGGCCGACGCCCGATTGGCCTTGCAATCGAACCGCGAAGACCTGGCGCGCAGTGCGCTCACCCAAAAGCAGGCCGCGACGGTCAAGCTCGCATCGCTCAGCGAGGCCCGCGACAACATCGCCGCACAGGTCCAGAAACTTATCGAGTACGAGCATAAGTTCCAGGACCGCATCGACGCCTTCCGCACCCAGAAAGAGGTCCTGAAGAGCCAATACGGCAGTGCGGAGGCCCAGGTCAAGGTCAACGAGTCGATGTCCGGACTGAGCGAGAAGTTGGGCGGCGTAGGCGAAAGCGTGCGTCGCGCCAAGGACAAGACCGAGCAGATGCAGGCGCGCGCCCAGGCCATGGACACGCTCGCCGACAGCGGGGTGCTGGACGACGGCGATGACCAGTCACCCGCCGAGCGTGAACTCGCGAAACTGCGCTCTGGGGACTCCGTGGAAGCCGAACTCGCGCGGCTAAAGGGCGAGACCAAGAAATAGCGTGGGCCTGGCGCTCCGATCGAGGTACGAGGACACCCTTGGGACGTGGCTTCAATGGTTCGCGACGGCGATAGATTGGCGCAAAAACCCTGAGGCGCTCGGCCCCGCCGTCCCAGCCGGGGCCTAGCCCCTACTCCACCGTCACCGACTTGGCAAGGTTGCGAAGCTGGTCGATGTCCGCACCCTTGGAGACCGCGACATGGTAGGCGAGCAGCTGCGGAAGCGCCGCGTACGAGATCGAGGCCAGCAAGTCGTCGGTGGGCAGCATGGCGAACGTGGTCCCGATCACCTTGGTGAATGCCGTTTTGGGCGGCGGCGCACCTGAATCACCCATAACTTGCCGTCGGGCGCCCCGCCTCCCGGAGATTCGATTGCGACCTCTTCTGGGGATCATTGTTCGCGGCTGTGGTCCGCTACGGATGGCGCTCGAACACCCGCTAAAACGAGGCCTGTCCTTTTTCAAGGAATCGGGTAAGCTCCGGCCCAAAAGTGCCTGCTAGGCGGCGGACAAGGGGGTCGTGGCTGTGTACATGGGGCTACCGCGTATACAACCTGTCACGGAACCGGTGGACATCGCCCTTTGGCGCCCCGACGAAGAGTTCCCGATCTACCCAGAGGGCGCCCGTGACAAGAAGCTCCTTAGGGCGGGCGCAAGATTTCCTGGTCGCAAATCACCGCTACTTATTCAAGAAGCCGCCCGGGCGCTATCCCGATCAATTTTGGGCCGAGGTCGTCGCCTATCGAGTGGGCTACTCCCTGGGGGTGGTTGTGCCTCCCGCTTTCGTCGCGTGGGATAGTCGGAATCAAGAGTGTGGCGCGCTTATAGAGTGGTTTCTGGATTACCCGGAGCGCCGGAGCGAGCGCTACGTTCCCGGCGGGGATATCTTGATCAGCATGGACCCGACATACGACAGAATAAAAGGCAGGACGCACAACTTTACCGCCATAAGGCATTATTTGGCCGCTCTCCAGAAGAACGGTAGTATGGGCAGTGAGTGGCCCGCATGGTGGTGTGACACGCTCATCTTCGATGCGCTTATCGGCAACACAGACAGGCATCAGGATAACTGGGGACTGCTCTGGTTGGCGGACGGGGCGTTCGGATGGCGCCAGCGTTCGATAACGGCACGAGCCTGGGCCACGAGATTGCACCCGCCGACCTGGCGAAGTTCTTGGATGCAGAGCGGCTAGACCGCTACATCCGGCGCGGAGCCCACCACCTACGCTGGAACGTGGGTGACAAGAAACGGATATCGCATCTAGGCTTCCTGAAACAACTTTTCGATTACTGGCCCGACCTGAAAACGCGCGCGTGCGAGCGGCTTGCCAGTTTCGACATGGGGGTAGTGAAGGGCCGTATCATGGAGATGACACGCTTCAGCGTACCGGCACCCCTTCCCGAACCACGGGCGGCATTCTTCTGTCGCCTTACCGAAGCGCGCTATAGTGCCCTTATGAAAAGCCTGGATAGGTGATTATGCGGTTCATCGAACATACTTTTCCCCGGCCCACCTGCTGCTCGCATGGCAGGCCCCGGAGGAGTGTGGCGACCGTACACAGTTCGTGGTCGGCGAGGTGCGGCTCGCGGACGGAGCGGTATCGTTCCGCTATCTCACGGACACCGAGGATTTTCGTAGGGCGAGGGATCTCGGCTTCGTCTCTTATCCGGCCTTCCGAAAGCTCGACCGCGAATACACGGAAGGCGTCATGGCGGCGTTTCAACGTCGAGTGCCGCCACGCTCGCGCGGGGATTTCTCGCAATACCTCGAGTTGCTGCGCCTTCGCGCGAGCGTGAACTTGTCCGAGCTCGGGTTGCTCGCCTACTCCGCGGCGAGGTTACCAACTGACGGCTTCTCGCTGGTATGGCCACTCACGGAAGTGAGCGCGCCCGGGGAGGTCTTGCTTGAAGTCGCGGGATTTCGTTAGCAGGACATCGCCGCCGAAGAATTGGTGGTTGGAGATCCGGTGACATTTCAGTTGGAACCAGAGAACCCGAGGGACCCGCGAGCACTGCGCATGGAAGTCGGCGGTAGGCGGATTGGGTATGTTAAGCGCCTACAGAGGGACGCTGTGCTCGGGTGGCTGGATCGCTATGACATAGACGCCAGCATCGAAAGGAAAAACGGGACGCGAGAACGCCCCCTGATTTTTGTCTTTTGCGCACTCTCAAAAAAGGCGGCTATTCGGCACGAGGTATTGGTAGCCGAAACGGCTGACCCAGGTTGTTAGGGCGGGCTCCTTCCCCCCTTGGCGCGGCGCTTGACCTTGGCGCGCCCTTGTAACGAACACGGCAGGTAAACGACTAGTATCGTGACACGTAAATAACGAAACGTTATACTTTTGCATGTCCAATCCACTGGGAGGCAACGGGCATGCGACAGACAGCGCTGAGGCTGAATAAGCAGGAGCGTCGGATCGTGGATGAGTTTCGGTCCAAAGGCCTGCACCGGGCCCGGGAATTCAATCGGGCGCATATCCTGGCGGCGCTCGATCGTAACGTCCCCGAACAGCAGATCATGGAGGTGCTCAAGGTGGGGCGCACGGCCCTCTGGCGCACTCGCGCGGCCTATTTGAAGGGTGGGGTTGAATACGCCCTCCACGACGAGGCGCGCCCCGGTAAGCCCAAACAGTATGCGGCCGAGGCGGAAGCCCAGCTGACCGCGCTCGCCTGCTCGGCGCCGCCGTCAGGCGCGAGCCGCTGGACGGTGGCGCTGCTTACCGAAGCGGCAAGGCGCTATCCCGGGATGAAGGCGATTAGCCGGGAGACGATCCGGCGGATTCTAAAAAAAACCTTCTCAAACCCTGGCGCAAGCTGATGTGGTGCATCGGCGAGATCGTAGCCTTGTATCGCGCTCGTATGTATAAGCTATTGGCGCTCTACGCTCGCCCTTACGACCCGCGCGAGCCCGTCATTTGTTTGGACGAGAAAAGCAAACAGCTGTTGCGGAAGACGCGCGCATTGCTGCCTGCGAAGCCGGCCACGCCGGTGAGGGAAGATTATGAATACGAACGCAGTGGTACCTGTAATATCTTTGTGGCCGTCGAGCCTCTTGGCGGAAAGCGGCTGGCGCAAGTCACCGAACGGCGCACAAAAGCCGATTTTGTCGGTTTCGTCCTGCGGTTGCTCGACAGTGGCTACAGTAAGGCGCGCAAGGTCCATCTGGTTCCAGACCGCCTCAACACCCACTTCCGCGAGAGCTTCGAGGAGGTACTCGGGGTGGCCGCCGCCAAACGTCTACTGTCTCGCGTTGAGTTCCACATTACTCCGAAGCATGCAAGCTGGTTCAATATGAGCCGAGATCGAAATCGGTATTCTCTCGCACCAGTGTCTAGCCCGCCGTGGCGTTGAGAAGGCGGCCCTTGCCACCGAGGTGGCGGCTTGGCAGAAACGGCGCAACGCCGCCCGCTGTGGCATCGAGTGGACATATACCCGCCGGGACGCCGATCGTAAGATGAAGTGCCACTATGTTCCGTAATTCACGTGTCGCGATACTAGGACGATTGTCATGAGCCTTTTCAAGCCCGCGACCGGAGTCGTCGAGACCAAACTCAACGCGCTCGTCAACGCCAGTCCGCGCCCCACCGATCCGGTTTACCCGCTTTAGCGGGTTGAGAGCGTCACGGTTTGCTATGATGGCGCGACAGGATATGGCGGCAGCTTATGCCCCGGGGTGGAATGAACGTAAGCGTCTAGCCAACCCACCTATCTCCCCGTAGCCGACTACGACAGACTGGGTTTCCAGTTGAAGGGCAGGAGCTCGGAGAGGCGCTTATGGGGCCAGGTGGGGAGTTTGTCGAGAACATCGCAGAGATACGCGAAGGGCTCGACATGATTGAGTTTGCAGGTCTCGATCACGGTATAAATGGCCGCCGCCCGTTTGCCGCCCTCATCGTTGCCTACGAAGAGAAAATTCTTTCGACTGATGGCCACCCCCCGAAGGGCCCGTTCGACCGGGTTATTATCGATCGCCAGCGCCCCTTCGTCACAATAGCGGTGCAAGGCCTCCCAGCGCTTCAAGGCATACCGTATGGCTTTGGCAACGGCGCTTTTGGCGGCCACCTGCGGCAACACGGTCTCAAGCCAGGTATGGAAGGCCGCCAGCAAGGGCTTGCTCTGCTCCGTGCGGATGCGCGTCCTGCGCTCCGGGGGATCGTCTTTGATCGCAGCCTCGATCGCATAGAGTTGCGCGATCCACAGCAAGGCCTCTTGGGCCACGGGGCTCGGTGCGGCTTCATTCACGTCGTAGAAATGGCGTCGCACGTGCGCCCAGGAGGCCGCTTCGATCACGTGACCCGGGCGGTACATGGCGTCGTACCCTCCATAATCGTCGGTCTGCAGGATGCCGCGCCAGTCTCCCAAGAACCGCCGGGGGTGTTCCCCTTTGCGGTTACGGGCATAGTCGAACACCACCACCGGGTGCGCGACATCGGCTTGACTGCGATAGACCCAGAGAGTGGCCCGGTCGGTCTTGCCGCTCCCGGGATTCAAGACCGGCAGTGGGGTCTCATCGGCATGGAGGATACCCCCTTGAAGCAAGGTCTCCTTGCAAGCCCCTGCCAGCACCGACAGCGAGTATTCGGCCTGTCCGAGCCAGCTTGCCAGCGTCGCCCGCGAGAGCGCCACCCCGGCCCGGAGATACTGCTGCTCCTGGCGGTAGAGAGGCAGGTGATCGCAGTGCTTGGCGGTCACGACATGCGCCGCAAGACGAGCCGTGGGGCGGCCCTTGTCGATCACAGACGCTGGCAAAGCGGGGCTCTCAGCGATCCCACAGGGACGGCAGGCAAGCTTGGGGCGGATCTGGCGTATGACCTGGAAGCGGCCGGGGATGTAATCGAGCTTTTCTGTGATCTCCTCACCGATCGGTGTCAGGGATTCGCCGCACTGCGCGCAGGTATAGCGCGCAGGCGCGATCCGCACATCGAGGCGCGGGAGAGTCTCCGGCAAGGGCGTGCGCCCGGGATGGCGACGACGGGGCTTTACGGCGGCCGCCGACTCCGGGGCCCCCGATTCGGCCGCGGGGGTCATCGCATCTAAAGTGCTCTCGACCACCGCGATCTCGGTGTCCAGGGTCTCTTCCCAGAGCGTCCGCTCAGGGCCTGCGAGCTTTTCCGAGCGTTGACCAAAGCGCCAGCGTTGGAGCTTCGCTAAGGTCATCTCCAGGCGCGCGATGGTCTCATCGCGCAGACGCAGCGCCTGCTCGTGTTCGGCGATCTGCGCGGCCTGAGTGGCCTGAGTGGCCAATTGGGACTCGTGCGTCGCGCGCTCCGCCATAAGCGTCCGCACCAGAGCGACGCAGGGCGTCGGGATCATCTGGAAGCTCTGGTAGGTCCTTGTCTTTCATGGGCCCATGATACCAGAAACATCATCACAATACCAGGAACATAGAAATAATAATGAGGTTTTAGAGCCGCGTCGGCGTGACCTTTTTCAAAAGCGGCAACGCACTCCAGGGGCGTCCCTCCACCAAGAGCGCCCACTGCGCCAAGACGGCAAGCGTGCTTGGCGCAATACGGGTCAGGAGGCGCTGGTATTTCTGGTGATTCAAGCACGCGCTGGCTCGCTCGCACAAAGCGACATTAGTGACGGCGAGATCATGCCGGGCGAGGTTGTCTGGAGCTAGACGGCGACGCTCTCAACACAACGCATGACACACCATGCGCGCTTGTGGCGCGATGAAGACTCCGTCATTCTGGCGCGCGATATCGGATTGCAGGGTATGCGCCGGGCGGTGGCGTACTTGGGAAACAGTCCAGCGCGCCAGTGCCAATGTTGAAGGTCGGGGTGCGTGTTCATTGCGAGAGAGCCCACGAGTCGGCAGGCAGCCCTGCCCCACGGCGGCTCACGAACGCGGAGCGAATCCGGCAGGCCGAAGATGGATGAGCCAGATTCCGTCTTCGGTGGGTCGGAACGGGCTTGGTGTCCCCGGAGGCCACCCACCCTTCACGATTGCGCTATTCGACGGTCACCGACTTGGCGAGGTTGCGGGGCTGGTCGATGTCAGCGCCCTTGGAGACCGCCACATGGTAGGCGAGCAGCTGCAGGAGCACCGTGTACACGATCGGAGCCAACAGGTCGTCGGTGGGCGGCACGGGGATGACGTGGGTCTGGGCATCTTCGCGGATACCATTTTGGGCATCGGCGAACACAAATAACTCACCGCCGCGCGCGCGCACCTCCTGAAGATTCGATTGCAGTTTCTCCAGGAGCTCGTTGTTCGGGGCCACCGCCACCACCGGCATGGCCGAGTCGACGAGCGCGAGCGGCCCGTGCTTCAGTTCACCGGCCGGGTAGGCCTCGGCATGAATGTAGGAGATCTCCTTCAGCTTCAAGGCCCCCTCCATGGCCACCGGGTACTGCGTACCGCGGCCCAGAAAGAGCGCATGTTGCTTGTTCGCAAAAAACGGGACCCAGGCCTGCACGGCGGCATCCAGAGCCAGGACCTGCTCGATCTGCCCAGGCAGACTGCGCAAGAGGCCGACGAGGCGCGCCTCGCCCTCGGCGCCGAGACCTCGGTCGCGGCCCAGGACCGCGACCAACAGGAGCAGGGCGACCAACTGAGTAGTGAAGGCCTTGGTCGAGGCGACTCCGATCTCGGGGCCCGCCTGGGTCATGAGCACGAGCTCCGATTCGCGCACCAGCGAACTTTCCGGGGCATTGCAGATAGCGAGGGTGTGGGCGAAGCCTAAGTCGCGCGCATAGGCAAGCGCGGCCAGGGTGTCGGCGGTCTCGCCGGATTGCGAGAGCGTCACGAAGAGCGTCTTGGGCACCACGCGCGGCTTACGATAACGAAACTCGCTCGCCACCTCGACTGTGCAGGGCAGACTCGCGAGGCCCTCGAGCCAATAGCGCCCCACGAGACCTGCGTGGTAGCTCGTGCCACAGGCGACGATCTGCACGGCCTCGATATCGGCGAGAAGGCCGGCGGCCGCAGGCCCGAAGGCCTCTTCATAGACGCGTTGGACGCCTATGCGGTTCTCGAGGGTGTCGGCGATGGCGCGCGGCTGCTCGTAGATCTCCTTCAGCATATAGTGGCGATACTCGCCGCGGCTGACGGCATCGGCCGAGAGTTCGCTTTGCTTGATGGGGCGTTCGACGCGCGCGCCTTGCGCGTCATAGATGACAACGGCATCGCGCGTAATGTCCGCGATATCGCCCTCCTCGAGAAATATGAAGCGCTGGGTCACGGGCAGCAAGGCGGCGACGTCGGAGGCAATAAAGTGCTCGCCTATGCCTATACCGATCACGAGCGGGCTGCCGCGGCGCGCGGCCACCAGGCGCCCAGGCTCGCGATTGGTGATGACTCCCAAGGCATAGGCCCCGCGCAAGGAGGGAAGAGACGCCCGCACGGCCGCGAGCAAGTCTCCGGTCTCCTCGAGGCGGCGATAGATCTCGTGGACGATGACCTCGGTATCGGTCTCGGAAGTGAACTCGTAGCCGAGCTGCATCTGGGCCCGGCGCAGGCTCTCGTGATTCTCGATGATGCCATTATGGACGAGCGCCACGGTGTTACGGCAGACATGTGGATGGGCATTCTGGGTCGCGGGGCGGCCGTGCGTGGCCCAGCGTGTGTGGGCGATGCCGGTGGCGCCCTCCATCTGGGCATTGAGGCGGCCCTCCAACTCGCGGACCTTGCCCACCGAACGCGTGCGCGTCAGACACTGTTCGTGATCGATAACGGCGACGCCCGCCGAGTCGTAACCTCGGTATTCGAGGCGCTTCAGGCCTTCTATGAGGATAGGAACGACATTCCGTTGAGCGACCGCGCCTACGATTCCGCACATAAATCACTCCTCGCTGGCGGGTGCGCCTATTTCTTGGGGCGCCGCCAGCCGTTTACTGTCTTTTGGGCAACACGGCTTATGGTCAGTTCACCAGCTGGCGCGTCTTTCGTGAGCGTCGTGCCCGCGCCCACAGTGGCGTCTGCCCCCACTTCGACCGGCGCCACGAGTTGCGTGTCGGACCCTATGAAAGCGCGGTCGCCTATGACCGTTCTGTGCTTGTGCGCCCCGTCGTAATTACAGGTAATGACCCCGGCGCCGACATTGACGCCAGTGCCGACCGTGGCGTCACCGATATAGCTTAAATGGTTGATCTTGCTGTTGGCCCCAACCTGCGAGGCCTTGACCTCGACGAAGTTTCCCACGCGGGCGCGGGCGCCCAGGACCGTGCCCGGCCGCAGGCGGGCGAAGGGGCCGACCACGCACCCTGAACCCACCTCGGCGCCGTCGATGACGGAGTGGGCCTCGATCCGCGCGCCGGAGGCGATGCGGCTGTCGCGCAAAACGCAATGCGGACCGATGCGCACGTCGTCGCCGATCTCCACGTGGCCCTCAAAGACACAATTGACGTCGATCAAGACGTCGCGCCCGGTCGTGATCGTCCCGCGGACATCGATCCGACGCGGATCCATGAGCTGCGCTCCGGAAAGCATGAGGGCCTGGGCACACTCGTCCTGATAGGCGCGCTCGAGCAGGGCGAGGTCAAGGCGACTATTGACCCCCTCGACTTCGGTGACGCGCGTCGGTGACACGGCGGCGACCGCAACACCGTTGGCCACCGCCAGCGCAACGACATCTGTGAGATAGAGCTCGCCCTGGGCGTTGGTCGCGGTAAGTCTCGGGATCCAACGGCGCAGGTGCGCCACGGGAGCCGCCAGTACACCGCTATTGACCTCGCGGATGAGACGCTCCTCGGGTGTCGCGTCGCGCCACTCCACGATACGCGCGACCCGACCCCGGGCATCGCGGACGATGCGGCCATACTGGTTATCGTGCGCGGCCTCAAAGGTGAGCAAGGCCGCGCCACCCGCCGCCCGTTCACATAAGGTCTTGAGGGTGCCGCGCTTGAGGAGCGGCACGTCCCCCAAAAGGACGAGCGCTAGGCTGTGGTCATCCAGACGCGGCAAGGCGCAGCGGACGGCATCCCCCGTACCCTTTTGGCTGGGTTGCAAGACCCAGTCGACTTCGACATCTAGAAAGGCCTCGCGGACCTGTTCGCCGCCATGGCCGTAGACCACGTGGATAGCGCGCGGCCCAAGGGCTGCGGCCGTATCCAGCACGTGGGCCAACAAAGGCCGTCCCGCCAGAGTATGGAGCACCTTGGGGAGGTTCGACGCCATGCGGCGTCCCTGGCCCGCGGCCAAGACGATGATCTCGAGTGAAAAGGGCGAGGCCTGCATAAGCCGGTATTAGAGCGGTCTCATGAGGGAAAGGCAATGCCCGAAAGGCGGAAGCGTCAGTGCAGGGCCTGTGCCGGTCGCCCGGCGAGTCGCTCCTCGGGGGTCGCGTCACGTATTCCCTGCACGGTAACCACGAAATGCACTGTTTGTCCGGCGAGGGGATGATTGGCGTCGACCGTGAGTTTGCCATCGGCGATCGCCGTCACCACGAAATGGATGGTCTCGCCCTGCTCATTCTCGGCCTCCACCTCGGCCCCCAGGCGATGATACTCCGGCGGGACGTGTGCGATGTCATCGGTGAAGGTGAGCGCCGGGTCGTGATCGCCGAAACCCTCGGCGGGCGACAACTCCACCTCGACCGTATCACCGACGCGCCGCCCTTCGAGGGCCGTCTCGATCTTGGCAAACAAGGCCTCGCCCGACCCATGCAGATAGGAGACAGGGACATCGGTGTGCTCGTAGATCTCACCGCGACTATCGCGCAAGGTATACGTCAAGGACACGATCTTGTCTTTGGTCACCATAAATCGCCTCCTTTAAGCCGGCCCTAGACGCGGCCTGAGCCCGACCCGCGCGCGCGATACCGCCGCACGACATGGAGTCGCGCGGTGGCCTGCGCGAGCTCCGCCTGGGCATGGGCATAATCGGCCTTGCCGGCCTGCTCCTCGGCATGCCGGGCCGCGTCATCGACGGCCTTGGCGGCAAGCGCCTCGTCGATGTCGGCGGCGCGCTCGCCGGCGTCCGCAAGCACCGTCACATGATTCGGCTGAACCTCCACGAAGCCGCCGCTCACATAGAAGACCTGCTCCGCGCCGCTTATGTCCTGAAGACGCACGCCGCCCGCCTTCAGGATGCCAAGCAAGGGTGAATGGCCGGGCAGAAAGCCCGCCTCGCCCTCCCGCAAGGGCGCGATGACGCGCGTCGCCTCCCCGGAGAAAAGCTCTTTCTCGGCATTAACGATGTCGACCCGAAAGCGATCCATGGCGCCTTACAGCCGTCGGGCCTTGGCGATGGCTTCGTCTATGGTACCCACCATATAGAAGGCCTGCTCCGGCAGTTCGTCGTACTCCCCTTCGGCGATCCCCTTGAAACCGCGAATGGTCTCCTTGAGCGACACGTAGGTGCCGGGTGCGCCGGTGAAGACCTCGGCGACGAAGAAGGGTTGGGACAGAAAGCGCTGGATCTTGCGCGCCCGGGTCACGGCCAGCTTGTCCTCGGCGGACAGCTCGTCCATCCCGAGAATGGCGATGATGTCCTGAAGCTCCTTGTAGCGTTGGAGGATCGACTGCACCTTGCGGGCGGTATCGTAGTGCTCCGCGCCTATGATCTGAGGATCGAGCTGGCGGCTTGTGGAGTCGAGCGGATCGACCGCCGGATAGATGCCCAGCTCCGCCACCTGTCGCGACAGAACCACGGTCGCATCGAGATGCGCGAAGGTGGTGGCGGGCGAGGGGTCGGTCAAGTCGTCGGCTGGGACATAGACCGCCTGGATGGATGTGATGGAGCCGGTCTTGGTGGAGGTGATGCGCTCCTGAAGAACACCCATCTCCTCGGCGAGCGTGGGCTGGTAGCCCACCGCCGAAGGCATGCGTCCAAGCAAGGCCGAGACCTCGGTACCGGCCAAGGTATAGCGATAGATGTTATCGATAAAGAGCAGGACGTCGCGCCCTTCATCGCGGAAATATTCCGCCATCGTGAGGCCCGTGAGACCCACGCGCAGGCGGTTGCCAGGCGGCTCGTTCATCTGGCCATAAACGAGCGCCACTTTGTCGAGAACACCGCCTTCCTTCATCTCGTGATAGAAGTCGTTGCCCTCGCGGGTACGCTCGCCGACACCGGCGAAGACCGAGTAACCGCTATGTTCGACGGCGATGTTACGGATGAGCTCCATCATGTTCACGGTCTTACCCACGCCCGCGCCCCCGAACAGCCCGACCTTACCGCCCTTCGCGAACGGACATATGAGGTCGATCACCTTGATGCCGGTCTCGAGAAGCTCGGTGCTTGATGCAAGCTCGTCGAAACGGGGCGGCGCACGGTGAATGCTGTGCGTGACCTCGGTCGCGACCGGCCCAAGCTCGTCTATGGGCCGCCCCAGGACATCCATGATACGTCCGAGGGTACCGGCACCGACAGGCACACTGATCGGCTTGCCGGTATTGGTGCAGGCGAGGCCGCGCTTCAGGCCTTCACTTGCGCCCATGGCGATGGTACGAACCACGCCATCACCGAGCTGCTGCTGCACCTCAAGGACAAGACCGCGGTCGTCCACCGTGAGCGCGTCGTAAATCTTGGGCACGCCGCCGCGTTCGAACTCCACGTCGACGACCGCCCCTATCACCTGCACAATCTTTCCGGCTGACATCCTAACCCCCTAGACCGCCGACGCGCCGCTTACGATCTCCGCTATCTCCTGCGTGATCGCCGCCTGGCGCGCCTTGTTGTATGCCAATTTCAGATCGCCGATCAAACGCCCGGCGTTTTCGGTAGCCGCGCGCATCGCCACCATGCGGGCCGCCTGCTCGCTCGCCGAGTTCTCCAATACGACCCCGTAGGTCCGCGTCTCCAGATAGCGCGTGAGGATCTCGGATAGGACATCCTGCGCCTCCGGCTCGTAGAGGTAGTCCCAGCGGTGCCGTCCGGCGTCAGGCTTCGGCTCCGGCAGCGGCAGCAGGTCTTCGGCGACGGCCACCTGCGCCAGGGCACTGCGAAAACGACTGTAGACAAGCACGACGCGGTCGAGCCGCTCCTCGCGATAGGCGTCGGCCATGACCTTGACCACGCCCGTGACGGACTGGGAACTCGGACGATCGCCAAGCGGCGCCATTTGCGCCACGATCGGAGCCTTGAGCTTGCGAAAATAGGTCGCGCCCTTGGTGCCCAAGACCGCCACCTCTCCTTGGATACCGGCATCCTCCCACTCCTTCAACAGCCCAACGGCGACGCGGAACACGTTCACGTTCAGCGCGCCGGCCAACCCCCGATCAGAGGTCACAACCAAGACCGCCGCGCGGCGCACTGGCCGCACCGCGAGCAAGGGGTGACGGTACTCGGGGTGGGCCGCCCGGATATGGCGCATGACTGTCACGAGGCTCTCGGCATAAGGGCGCGCGGCGCTCATGCGGTCCTGGGCCTTGCGCATCTTGGCGGCCGCGACCATTTGCATGGCGCGCGTGATCTTTTGCGTGCTCTGCACGCTTCGGATCTGGCGCCTGATCTCCTTTCCGTGCGCCATCAGTAGGTCCCTTGGGCCTTGAACGTCTCTACGAAGCGCGTGAGGCGCGCGATGATATCCTCGTTGTAGTCGCCGGTCTCGTTGATGCTCTTCAGGGCATCGCCATGCTCGGCATGGGCCGCGGACCTGAGCGCCGAATCGAACGCTATGACCTTCTCCAACGGCAAGTCGTCGAGCGCGCCGGTGTTGGCGGCGAGCAGCGACAAGGACATATCGGCGACCGACAAGGGCTGATACTGGCCCTGCTTCATGAGCTCGGTGACTCGGCGCCCGCGATCGAGCTGCTTGCGCGTCGCGGCATCGAGATCGGACGCGAATTGCGAGAACGCGGCCAGCTCGCGGTACTGCGCAAGCGCCAGACGCACACCGCCGCCCAGCTTCTTCATGACCTTGGTCTGCGCCGCGCCGCCCACGCGAGACACCGAGAGGCCGGCGTTGATGGCGGGACGGATGCCCGAGTTGAAGAGGTCGGTCTCAAGAAAGATCTGACCGTCGGTGATCGAGATCACATTGGTGGGGACGAAGGCCGAGACGTCACCCGCCTGGGTCTCTATGATCGGCAGGGCCGTCAGCGATCCCGTGCGCCCCTTGACGCCGGATTGGCGCTCCACATACTCCTCGTTGACACGCGAGGCGCGCTCCAGCAGGCGTGAATGGAGATAGAACACGTCGCCCGGATAGGCCTCGCGGCCCGGCGGTCGGCGCAACAAAAGCGATATCTGGCGATACGCCCACGCCTGCTTGGTCAGATCGTCATAGACGACAAGCGCATCTTGTCCGCGATCACGAAAATATTCGCCCATCGCACAACCGGCGTACGGCGCTAGGTACTGCATGGCCGCCGAGTCGGCGGCGGTGGCCGCCACCACGATGGTGTGATCCATGGCGCCCATCTCGGTCAAACGATGGACTACGCCCGCGACGCTCGAGGCCTTCTGGCCGATGGTCACGTAGATGCACATCACACCCGTGCCGCGTTGCGCGAGGATGGCGTCGATGGCGAGCGCGGTCTTTCCCGTCTGGCGGTCACCTATGATGAGCTCGCGCTGGCCGCGCCCGATCGGCACCATGGCGTCTATGACCTTGATCCCGGTCTGCAAGGGTTGTGTGACGGAGCGCCGGGCAACGACGCCCGGGGCGACCTTCTCGACGGGGGACGTGGCCTGGGCCACGATCTCGCCACGGCCGTCGATAGGCTTGCCCAGCGCATCGACCACGCGACCCAGGAGCTCCGGGCCCACGGGGACCTCGAGGATACGGCCCGTGCCCTTAACGACGTCGCCTTCGCTCAAGTGGCCGTAATCGCCCAAGATGACGGCGCCCACGGAGTCACGCTCCAGATTGAAGGCGAGCCCATAGGTGCCGCCGGGGAACTCGAGCATCTCGCCCTGCATGGCATCAGCCAGCCCATAGATGCGCGCGATACCGTCGCTCAAGCTCACGATAGTGCCGGTCAGGGCGGGGGTCGGAGGGGAGAGCTTCTCGATTCTCTGCTTGATGAGCTCCGAGATCTCGCTGGGTTTCAAAGCCATAGGAATTCCTCTAAAAAGGGCTTAACGCTTGGGCGAGGGCCGCGAGGCGGCCACGGACGGACGCATCGAGAACCATGTCGCCATGCTGAACGATAACGCCCGCCAGAAGTCGGTTGTCGGTCTCCACCACAAGCTCCACCAGGCGTCCCGTGCGTCGGGCCAGGGCCTCCCGGAGGCCCTCGCGTTGCGCGTCGGTGAGCGGCTGGGCGGTGGTGACGGTCGCGTGGGCGCGGTTCTCGGCATCATCCTTCAGGACGGCATAGACAATGGCGAGGCTCGGCAAGGCGTCGAGGCGGCCGTTCTCGAGCAGCAGATCGATAGTGCGCGCGACGGGCGCCAGGGCCGCGTCATCAGGAACCAGGGCCGCAACCAGCTGCGCGCGGAGCATGTGCGGGTTGTTGGCCAGCACCGCGACCGCCGGGTCGGCGAGCGCGGCCGCGGCCGCCTCAAGGCTCGCAAGCACTGCGTCGCGGTCGACGTCGGGCACGGCCATGAGCGCGCGCGCGTAGGGTCGCGCCACGGCGGCCATGTGGTCTGTGGTCACAGTTGACCCGCCACTTCTTCGAGCAGCCGTTGATGCAGTCGTCCGTCGATCTCACGCTCCACGATGCGTTCGGCGCCGGCCAGGGCCAGGCGCGCGACATCACCCCGCAACTGCTCGCGGGCGCGGTTCATCTCGGACTCGGCCTCGGCGCGCACCAGCGCCAGGGCGTGGTCAGCCTCGGCACGGGCGCGCTCGCGCGCCTCGTCGACAATCTCGCGGGACCGTCGTTCGGCCTGATCGAGGATCTCGGCGGCGCGCTCGCGCGCAAGCACCAAGATCTCTTCCTGCTGGCGCTGCGCCTCGTCGAGCGCCTTGCGGCCCTGGTCAGCCGCGGCAAGCCCGTCGGCGATGCGCTTCTGGCGGCGTTCCATGACGGCCGTGAGCGGTCCCCAGAGGTAGCGCTTGACGAAAACGATGAGCACCGCGAAGGTGACCATCTGGACGATGAGGGTCACGGATATGGGCATGGTGTGGGAGGTCCCTATCGTGCCTTAATGGACGAGCTGCTTGATCGCTGCCACGGCCGCTCCTTCGAAGGGATTCACGAAGGTAAAGTACATGGCGAAGGCGGCGGCGATAAACGGAAACGACTCCATGAGGCCCGCGGTGATGAACATCTGCACACGCAGGGTCGGCAGCATCTCGGGCTGGCGCGCTATGCCCTCAATGTACTTGGAGCAGATGAGGCCCCAACCGAGAGCCGAGCCCAAGGCTGCGCCCGCGAAGATGATACCGACGGCGACGGCCGTGTAGGAAAAGACCATACCGATAACGGACGCAAGCTGCGGATCAACCATAAAGCCACTCCTCAAATGAAAAGATAAAAGAAACCAGGATCAGTGCGCATCGCCTTCTTTCGTGGCGGCCATCGCCAAATACATGATGGTCAGGACCATAAAGATAAACGCCTGAAGCGTGATGATGAGCAGATGAAAAATCGACCACAGCACGCCCGGCGCCCACGCCACCCACCACGGCAGGAGCGCGATAAGCAGAAACACGAGCTCGCCCGCGAACATGTTCCCGAAGAGTCGCAATCCGAGACTCAAGGGCTTGGCAATCTCGTCCACCGTGGTCATCAGGATATTGACCGGAAACAGATACGGACCGAAAGGGTGCACCAAGAAACTCTTCAGATAGCCCCAAAGGCCTTTGTGTTTGATCTGGTAGTAAAGCGTGAGAAGAAAAACGCTCAGGGCCAGGCCCAGCGTGGTATACGGGTCGGCGGTCGGGGTCGAGCGAAAATCGGACACGCCCACAGCGTGCGCGGCCGTCGGCAGAAGCAGGACCGGCAGGAGATCCATGGCGTTCATCAACAAGACCCATAGAAAGATCGTGAACGCGAGCGCCCCCACCATGGGGTCCTCGACGGAGAAGATGCCTCGCACCTGCTCGTCGACGAACTCCAACAGCGCCTCGAGGACGTTCTGGAGGCCATGAGGAACCCCTTCCTCCAGGCGCCGGCCGATGGCCCAGCCGGTGACAATGATGGCACCGGCAAGGACCCAACCGATGAGGATAGTATCGACATGGAGACTCCAGAACCCGCGACCGATGGTCAGGTTCCTTAAATGGTCCTCCATGAAGCTGACGGCGTTGTGACTCATAATCCTGACGAAATCCCCGGGGCCAGGAACGCGACCTGACCCAAACCAAAGGCCACCAAAAACGGCAGCGGGGCCACATGGAACACCCCGAGCCCCAAACCCAAAAAGACGATTGCGAACACGAATCGCGCGACCGCGCCGCCGTACAACCAGAGCTGCGCCTGCGCCGCGCCCTGCTTTCCATCGGCGCGTCCTACGGAATAGGCCAGCACCAAAGCCCCCCACATGGCGATGCCGCCGCCGGCGAGCGCCGCCACCACGGGCCTCAGGGCGTCATGCTGGGAGGCCTCGAGGGCGGCGACGATCGCGACGGCCAGGGTCAGCGAAACCTGCGCTATAAGCACGCGACGCAGCCCTTTGCGTAAGATCTGTGCTGCGTAGCTCATGGTGACCGGTCCCGTTGGCCGTAAGGGGGCGCCCGCGGGCGCGCAGTATAAGTGTTCCTTATGCCAGGGTCAAACGGGGCTGCGGCCGCACCCCCTCAGGCGGTGTGGCGCGCCCCTCACGGAGGGCCGAGACGCCCCTTGGCCCAGGCGGCGGCGCGCTGCCGCTCTTCCGGGGTCAGCAAAGCCGCGGTCTGACGCGCGAGCTCCGCCGCACGCGCCGACTTGGGGGCCGCACGCTCATACCAGGCCAGGGCATGGATCAGGTGATCCGGTCGACCCACGCCATACTGGTAGAGTTCGCCAAGCTTGAGCTCGGCGTTGGGCGCCCCACTATGGGCCGCGTGTCGCAGGCTCCGCAGGCCTGCATACACGACCTGCCCGCCTAGGAGACATAGCATAAGCGCAGCGACGCCGGGGGTCCATCGTTTCACGGGCACCTCCAATCTTACGAAAATCGGCCGAGCAGGCCTTCGAGCTCGTCCATACTATGATAGTCGATCGTGATGCGTCCCGCTCCCGCGCCGCGGGCCTGGATGCGGACGCGTGCACCGAGCGTCTCCGTGAGACGGCGCTCGAGGGCCGCGACATCCGGATCGGGGGCCGGTTTCGAGGGCTCGGGGCGACCCTGTCGCTGGACGCGGCGCTCGGTCTCGCGCACGCTGAGTCCAGCCGCTACCACCTCGCGAGCCAGGGCCGTTTGCGCCTGGGGGTCGGCAATGGCGAGCAAGGCGCGTCCATGGCCCATCTCGATCTGCCCGACCTCGAGCATGCGTCGCACCTCGGGGGCAAGTCCGAGCAAGCGCAGGAGGTTGGTAACCGCCGCCCGCGAGCGGCCGACATGGGTGGCGATCTCGTCGTGCGTAAGTTCAAACTCCTCTTGGAGGCGTTTCAAGCCCGCCGCCTCCTCGAGGGGGTTCAGATCCTCACGCTGGATGTTTTCGATCAGGGCCACGGCCATGGCGGCGCGATCGGGGATGTCGCGCACGATGACGGGGACCTCGGACAGGCCAGCGATTTGGGCCGCGCGCCAGCGCCGCTCACCGGCGATGATCTCGTAACCCGCGCCCGCGCGCCGCACGAGGATGGGCTGCACGATGCCTTGGGCGCGTATGGACTCGGCAAGCTCATTCAGGGCCTCGGGCTCCATGTGCGTGCGCGGCTGATAACGCCCCCGCTGCAGACGTTCGATCGGCAGGGTCTGGATGGCATCCGCCGGCGCCCCTGGTGGCGGGTCGGACCGCGGGCTATCGCCAAAGAGCGCGTCCAGCCCGCGCCCGAGCCGGGGACGTTTCTCCTTCATGAATCAGCTTCTCCTGCGGCGGGTGGCGGTTCGCGCGCCAGGATCTCGGCGGCCAAGGCCAGATAGGCCTGGGCCCCACGTGAGGCGCGATCATACTGGATGACCGGGACGCCATGGCTTGGGGCCTCGGCCAGGCGGACATTGCGCGGAATGATGGTCTGAAAGAGCTGGGTTCCGAAATGACGGGCCAGTTGCTCCGAGACCTCGATGGCAAGCCCGTTACGGGGATCGAACATGGTGCGCAAAAGCCCCTCTATCGTCAGGGCCGGATTCAATTGGGCGCGCACCCGGCGGACCGTGCCAAGCAGGGCGGTCAGACCCTCCAAGGCATAATACTCGCATTGCATGGGGATCAGCACGGCATCGGCGGCGACCAGGGCGTTCACCGTGAGAAGACTCAAAGCCGGCGGACAGTCGATATAGATGTAATCATAGGACCCACGCAAGGGCACGAGCGCGCTCTCCAGTCGCCGCTCGCGCGCGGCGACCTGGGCAAGCTCGATCTCGACACCCGACAGATCCTCGTGCGACGCCAACAGGTCGTAGCCGCACGCGGCGCGTGCCACGGCCTTCTGCGCATCGAGTTCGCCAAGCAAGACTTCATAGAGCCCCTGTTCGGTGCCCGCCAGGCCGCTGCCCATGGTGGCGTTGCCTTGGGGGTCGAGATCGATCAAGAGGACGCGTCGCCCTTGTTCGGCAAGCGCGGCGGCCAAGTTGATGCTCGTCGTGGTCTTGCCCACCCCGCCCTTCTGGTTGGTGATGGCGATAATGCGCGTCATGGTGTGCGCGCCAGAACGACCAGGTGACGCTTCGCGGACAAACCCGGCACCTGGAGGGCATGCACCGCTCGCACGACATAAGGGGGCGCAAGCACCGCGAGCTCCTCGGCCGGGAGCGCGCCTTTCATGGCCGCGATGACACCGTCTTGCGCAAGCAGGCGTCCGGCCGCCACGGCGATGTCATCCAGGCTGGCATAGGCGCGGGCGGTAATGACCGCGTAGGGCGCGGGCGGCGCGTGATCCTCGACGCGCTCACACGCCAGCGTGACGTTGGCAAGCGCGAACCGCGCCACGACCTCGGTCAGGAAATCGATGCGCTTATGAGACCGGTCCAGCAAGGTCACCGCGCGGGTCGGCTGCAGCAGGGCGATGGGAATACCGGGCAGCCCGGCGCCGCTCCCAACATCCAGGAGTGGGCCCGGCGGCAGATGCGGCAGAATGGCCAGGCTGTCCAGGATATGACGCGCCACCATATCCTCGGGGTCACGCACGGCGGTGAGATTGAAGACCCGATTCCAGCGCGCCAAGGTGTCGAGATAAGCCAGAAGACGCGCCTCGGTCTCGGATGTAAGGTTGATGCCGAGCGCCTGCACACCAGATCGCAGGCGCGCCGCCGCCGGTCCCCATCCCTCCCCCGTCGCCTGCTGGACGCCACTCATGATCAGGCCCGCAGCCGCTTCAGATGGACGAGCAGCAGCGAGACCGCCGCCGGTGTCACACCCGGCAGACGGGCGGCCTGCCCAAGCGTCGTAGGTCGATGACGGGCCAGGCGCTGGCGAACCTCGGTCGAAAGGCCTCGTATCCCTTGATAATCCATATCCTGCGGCAAGACCATTCCCTCATGGTGGGCGCGACGCGCGATCTCGTCGCCCTGGCGCGCGATGTAACCTTCGTACTTGACCGCGACCTCGAGTTGCCGCCACCCCTCGGGGTCGGTGAGCGCGCCCTCCGGGCCCGCTAGCCCGATGATGTCCTTATAGCCTACCCCAGGCCGCTTGAGGAGATCGAGCAGCGAGGTCTCGCGCGCCAAGTCTTGGCCGAGCAACGCAACCACGCCGGGATCGCCGGGGTGCGCAACGGTGGTGCGCAGCCGCAACCGTTCGCGCTGCACGGCCTGTTGGCGGTCGGTGATCCGGCGGTGGCGCGCCTCGTCTATGAGTCCAAGGCGATATGCGACCTCGGCCAGCCGCTCGTCAGCGTTGTCTTCGCGCAACAAGAGCCTATGTTCCGCCCGCGAGGTGAACATGCGATAGGGCTCGGTCAGCCCCTGGGTGATGAGATCGTCCACCAGTACCCCGAGGTAGGCCTCGTCGCGTCGCGGCCACCACGCCTCTTGCTCGCGACAGGCGAGCGCGGCGTTGATGCCCGCAAGCAATCCCTGCGCGGCGGCCTCCTCATAGCCGGTCGTGCCGTTGATCTGGCCGGCGAAGAAGAGGCCGTCCAAGGCCCGCGTCTCCAGCGAGGGCTTCAGGTCGCGGGGATCAAAGTAATCGTATTCTATGGCGTAGCCCGGGCGCGTGAGTACAGCGCGCTCGAGCCCCGGGATCGAGCGCACCAGGCGCCACTGGGCATCGAACGGCAGGCTCGTGGAAATGCCGTTCGGATAGACCTCCGATGTCTCCAGGCCCTCGGGCTCAAGAAAGATCTGATGTGAGCCCCGATCCGCGAAGCGCACAACCTTGTCCTCGAGCGAGGGGCAATAGCGCGGACCTGTGCCCTCGATCATCCCGGTGTAAAGCGGGGACCGGTCCAGGGCCGCGCGCACGATGGCGTGTGTCTCCTCCGTGGTCTGCGTGATATGGCAGACGACCTGACGGGGCCGTGGGGGCTGTGCCTGGGAAAAATACGGCGCCGGGTCATCGCCGGCCTGCGCCTCGAGGACCGCGAAGTCGATGGTGCGGCCGTCGATCCGCGGCGGGGTTCCGGTCTTGAGGCGCCCCACCTGGAAGGGGAGCGCGCGCAGACGCTCGGCGAGGGCGCGGGCGGGCGGCTCACCGGCGCGGCCGCCGGCATGTCGGCTCTGACCGACGTGAATGAGGCCCGCGAGGAAGGTCCCAGTGGTGAGCACCACGGTGCGCGCGCGGATGACGAGTCCCATCTGCGTGACCACGCCCACGACCTCGCGGCCCTCGACCACCAGATCATCGACGGCTTGCTGAAAGATATGGAGCTTGGGCTGACGCTCGAGGACCCGGCGGATGGCGGCCTTATAGAGGGCCCGGTCCGCCTGCACGCGCGTGGCCCGCACCGCCGGACCCTTGCGGGCATTCAGCGTGCGGCACTGGATGGCGGCGGCGTCCGCGCAATAACCCATGGCCCCGCCCAGGGCATCGATCTCGCGCACCAGGTGGCCCTTGCCGATGCCGCCAATCGCCGGGTTGCAGGACATGTGCCCCAGGGTCTCGATGTTGTGGGTGAGCAACAAGGTCTTGCGTCCCATGCGCGCCGAGGCGAGCGCCGCCTCGGTCCCGGCATGACCACCGCCCACCACAATGACCTCGTAACGCTCTTCGTGTTCCACGCCAAAGCCTCCCACGTGAGACAGATCATAGCATGAGAGGAATGGCGGTCTTGCGTCCTGGGGCCGGCGTGAAGTCGCGGCTCGCCGTCAGCCGCCGCCACGGCGGGATACGGGAGAGCGGACCCGCCGTGGCGGCACTAGGGCGCGCGCCACGGCCGACGCGTCAATACACGAAGCGCTGCCAGCGGGGCACGAAGGCCCGCTCCGGCGTGCCGCTATTGCCCCCGAAATTAGTGGCCCCCGGGACCCCCGGCGCGGAATTGATGGTCAGATTGCCGTTGATGTCATTGGTCGTACCGCCAACCTGGGAGCTACTCACATTGTTGCCGTTCATGGTGTCCACCATGCCGGTGAGGGTGCCCGTGCCGATCGCGATCAAGGACTCGGAGGCCGCCACCACGCCGGTCAGGTCGCTGTTGCCTTTCAGGTCCACCACGCCACCCGTAAGAATGCCGCTGGTGGTACCGCTCGGACAGCTGGCACCCACCCCGGTCGTGGTGCCCGAACAGTAATAGCCGTTCACGACGCCGCTGGGCTGGATCTCGTTACTGGGGTCGGTCTCGGTGGTGTCGTTGATGGCCGGGACGCCGGTCGAGGCCGTGCCACTGTCATAGACCACGGAGGAGGCCTGGTAGGGATAGGCGACATTACCGCCACTCAAGACGACCACGTTGGCGACCGGCCCCGAGCCCTCGCCATTGTTGGCGCTCGTGGGGCCATTGGGGCAGACATTGGTCGGGACGACCGTCTGGTTGCAGACATCCTTCTTCTGCCCATAGGCCACGATATCGTTACCGGTCTCCACCGTGACATTGCCGGTGGCAAGGATGGTGGCATAGCCCGGGGTCGGCGTCTTGGGATCGCCTATGGTCGTCGCGGCCACGTCCACATCGCCATAGAAAAACAGGACGCCCGGGGTCGGGGTCCCTTTGATCTTCCATTGCCCGTTGTGGTTCGTGGGGGTACCGATGCAAGTAGCCCCGCCGCCTACACACAAGGCCGTCGAGGTCGAGGGGAAGGCCGACAACAGGGTGGTGCCAGACGGCGTGAGGCTGGCGTTGTTCTGCAGAGTCACCTGCGCGGCGCCGTTGGCATCGACCGACAACACGGCATTCGCCTCGCTGGGCAGGGTGTAGGCGTCTATCGATGGGGTCACGATCGTGCCGGCCGGGACGTTCGAGGTGCAGGTCGCGCCCTCGGTACAGCCTGTGATGGTGCCGGTCGCCTCGACCGAGCCCGTGAGCGTGGCGTTGCCGCCCAGTTTTAAGTTGCCGGTGACCCCCAGAACGGCGGTGCCGGTATTGGTCTTCACGTTGCCAAGAATGGCGTTGTTGCCCCCCAGGACGCCCGCGAGGGGGCCGTTGGGCGGCAAGCTCGTGTAGATCGTCGCGGCATGGAGATAGCCGCGGATCTCGGCGGCGCCGGTCGCGGTGCGGCCGACGGCGTCGACCTCGATGTCGCCGTCGGTCGAAAAGGTGTTCTTGACGATAGTCGCCTGCACGAATCCCGGTCCGGAGGCCTGGCTGAAGAGCACCGTGCCGGCAGGTAAGGCGCTCGAGCTCAAGGCCGCGCCATTACCGTTTGGGCAGACCTGGTAGGGTGTGCCGCAGAACCGCTCGTTGAAATATTCGGCGGACGCCGTCAAGGCATCCTCGGCTAGGGCGCGCGCCTGCGTGCGGGCACTACTCGTATCCTGGCTCTTGCCGCTTGCCCCCATATGGCTATAGGCCCCATAGAGGCTGGCCGCGAGCGCCGCCCCGATCGCCAGAATCATGATGAGCGTCGACACGCCGCGTTGTTTGTGGGGAGACGTAGACATGGCCATGGCCCTCCTCTCAGGGCAGATTGCGCAGACAGACGGACACCGGGGCCTGATCCGCCTGATGGGCGAAGAAGCCCCCGGTCAGGGTCTTGGCGATCGGCAGGCGCAGAGTGACGGTCGGGTGCAACCAAGGGGGCACGATCTGCGAGCCGCGCAGGTCGCAGTTCTGTCCCGCGGTCACGGTGATCGGGGGGGTCGCGCCGACGGCGACACTCGGCAGGAGCGTCACGGTATCCCAATTTTTCGCGGTGTTCATGGCGCTCGCCGCACAGGAGACCGTGACGCCGGGCGTGTTAATCGCCTCTTCGTAATAGACCAGGCGCTCCTCGCCTGCCTTGCCATTGGCGCTCGCCACGACCTGCAGGCCCGCGCAGTTTTGGGTTCCGGTCAGCGGCGACATCGTCCAGTCCCAGAAGATGCCGTTGCCCTGCGCGCTCCCGCTCGCCGGTATGGACACCGGGGTATTGTTTCCTGGGCCCGTACCGGTCACGAGCACGACGTCCGTGTTCACTTGGGGCGTGGCAACGCCATAGCCAGCATTCGCCATATTCATCACGTCGAAGTCGTAGTTCACGGCTTCGTTCAGGGTTTGCTGGCTGATAACCCCTTGATCGACCAACGAGCGCGACACGGGGACATAGAGAATCATGGCCGCCAACACGAGGAAGGCGCCCACGGCCATGGCGACCATGAGTTCGACGAGCGTGAACCCTTTATTGCTCGACTGTGACACTGCGCGCGACTCCGAAGGTGGTCCAATGGGCGACCGCGGTAAGCTGTTGCACCGTGACCGTGAGCGCCGGGTTGGGGCTCGGCGGCGCGACCGTGATCGCCGCCGGCGTGCACGTCACGTCGATCGAGAACACCAGTCCGGTTGCCGTGGTCGCCGAGACCGTCCGCCCACAGAGCGTGCCGGGCGCATAGGCATGCAACTGCTCGAGCGTGGTGTTCAGGACATCCTGACGCTGGCTGTCGAAAACGTTGTTGTCGACCGCTTGGTGGAGACCAAGGCCCACGCCGATCGCGATCAAAAGAAAGATCACAAGCGAGACCAGGACCTCTACGAGCGTAAATCCCTTAGAAGACATACTGTGTTTTCGCCGCAGCGCCTCCCGCGACACTCGCCCCGAAGGTCCATTGGCCGCTGGCCGCCGCCGGCCAATAGCAGGCGCCGCTGGACGCTGGCGTCGCCGAGGTCGCGGCGAGCAGGGGCTGGCCGAGCGGACTGAAGGCCAGGCAGGTGAGCGGCGACCCCTTCGACCCTTGCGACCCTTTGATAGTGAGTTGGACATTGGCCGACACCACACTCACATGGACCTGCACGGGGCCCGCGGACGGTTTGGTGTTGCCGGCACAGCCCCCGTGACTTCCGGTACAGACATAGATGTACTGCTGGCCGCCTTGGCTTACGACCTGCAGGGACCAGTTGTGATAGTGGGTCGTGGATGAGGGCGGACTCATCAGGGCGCTGGCCATGACCGTCTGCAGCGCCGTGCGCACGCGCGCTTGGGCCACGTTGATATTGTCCGTTCCAAGCCAGGACAGTAGACCCAGAAAGCCCGCGCCGATCAGGATGGTGACGATGGTGAGCACCACCATGAGCTCGACGAGGGTCATGCCGCGGCTAGCGCGACCCCCGCTCATGGGGCGACCCGGATACCGATCACCCATATCACCACCCCACCACCGTCGTGCCATTGGGGAGCACCTCGCAGCGGTCGTTCAGGCTATCCAGGTAAAAAACTTCGGTGGTCGGCAGCCCCGAGGCCGCGGTCGGCGTGGCCGACAAGGCATAGCTCGGTCCCGCGGGGGCGGCCACATTACACACGCCCGGGTCTGGGTTCTGGATGGCGTAGGTGAAGAATGGATTGGGGTTGTTGCCGGGGTTCCAGCCCGGAAGCGCGTTCGGGGTGAGCGCCGGGTTGCTCGCCGGGTAGGCGTTGTTGTTCTGGTAATAACGCTCCATGAGCGTGGACAGCAAGACCAGATTGCTCTCGCCGCGCCCGATCTTGGCGCCCTTGATGTAGTGTGAATAAATGGGGATCGCAATCGCGGCAATGATGGCCAAAATCGCGATGACGACCATCACCTCAACGAGGGTGAACCCCCGTTCCGTGCCTCGCTTTCCGATCATTCGTGTTCCCACCATAACCGCGCCCCTGCCCTTGGTAGCCCTGCCCCGATGCGCGCCAACCTTGTCTCGGGCGCGCTCAGTGATCGTATGAGTATAGGTCAAATTGGCGCCATGTGTGGTACGCATGAGTCCGTTGGGCGGGCTGGCTAGGGGGCTACTCGGGGGCGGGGGTGGCGCATGGCCGGGAAGAGGTGGGCAAGCGCCCGTGGGCACCCTATACTGGGGACGTGGACGCCCCGATATCCCACCATGCACTGATCGCGCCAGCCCTGGCCGCGCTCGAGAGGATCCTGGTCGGCAAGGCCGAGACCGTAAGGCTCGCCCTTTGCTGCGCGCTGGCGGGCGGCCACCTGCTGCTAGAGGATGTCCCAGGGGTCGGCAAGACCACGCTCGCCTACGGCCTCCAGTCCGTACTTGGGCTCGACTTCAAACGCCTGCAGTTCACCGCCGATCTGTTGCCGGCCGACGTGGTCGGGGTGTCGATATTCGATGCCGAGACGCGCGGATTCCACTTTTACAAGGGCCCGGTCTTCACCCAATTATTGCTGGCCGACGAGATCAATCGTGCCACCCCCAAGACCCAGAGCGCGCTGCTCGAGGCCTTGGCCGAGGGCCAGGTCACGGTGGACGGGGTGCGTCACCACCTGCCCCAGCCCTTCTTCGTGGTGGCCACCCAGAATCCGCACCATCAGATCGGCACTTTTCCGTTACCGGAATCGCAGCTCGACCGCTTCCTGATGCGTTTGAAGATAGGCTATCCCGACCGCGCCGCGGAACGCGAGATCCTGACCGGCGACGATCGCCAGGCGATGGCCCGCGACCAGCCGGCGTTGCTGGCGCCGAGCGACCTTCTGGCCTTACGCGTGCAGGCCCGCGAGATCCGCTGTGCGGGGGCCTTGGTGGATTACATCCAGGACCTGCTCGCGGCCAGTCGCGCGCGCCCGGATTGGGGCGGCGGTTTTTCGCCCAGGGCGGGGCTTGCGCTTCGCGATGCCGCGCGCGCCTATGCCCTGCTTCGGGATCGGGACTATGCCCTGCCAGAGGACGTCCAGGCGGTGGCGGTGGCAGTGCTCGCCCACCGACTCCCCGTCAGCGATCCGGAGCGCGAGGTGCAGCGGCTGCTCGAGGTCGTGGCGATCCCATGAGCCGGCCGGCCCTGACGCTTGGGCGCCGCTCCATCTATCTCATCCCGACGCGTGAAGGCCTGTGGTTTGGCGCGATCGTGTTCGTGTTATTGCTCGCCGCCGTGAATTACGGCAACGGTCTGGCCTACGCGGTCACCTTCTTGTTGGCGGCCTTCGCGACCCTGTCATCGGCGATAGGGCAGCGCAATCTGCTCGGGCTCGTGATCCACGAAGGCCTGCCGCGCCCGGGGTTCGCGGGATCCTCCGTGGGGTTCCGGGTGATCCTGGCGAACCCGACGGACACCGGGCGCTTGGGTGTCACCGTAGCCGCCATCAAGGGGCCGTCGGTCACTGTGGATCTTGCGCCGCGCGCGCAACAGACGATCGAGATCCCCTGGGCCGCGGTGCGCCGCGGGTCCATCCCGGCACCAGCGGTGCGCATCAGCAGCCGTTATCCCTTCGGGCTGCTCCGGGCCTTTTCCCGGCGTATGGCGCTTGAGGATCCAGCCATCGCCTACCCCAACCCCCTCCCCTACGCAGCCTTGCCCCCCGGACATGAAAACGGCGCATCAGACAGGGAAACCACCGGCGTCGTGGCCGAGGGCGGGGGTGATTTTGCGGGGCTGGTCGCTTTCCGTCCCGGAGAGAGCCCCCGGCATATCCATTGGAAGGCCGTGGCGGCGGGCAAGGGCTTTCTGGTAAAGCGTTTTGCGGGCGTCGCGGACCGGGAGATCTGGCTTGCCGCCGACCCCTCAGGGGGGGTGGAGGAAGAGCTCCGGCGCCTCTGCCGGCAAGTGCTCGATGCCGAAAAGGACGGTTACCGTTACGGCCTTGCCCTGGGCGCGGACAGGATCCCGGCTGCCGCCGGGACCGCCCACCTCGAGCGCTGCCTGAAGGCCTTGGCCTTGCATGACGCGTAAGGTCGCGGACACCCCCCGATTCCTGCCGCCCCCCCTGGTCGCGGCGCTCTTGGCGCTGAGCGGCATTCCGCTCCTCGCCCACCTGCCTTGGTGGACGGTGGCGCTCGGCGCGGTCTTCACGGCCTGGCGATATGCGGAAGGCCGTTGGGTGGCGCGGCCGCCACGGCTCTTGCTTTGGGTGTTGGTGCTGGCGGTGGGCCTACTCGTCTACGGACGCTTTCGCACCCTGGTGGGAGAACATCCGGGCTTGAGCTTTCTCGTCATGCTGCTTGGCCTGAAGTGCCTGGAGGCGGAGACGCCACGGGACGCCGTGGTGCTCGTGCTTTTGAGTTATGTGGCCTTGCTTGGCGACCTCTTATTCCGCCCGTCCATGGCCATGGGGGCGTTCGCACTCGCCTTCCTGATCATGTCCTTCGTGGCGCTCTCCCTTATCGCGCAACCGCACGGGCTCGCCTTCCGGCAGCGCCTGCGCCAGAGCACCATCGTCATGCTGCAGGCCATTCCGCTTGCGGCGCTCGCTTATGTCGTATTTCCGCGCATCGCGGGTGGGCTTTGGCGCAGTGCCCCGCGGCCGGTCGGACAAACCGGGCTCACGCCCGACCTGCGACCGGGATCCTTGAGCGCACTGCTCTCGTCACGCGCGGTCGCCATGCGGGTGATCTTTCATGGGCCACGCCCGCGCCGGGACCAGCGCTATTTTCGCGCTTATGTGCTGACCGCCACCAACGGCCGTGTGTGGCATCCGGGGCCGCCGGATGCCCCCGGAATTACCAAGGGGCGTCCCTACAGCCCCTACACGGTGCTTTTGAATCCGACCGAAAATCGGGTGCTACCGGTCCTGGACTGGCCGGTCAGCGCCCCCCAGCGGACGCGGCTGGAGCCGGGGGGCGTACTGCGCGCGCGCCACGCGGTTCGACATCTGGTTCGCTACCGGCTCACAAGCGCGCGCCGGCGCTACGATCGGCTCACGCGCACAGGGCGGCGCCAGGACTTGGCCCTGCCATCGGACCTGAACCCCCGCACCCGGGCGCTGGCTGCGCGCCTAGGCCAGGGCACGCCCTCGCCGCAGGCACTGGCGCAGCGGGTCCTGGCGTATTTCGTGCGCCATCATTTCGTTTACACCCTGAACCCACCGACCATGGGGCCACACCCGATCTCGCGCTTCTTGTTCCGGGTACGGGCCGGCTATTGCGAGGATTACGCGGCCGCCTTCGCGACCTTGATGCGGGCCGCGGGGGTGCCCACCCGTATCGTCGTGGGCTTTTACGGAGGGGAGTTCAATCCCGAGGGTGGGGATATCATCGTGCGCAACTATGATGCCCACTCCTGGGACGAGATCTGGAGCGGGCGGCGCTGGCTGCGCGTGGACCCCACCGCGGTGGTGGCGCCGGGCGCACTCCAGGAGCGGTGGCCCGTGTTCCGCCGATTCCTGGCGCAAGGCGGCGCGCGCTTCGCGACCCCGCGACCCTGGTGGAAGGTGCTGCGCCATCGCGTCGGCCTCTTTCAGGATGCGGCCACCACCGCGTGGGACAACTGGGTGGTGGACTACAGCAGCCGTCGACAAGCCGCGTTGTTGAGAAAGCTGGGGTGGCGGGATGCGGACCCCTTTGCCCTGGGTCTCGTCACCATCGTGCTCGCATTTTCGGCCCTGTCACTCGTGAAGGCGTTCGGGGGGCGGGTACGGCATGTGCGGGATGTGGGTCGCAAGGCGTACGACCGCTATTGCCGACGCATGGCGCGGATCGGTATCGCGCGCCGAGGCGCGGAAGGCCCGGCGGACTATGGGACGCGGGCCGCGCGCGCAAGACCGGACCTAGGCGCGGAGATCGCGCTGATTACCCGGCACTATATGGCTGTGCGCTACGGCGGTCAGACGGCAGCGCTGTCCGAGCTCAAGCGCGCGGTGCGCCGCTTCAGGCCGGGGGCGCGGGCGCGTCAGAGGTCAGCGGGCCTCGCGGACGGGCGCGCCAAAGCCAGACGATTCCTAAGACCGCGGCCAACGGAGAGGCGATGAGGATGGCGAGCTTGCTGGCGGCACGCTCGGGGCCAGGGGCGAAGGCCAAAGTGTTGACGAAGAGCGCCATGGTGAAGCCGATACCGCTCAGCCAAGCGGCGCCCAGCACGTGACGCAGGCCGACGCCGGTGGGGAGATGGGCCCAGCGCAAACGCACGGCAAGCCACGATACACCGCCGACGCCACAGAACTTACCGAGAAGCAGGCCGAGCAGTACGCCCAGCAAGACCGGGGGCGAGCGCGTGATATCCGCGAGACGGAAGGTCAGCCCCGCATTGGCGAGCGCGAAAAGCGGTAGGACCGCAAAATTGACGTAGGGTGATAGCCGTCGTTCGAGGCGCACACTGACATGCTCCGGCGACACCGTGGTATCTCGCGCGGGACTGCTGGCCGGGAAGGCGGCGGCGAGCAGGAAACCGGCCAGCGGAGGATTGATCCCGGCGCGCCACAAAGCCAGCCACAAGACTATGGCGAGCAGCGCATAAGGGCCGAAGCCACGCACCGCGCGGCGGTTCAGGACAATGAGCGTGGCCAGCACCAAAAAGGCTCCCAACAAGGCAGTTAGGTGGAAGTCGCGGGTGTAGTAGATCGCGATGACCAGGATGGCACCGAGATCGTCGACGATGGCTAAAGCGAGCAGGAAGATGAGGAGGTTGCGTGGCACGCGCCGCCCGAGCAGGGTGAGAGCGCCGACCGCAAAGGCGATATCGGTACTCATGGGGACGCCCCAACCGGCCACGGTCGGACCTCCGGGGTTGAAGGCATGGTAAATGAGCGCCGGCAGGATCATGCCTCCCAAGGCGGCCGCAAGGGGCAGGACCATGGTGCGCGGGTGGCGCAGGGCGCCGTGCAGGAGCTCGCGTTTGAGGGCGAGACCCACGACCAGGAAAAACACGGTCATAAGACCCTGGTCGACGATGGCCTGAGCCGTAAATCTGATGCCCCCAAGGTCGTGGGTGGCGTGCCAAAAGCCCCGGAAATCAGGGGCGTAGGCGGAGTTGGCGCTTACGAGCGCAGCGGTCGCCGCCAGAAAAAGCACAAGCGGGCCGGCGATGGCACGGCGGCCTTTGGGTTCATTGGTGGGCGCCACGGTACCTCCGGGGGCATAGTTTGGGTCTGGGCGTTCGGGAAGTATACGGGATACACGGCCAACACAGAGGGGGTGATTGAAGAATAGCGCCGCTAGGGCGACCAGGGGCTCGCCGAGACGTTTATTTGCCGATACAGAAGTTGGAGAAGATGCGGCCGAGCAGCTCATCGCTCGTCATGCGTCCCGTCACCTCACCAAGGGCCTCGTGCGCGAGCCGCAACTCCTCGGCCACGAGTTCGGTGCTGCCCTCGCGCTTGTGATCCAGCGCCCGCGCGAGCGTCTGCTCCACCGTCTCCAAAGTCACCACGTGCCGGCGGCGGGCGGTGAAGACGCCCTCCCCGCCGACATCGGCCCCGCCCCCCAGCAGCCGAGCCCGGACGCCGCGGCGCAGATCGGCAAGGCCCGCGCCGCTCGGCGCGCAGACCGCGAAGCCCTCGGCGCACGCCCCCGGCGGCCGCTGGGTCTGGTCGATCTTGGTAAAGACGATGATAGCCCCCGGCGGTGGTGGTGGCGCGGGGCCACGGGCCGTGTCGTCGATCAACCAGAGGACACAATCCGCTTCGGCGAGCGCGGCGTGCGCGCGGCGTATGCCCTCGCGTTCCACGGGATCGTCCGTGGCGCGCAGGCCGGCGCTGTCGACGAGATCCAAGGCCAGGCCTTCCATCACGACACGCTCGCGCACGAGATCACGGGTGGTGCCCGGGTAGGGACTCACGATGGCCGCCTCGTGGCCGACAAGGGCGTTCAGGAGGGTGGACTTGCCCGCATTCGGGGGGCCGGCGATAGCAACGCGCGCGCCTTCTTGGAGGACGCGCCCTTCCCGCCCGCGGCGCATGGCCTCGGCAAGGTCCCGGCGCAGGCCGTCGAGCCCGGCGGTGAGGGCTCTGTCGTCGGCGATGTCGAGGGCCTCGTCGGGGAAATCGAGGGCCGCCTCAACGTGGATGCGCAGCCTCACAAGGCGCTCATCCAGGGCGCGTAGGATCTCGGAGAAGGCGCCGCGCAGGGTGTTCATGGCGGCGCGCGCCGCGCCCTCATGGGCGCTCTCTATGAGGTCGGCGACCGCCTCCGCCTGCACGAGGTCGATCTTGCCGTTCAAGAAGGCGCGTTCGGTGAATTCCCCTGGGCGCGCGAGACGGGCACCCAGGGCAATAAGGGCCTTGACGAGGCGATCAAGGACCACGGGGCTACCGTGTCCTTGAAGTTCCAGGACATCCTCGCCCGTAAATGAGCCGGGCGCGGGAAAAAACAGCGCTACACCCTGGTCGAGCGCCCTCCCTTGTTCATCCAGAAAGGTCGACAGGGTCGCAAGCCGTGGGGCCGGGGTGCGGCGCAATACCGCCTGGGCGAGGTTTGGAACCAAGGGACCCGAGATCCGCACCACCCCTATACCCCCCATGCCGGGGGGTGTGGCGACGGCGCAAATCGTGTCGGCCGCGTTCACATCCCTCAGGCCTTGTCCACGCGTGCCATGACCCATTGCTGCTGGAGGATGGAAAGAACGTTGTTCGTG
This sequence comes from Pseudomonadota bacterium, assembly GCA_021827145.1. Taxonomy (GTDB): domain Bacteria; phylum Pseudomonadota; class Gammaproteobacteria; order Acidiferrobacterales; family Acidiferrobacteraceae; genus Acidiferrobacter. The sequence continues at coordinate 90,930 of JAKAXK010000001.1, forward strand.
ACCCAATACAAGACGAGGCCCGCCGGGAAGAACAGGAAGAAGCCTGTGAAGATTACCGGCATGATCATCATGATCTTGCGCTGCGTGGGGTCCATCATGGCCGGGTTCAGCATCTGCTGGGCCAGCATCGATATGCCCATGAGGATGGGCAGCACGAAATAGGGATCGGGGGCGGCCAGGTTATGGATCCAGAGAAGGAAGGGCGCGTCGCGCAAGGCCACGCTGTCGAGTAGCACCCAATACAAGGCTATGAAGACCGGGATCTGGACGATCATCGGCAGACATCCGCCGAGCGGGTTCATTTTCTCGGTCTTGTACATTTCCATCATGGCCTGCTGCAAGGCGGCCTTGTCCGTCCCGTGGCGTTCCTTCAAGGCCGCCATGCGCGGTTGTAGTTTGCGCATCTTGGCCATGGACTTGAAGCTTGCCGCCGAAAGCGGGAAGAAAATAACCTTGATCAGGACCGTCAGCAAAATAATGGAGATACCCCAGTTGCCAACCACCGCCTCGATATGGGCAAGCACCCAATAAAGGGGTTGTGAAAGAACCGTGAGCCAACCGTAGTCGACGGTCAGATTCAGCCCGGGGGCAACCGCCTTCAGGAGTGAAGGGGTTTTCGGGCCCAAAAAGAGCCGTGTCGTGAGCACCCCAGTGTGGCCAGGGGCAATCACTAGGGGCCGAGCCGTCTTGTAACCAACCACATAGCGGGGACCAGTCAACACGGAGCTGTAAAAGATAGCGGGCGTCTGAGCGCTCGGTATCGCCGCGCCGAGGAAGTAATGTTGCGAGACCGCCACCCAGCCGCCGGTCGCCGTCACATGCAAGGGGTGTTTCAGCATGCCCGTGAAGGGAGCCTTGTGATATTTGGCCTGGGGTGTGTAATAAGCCGCGCCGATATAAATAGGCGCCGAATGAAAGAGATGCGTCTTTGGTGGTGGGCTGTGCAGGAACTGATTGTACAAGTAGACGGTAATCGGCTGCGTGCCCGCGTTATGCACCGCGTATTGAACGGGGACGGTGTAACCGTGGGGCGCGAAAGTGTAGGTCTTGACGACACTGATGGCGCCTTGGTGCCAGCGGAAACGGATGGTGAGCGGTTGGCCGTGGGCGGGGACGGTGTAGTCACCTCCGCGGGTCTGATAGACGCTCGTGTGGTTGGGTAGGGTCACCTGCCCGAGCAAGCCGTTCTCGTTCGAAAAGACGGTATGACCCGAAGGCGTCAATAAGGCATAGGGCCGCTGGCCATGGCTCTTGTCCGCGGAATACCGCTGTAGGAGGAGCTGCGTAATATCCGCGCCCTGGGTGCTGATCATGGCGGTAAGGACAGGAGTCTTCACGACCACCAAAGGCATGGCGGCGGCGCGGGTGCTACGAGGCCCCGCCACCGTGGGCGCAGCTTGCGGGGCGGTCGTCGGCGCAGCCGCGGGGGCGGTCGGCGCGCGGATCCCCGGCGTCGCCGGTAGCGCGCGGGTGGTGGGCGCGGGGCCTGTGGGCACCGGGGCGCGCCAATGTTGCCAATCCGTCCAGATCGTAAACAAAATGACGGCAAGCAGGACATACAGCACGGGACGATAGTTGTTCATGGTCAGGATTTCGGACTACCTCAGCGAGGAACAGGGTCATGCCCACCGTCGTGCCAGGGATGACAGCGGCTTATACGTCTTACGGCAAACCAGGTGCCACGCAGCGCACCATGGCGTTCGATCGCTTCCAGCGCATAGGCGGAGCAGCTCGGATAATAGCGGCAACGGGAACCCAACCAGGGGCTAAGAAAATAGCGGTAGCCGCGGATCAGGAGCGTCAGGGCTTTGCGCATATTCGGCATATCTTTTGCGAGAGGGTGGCTAGGGCCTCGGTAAACGCCTTTGAGTCGGCCCGCGCGGCATCCGGGTAAGCGATCACGACAAAATCGAGGGCGCACAGGCGCCCCTGTTCGCGGCGAAAGTATTCCCGGGTCTGACGCTTAATACGATTCCGAACGACAGCCTTGCGTGAGACCTTGCGCGATACGGCGAGGCCCAGACGCGCGTAGCCGAGGCCACTTGGGCAAGCGATAATCCCGAGGAGAGGGTGCCGCGCCTTTTTACCAGTCTTGAAAACCTCCTGGTAACGCTCGGGGTCCGTGAGCCTCACGTGCCGTGAAAAACTTTCGGCGCCCCGAGTCACCGCGCTTTAGGCGCTGAGGCGAGCACGCCCTTTGGCGCGCCGCGCGTTGATGACCGCCCGGCCGCCGGGCGTGCTCATGCGCGCACGAAACCCGTGGGTACGCTTACGCTTCAATACGCTAGGCTGAAATGTTCTTTTCATGGCAAGCCCTTAATGTCGGTGAGTCTCAAAAGGCCGGAACACTACGAGGTCCACGCCGGTTTGTCAACGGCGAGTGACGGTATCATACCGGTATTCGGCGCTTGTGGATAACTTGGGCTCGCCCTAGACTATCGGGCTTACCCCCTCCTATCGGGTCTTAGCGCCGTGAGTCAGCCGAGTATTTGGAAGAAGTGTCTAGACCGGCTCGAAGAGGAGCTTTCCGCGCAACAGTTCAATACATGGATCCGGCCACTGCAGGCCGAGTGGGAAAAGGATTGCCTGCGGCTACTGGCGCCAAATCGTTTTGTGACGGAGTGGGTGAAGGACCGCTTCGCGGAACGGATCGCGGAATTAGTCGCCCAGTATCGTGGGGGCACAGGGAGTATCAGTGTCATCGTGCAAGTCGGGAGCACATCGGGTAAGACACCGGCGGTACCTAAAATAGCGAGCGCTACGACCAGACGCGAAGCACCCCATAGTTCCCGCTTAAACCCGGACTTCACGTTTGAGACGCATATAGAGGGAAAATCCAATCAATTGGCGCGGGCGGCGGCAAGACAGGTCGGTGAAAACCCCGGCGGTGCTTATAACCCGCTTTTTATATATGGTGGTGTAGGGTTAGGAAAGACTCACTTAATGCAGGCCGCGGGCAATCTCCTAATAACCCATAAAAGGGAAGCCAAGGTGTCGTATGTGCACTCCGAACGCTTCGTCGCTGATATGGTGAAGGCGCTGCAACATAACGCTATTAATGAATTCAAGAAGTATTACCGATCATTGGACGCCTTATTGATCGATGACATACAGTTTTTTGCGGGAAAGGAACGGTCACAAGAGGAGTTTTTTCACACCTTTAATGCCCTCCTTGAAGGGCAAAAACAAGTCATTATCACTGCTGATCGCTTCCCAAAGGAGTTCGTAGGCGTCGAGGAACGCTTGGTTTCGCGATTTGGTTCAGGCTTGACGGTCTCCATAGAACCCCCGGAATTGGAGACCCGAGTTGCAATCTTGATCAAGAAGGCACAGCAGGAAGGTTTACCTTTGCGGGATGAGGTGGCTTTCTTTATTGCTAAGCGCGTACGCTCGAATGTTCGTGAGCTTGAAGGCGCGCTTCGGCGCGTCATGGCCAGCGCTAACTTTACCGGCCGGGCTATTGATCTGGCCCTGGCGGCGGAGAGTTTAAAAGATCTTTTGGCCTTCCAGGAACGTCTAGTAACGATTACCAATATTCAAAAGATCGTGGCGGAATATTTTAAGATTCGGGTATCCGACTTAAGCGCCAAGAGTCGCTCGCGGCAGATCACCCGTCCGCGACAGATCGCCATGGCACTCGCCAAGGAGCTCACACACCACAGTCTGCCGGAGATTGGTAAGGAATTCGGAGGGCGTGATCATTCCACCGTAATCCACGCCTGCCGTAAGGTCGGCGCGCTTGTCGAGGAGGATCCGCGTATCAAGGAAGACTACGCGAATCTAACGAGGATATTGACGACATAAGGTGTGGATAAGAAAGAGTAAAACCGACCTTAGGCGGAATTGCGGTTTTTGTGCACATCTATCCACAAGCTTACCCACAACGGTGAGGGGCAGTTATACCGGATTTATCCGGGCCCAGTGAGGCCGAAATTACCTGTTTAGAGGGGTTTATTCACAGTTTGGGGCGACGTAATAATAACTGCTACTAAGAAAGATATTTAAAAACCAGTAAAGGCTAAGGCGGGGATAAAAGGACATTATGCGACTGACGATCGGGCGGGACGAACTACTAAAGGTTCTGAATGTTGTGGGTAGCGTCGTAGAACGACGTCAGGCAAAACCGATTTTGACGCACATTCTGATAAACGCCGCTGATGGGGAACTGGTTTTGACAGGGACCGACCTGGAGATCGAGGTGGTCGCCCGATGCGTGGCTGAGGTTCAGGAACCCGGGGCTGTGACCGTACCCGGGAGGAAGTTCCTGGATATTGTGCGGACGTTACCAGGTGGTAGCGTCTTGCGTTGCGAAATGGATGCGACGCGATTTCGTGTTGCCATGGGCAAGAGCCGGTTTCAGCTCGCGACCTTGCCCGTGGAGGATTTCCCCAACCTGATGGATGTTCAGTGGGACACGCGTTTCGATGTCCCTCGTGTGGATCTAAAGCGCATCCTTGAGAAGACGCAGTTTTGTATGGCGCAGCAGGACGTGCGGTACTACTTGAACGGTGTAATGCTTGAGTTTGGCGGGAAATCCTTACGGGCAGTGGCGGCGGATGGTCATCGCTTGGCTTTATCCGAGGTAGAACTGGCGGCGGAGATGGGCGCAGAGAGGCAGGTTATTATCCCCCGTAAGGCGGTGGGAGAGATGGTGCGTTTCTTGGGGAATGAGAGCGCACCTGTGGAGGTGAGCGTTTCGACGAATCACATGCGCGTCGTTCAGGATGGTTTGGTGTTCGTAACGAAACTCGTGGACGGTCGCTTTCCGGATTACCATCGCGTTATACCCCAGACCGTGAAAGAAGAAGTGAGCTTACCGCGTGCGAATGTCTTGGAGATGTTGGGGCGCGTGGGTGTCGTGTCCACGGAGAAGTTTCGGGGGATGAGGTTGCGCTTTCAAGGGACCCTGCTGGCGGCGAGTGCGACGAATACCGATCGGGATGAGGCGTGGGAAGAATTGGAGCTTGGTGCGTCGGTGCCGGAATGGGAAGTGGGTTTTAATGTGACCTATTTGGTGGAGGCAATCAGCGCCTTGGAGGGTGATGAGGTTCTGTTTGGCTGGAACACGAGTGATGGGGGTGTGCGGATAAAGGGGAAGGTGGCGACAGAGAAACAGGTGTACGTGGTGATGCCGGTGCGCTTGTAGGGAGGACGACAGGCCTTTGAGGTTGGGGTATGAGTATTACGGCCCTCGATTTCCGAGATATCCGCTGTTTGCAGGCGGTGGAGTGGAAGCCGTCCCCGGAGATGAATTTGATTGTCGGGGCGAACGGGGCAGGCAAAACGAGTCTGTTGGAAGGGATAAGCCTGGCGGGCACAGGTAAGACCTTACGATCTGGAAGGGTGAGGGCCGCGATCGCTCATGGTCGCGAGAAACTGAGCGCAAGGCTCGGTTTCGGGGAGGGCTTGGACGCCGGGAAGCTGTGTTACGAACGCGGCGCCTCGGAAAAGACTTGGGTGCTTGACGGCGTGCCGGTCAAATCGGCTGCCGAGGTCTATGGAAGACTTCCCCTTATGATCTTTAGCCCCGAATCCCATTACGCGATGTTGCAAGATCCGAACGCCCGCCGAGAAGTGGTTTATTGGTTGATGTTCCACGTGGAACCTTTTTTCCTTGATGCCTGGCGTCGCTACCAACGTCTTTTACGCCAACGAAATGCCGCGCTCCGGGTGCGTGATCGTAACTACCGCGCCTTCGATCCGGGGCTGATCCAATTGAGCTCGGTTCTGGCCGATATGTGGCAAAGGGCCGCGCAAGCCCTGGAAGGACCTTTCAGGGACATCGTGCACCAGCAGCGTCTCGGCGGTGAGGCCGCCACCGTGCTGCGGCCGGGTTGGCAGGGTGAAAGTTTAGCAGCCGCCTTGGAGACCAACCGGGAGACGGACGAGCGTCTGGGTTACACGTTCGCGGGGCCGCATCGAGCGGATGTGGCGTTTAAACTGGATGGTCGGGCTATCCAGGAGGTCGCGTCGCACGGTCAGCAAAAGATTTTCATGAGCGCCTGGCGCTTGGCGGTTGTGATGGTGGTCGTGGCCAGCGGTAAGCGACCGATTTTGTTATTGGACGACCTTGCCGCGGAATTGGATGTCGAGCGCAGGGAGTCGTTCTTCGCGACACTTAAGGATGTCGGGCTCCAAACTTTCGTGACAGCGATCGACGAAACATCCTTCCCCGCCCCTGCCACAGTGTTCCACGTGGAACATGGGTGTCTGCGCGGGCCTTAAATCCGAGCTTGTGTTAACATCGACCGATTCAGCAGGAGTCCGTGCGTATGGAAACCCGTCCCTCTTATGATCAGGACAGCATCCAGGTCCTTAAAGGCCTGGATGCTGTCCGTAAACGTCCTGGAATGTATATCGGCGATACCGAGGATGGAACGGGCCTTCATCATATGGTCTTCGAGGCCGTTGACAACGCCATCGATGAAATTCTTGCCGGTTATTGCTCCGAGGTCCGTATCACCATCCACGCCGACGAATCCGTGAGTGTTGAGGATAACGGTCGCGGGATACCCACCGGCGTTATCGCCTCCGAAGGTCGATCGGCCGCCGAAGTGATCATGACCGTCCTCCATGCCGGCGGCAAGTTCGACCAGAACTCCTATAAAGTCTCTGGTGGTTTGCACGGCGTCGGCATCTCGGTGGTGAACGCCCTTTCCGAATTCCTGGATCTCACGATCTACCGCGATGGCCTCAAACACACCCAGCGTTACCAGATGGGCGAGCCAACAGCCCCGCTTGCCGTCGAAGGTCCGGCGGAGCGCACCGGCACTATCGTTCATTTCAAACCCAGTCCGAAAATCTTCTCGGATTGCACCATGCACTATGACTTGCTCGCCAAACGCCTACGCGAGCTGTCCTTTCTGAATTCAGGGGCGCGCATTATCCTCTTTGATGAACGCACAAACAAAGAGGATGTATTCGAATATCAAGGCGGCATAGCGGCTTTCGTCGTCGATCTCAACCGCAACAAAGATCCCCTCCACCCCCAGGTGATCGCCTTTCAAGCCGAGCGTGACCGGGTCCTTATCGATCTGGCGCTCCAATGGAACGACTCCTACCAGGAAAACGTTTTTTGTTACACGAATAACATTCCGCAAAGGGACGGCGGCACGCATTTGGCGGGCTTTCGTGCAGGGCTTACGCGAACCTTGAATCACTATATTGAGGAATCCGGTCTCGCCAAGCGCGCCAAGGTCAGTGTTATCGGTGATGATGCGCGCGAAGGACTCACGGCGGTCCTCTCGGTCAAGGTCGCCGACCCTAAGTTTTCCTCTCAGACTAAGGACAAGCTCGTGTCCTCGGAGGTCAAAGCCGCGGTCGAGTCCATCGTCAACGACTCCCTAGGCTGCTATCTCCAAGAGAACCCCGCGGTCGCCCGCGCTATAGCTGACAAGGTGGTTGAGGCCGCCCGGGCGCGCGAGGCGGCGCGCAAGGCGCGTGAAATGACGCGCCGCAAGGGCGCGCTCGATATCGCGGGCTTACCTGGCAAGCTCGCCGATTGTCAGGAACGCGACCCCGCCTTATGCGAGTTATACCTGGTGGAGGGAGATTCCGCCGGTGGCTCAGCCAAACAGGCCCGCGACCGGCGCTTCCAGGCCATCCTCCCCTTGAAGGGCAAGATCCTGAATGTGGAACGAGCCCGCTTCGATAAAATGCTCTCCTCCGCCGAGGTCGGTACCCTCATTACCGCTCTGGGGACCGGTATAGGTCGCGAGGACTTCAACGCCGACAAACTACGTTATCACCGCATCATCATTATGACGGACGCCGATGTCGACGGGTCGCACATCCGTACGCTCTTGCTCACTTTCTTTTATCGCCAGATGCCCGAGCTGCTGGCCCGCGGCCACATCTATATCGCGCAGCCGCCTTTGTACAAGGTCAAACACGGAAAGGTCGAGCGCTACGTCAAGGATGATGCGGAACTCACCGCCTATCTCGCCGAGAATGCCCTGGATGGCGCGAGCCTCCTCTGTGGCGCCGGGGAGCAGGCCTTGGTAGGCACCGCCTTGGCGGAGATATTCAACGCCTATATCAAAGGCGACCTCCACTTGCGCCGGCTCGCGCGTCGCTATGACAAGGCCGCGCTGAAGGAGCTTATGTATATGCCGGCGCTGACCGCCGAGACCCTGAAGGACGAGGCCCAGGCGCTCGCCTTCGCCCGCGCCCTATCCGGGCGTCTGGCGAGTCTGCGCGACGCCACCATCCGTTATGAGGTGAGCTCCGTCCACAACCCGCAACTCGACAGCCATGAAATTCTGCTCGTGAAGACCGAGCACGGTGGCGTGCGCACCTCCCACTTCGACGGTGCCTTTGTGCAAACCGCGGAATACCGAGGCCTACGTGCCTTAGGGGACAAGCTTGCCGGACTCATCAAGGAAGGGGGGCTCGTCGAGCGCCAGGGCCGTTCGCAGCCCGTCACGACCTTTGAACAGGCCTATGAGTGGCTGCTTGCCGAGGCCCGGCGCGGCCATGGCATCCAACGTTACAAGGGTCTCGGGGAAATGAATCCCGACCAGTTATGGGAGACCACCATGGATCCCACGGTTCGCCGACTTCTGAAGGTCAATGTCGAAGACGGGGTGGCCGCCGACCTGATCTTCACGACGCTCATGGGCGACCAGGTCGAGCCGCGTCGGGATTTTATCGAACGAAATGCCCTCCAGGTCTCCAATCTCGATATCTAAACTCTTCGGGTGGACGGCACCTACCGACCCATAGCCTGCGCGCTCCAGGATCGTTTCGAGCGCGCGGCGATCACCGGCACGGCCCTTACGGTGGCGTGGCGTGACGGTGCCCACAACATCCGGGACCGGGTGCGCGTCCTGGATCTCGAGACACATGACGGCGCCGAGTATCTTCATTTCCGGGATAGTCGTGGGGCGCTCCACAGGATCCGTCTCGATTACGTCACCATCCTGAACGAGACGCACGGCGGTTAAGGAGTCACAGCGCGCCTCGCCTTCCCGGGTCAGTGCCCGGCCAAAACGGCTGGACTGCAAATATCGTGATGTCTTTTTGTCGAAGACCCGGCATTTCCGAACGTTAATGAGGTGAATCATGGATGCCATCGTGATTGAACATATGAAGGTAAGCGAGCGGCCCGAGGACTGGCGGACGCGGCTGCATGCCGCAGCCGGCAAGCGCGTGACCGTGCGTATCGAGGAAGAGGCCGAATTGCGCAAGGCCGCTCAAGAGAATGCAGAGAACCCCTTGTTCGGGATGTGGCAAGATCGCGAGGAGACGACCGACGTGGAGGCTTATATACACAAGCTTCGCGCGCCCCGCTTCTGACCGCTGTCCATGATCGTGATCGATTCGGATGTCCTGATCTGGCTCACGCGCGGCCATGCCGGCGCCAAGGCGCGCCTGGCGCAGATCAACCCCTGGCCGTATCTTAACGATTACTTACATCGAACTCGCCCAAAGCTGCCGCAACAGGGATGAACTGCTACGCGCCAAGCGCGGACTCACCGCTCAACACACGCGGATTCTCCCGCTCACGCCAGCCATCTCGGAACGGGCGATGGCGCTCATTGATGCGCATGCGTTGGCCGATGGCCTGCGATTGGCGGATGCCTTGATCGCGGCCACGGCGTTGGAACACGGTCTTACGCTCCTTACCGGCAACACCAAACATTTCACCGGTGTCGAAGCGCTCAAGATTGAGCGGTTTGAGCCGTAGGATCACGCCAAGACTATCCGGGGCAACCGCCGCCCGATGCGCCTGACGCGAACAGGCGGCAGGCCCTGTAGGGGGTGGGCAGTTTCGGGGTCACGGCCCTTCTATGCTCACACGGTCTTCCGAAAACGCAGGTCCCGCACCTCGTGACCCAGCCTTAAGCCCCGACGCTCGAAGCGCGTGCACGGCCGCGCCCCTCGTCCCTCGTCTTCCAGGGTCAGTGCGGGAAAGGCACCCACGGCATCGAGCGCCGCTTCCGCGTATTGTGTCCAGTCCGTCGCCATATGGAACAGGCCGCCCGCGCGCAGAACACGCACCACCTCCTTCAAAAACCGCTCTTGCACGAGGCGGCGTTTATGGTGGCGGGTCTTGGGCCAGGGGTCTGGGAAGAAGGTCTGGATCGCCGCGATGCGCCCCTCACCGATCTTGGCTAAGAGCTCATGCGCGTCGGCCTCGATCAGTCGCACATTCGTAGGCCCCTGCTCCTCGATCCCCCGTAAGACCTTGATGACCCCGGTCCGGTAGACCTCAACGCCCACATAGTCCCGCCCCGGATCGCCCGCGGCCATTGTGAGTAAAGACTCACCATCACCGAAGCCGATGTCCAGTACGACGTCACGTAAGCCCACGCCCAGGCTTGCCCACTCCTCTTCCGGTACCGCGAGCCGTTCCCATAGACGTTCACGGGTGGCAAGCGCCGCCCGACCCAGGGGTCGTTCACGACGCGTGAAGCTTCGGACCTCCCGGCGGCCCGCCAGAATCATGTCACAAGACCCGCAAGCGGTGACGACGGGTCGGCGGCCGTTCTTCGCGGCATGCGCCCGGCGCGATAGGCCTCGCGGCCCGCCTCGACGCCTTTGCGCATGGCCGTCGCCATCAGCACCGGATCACGCGCGGCGGCGATAGCTGTATTCATCAGCACCCCGTCGCAGCCAAGCTCCATGGCTACCGCCGCATCGGACGCCGTGCCCACGCCCGCGTCGACCAGGATGGGTACCCGGGCGTTTTCCACGATGAGGCGGATATTGAAGGGGTTGCGTATCCCGAGCCCCGAGCCTATCGGCGCGGCCAGCGGCATGACTGCGACGCAACCGAGCGCCTCGAGGCGCTTTGCGGCCACCGGATCATCCGTGGTGTAGACCATGACCTCGAAGCCCTCGGCTACCAGGATCTCGGCGGCCTTGATTGTCTCGACCATGTCCGGAAAAAGGCTGGTCTTGTCGCCTATGACCTCGAGCTTCACGAGCCTATGATCGTCCAACAGTTCGCGGGCGAGCCGACAGGTACGGACCGCCTCCTCGGCGGTGTAGCATCCAGCGGTGTTGGGTAGGATCGTGAATCGATTCGGGGGCAAGGCATCGAGTAGATTGGGTTCACCGGGATTCTGCCCGAGGTTTGTCCGGCGAACCGCCACCGTCACGATCTCGGCGCCGCTCGCTACCACCGCCCGCCCGGTCTCGGCCAAGTCCTTGTACTTTCCCGTTCCCACCAGCAGGCGCGAACGAAACGTCCGTCCCCCGAGCCGCCAGCTATCATCACTTACCTCTATCATCACCCGCCTCCAATGGCCTGAACGATCTCGATCCGATCCCCGTCGCGCAACGTCCGACCTTGGTGGTGCGCCCGCGGCACGATCTCCCGGTTGATCTCCACCGCGACACGTTTTCCGGCAAGCCCCATCTCGGCAAGCAAGGTTTCGAGGCCGGCGGCCTCGGGGAACACACGCATGTGTCCGTTGACATAAATCTGCATAGGCAATGGTGCAAATCTCCAGATCGCGGTATATTGTATTGCCTTGCCGCACGTTCTGCTATGCGGGTGTAGTTCAATGGTAGAACTTCAGCTTCCCAAGCTGATAGCGAGGGTTCGATTCCCTTCACCCGCTCCACCCCCACTTTCCCGATAACGACGATGGCATCCGACTCGCTTATTAAGAGTTGGCCATATGCGCGCCGACCCGACGATCCGGCGGGCCAGGGCCACCGCAAACCACACACACCACAGATTTCGGTGGTGTTCCCCTCTTCGCATAGGTCAACTGCGCCAAGGTCTGGCGCTTCCATTACACCGGGATGGGCAACGCGCTCGCGCCCACTCTCGGTAAGCCTCCCGAGCTGTCGCTACGCGAGGCCCGTTCACGGCTCGTCCGGGGAATCATCCGTGCACCGATCGCAAGCAGTGGCGTGAGGGACGCTTGCCGGCAAGCACACCTTCATCGCGGTCCCCGCGAAGCGCATGGCACACCGCCAGCTCACTCTCGCGGAACGGCGCCAGGGTTCGCCTGGTCAATTCGACCGGGACTGTGGCTTGGGGATCACACCGGTCACGCCGCTCAGCCGCGCAAGCCCCCACCGACATCCTGTCACACGTCGCCCCGCTGTCTGTGTGGCCCGTGGAGGCCGTCGGTTACCGACTTGAGGACGCGGCCCCTGGGCGCAGGACCACCTGTCCGCTCGCGTCTAACACATCGGTCACCGCGTGAGCGAGACCGCGCTCACCGTTAGGCTGCCCCCTCAGCGTTCCCACCAGAATCCAATGGCTAGTTAAAGCGCCCCTTGGGAGACTTTATTGCCATTCTCGGGAGCTGGTTGCTATAATCGTCCCCACAGAACCTTGTATCCGAAATTAGAGTTCCCTTGGGAGCGATTAGCATGGAATCACCGATTCCCCTGCCCGTCGAGCGCGCCCTCCGCAAGCTTGGCCACGACATGTCACTGGCACGCCGGCGCCGCCACATCTCGCAGGCCTCACTAGCCGAACGCATGGGGGCCTCGCTTTCCACCGTGCGCCGCATGGAGAAAGGGGACGTGCGTGTGCCCATCCACTTCTTCGCCCGTGCGCTGCATGTCTTCGGCGAAATCCAGGCGCTGGAGCATCTGCTGGACACTTCCCGCGACGAGATCGGCCTGACGCTGATGGACGAGCGTTTGCCCAAGCGCGTGCGCAGCAAGCCCGGCGGCACCTCGGGAGCGCTGTGATGGGCGCCGCCCCAATCCGTCGGCAGGTCCAGTTGTGTATCGGCAAAGCGGGCCTGCCGGTCGGCTCACTCACCTATGTCCGGCAGGGGCGGCGCGAGAACAGCGCCTTCGCCTATGATGCGGCTTGGCTCGCGAATCCGGCGTGCTTCAACGTCTCGGCCGATCTGCAGCTCATGCTGGGCCACCAGCCGCACAAGGCCGTGTCGCCACACGATTCCGTGTTTCATGGTGCGATTGCCGACACCGCACCGGATGCCTGGGGACGGCGCATCATCGCCCGTGACCATGCCAGGCGCCGGAGGGACGATCCGCAACTGCCGGCCCTCACCGAACTGGACTACCTGCTGGCGGTCGACGACTTTAGCCGTGTCGGCGCCCTGCGTCTACGCGATGCCGATGGATCTTGGCGCAGGACGGTCGCGCAAGGCCGGCGTAACACGCCGCCCTTGATCGAGCTGACACACGTCTACCAAGCCAGCCGTGCCGTCGAGCGCGGGCAGGAATCCACCGAAGACTTGCGCTACCTGCAAGGCCGGGGCACGTCGCTTGGTGGCATGCGCCCCAAGTGCACGATGGTGGACGAGGACGGCCGACTTGCCATCGGCAAGTTTCCGAGCGTGGGCGATACCCGCAGCGTTACCCGCGGCGAGGTGCTGGCCTTGAAGCTGGCGGCGCGGGCGGGGATCGATGCCGCGTCCGCGCGCATCGTCTTGCTGGGTGACGGGGGCAACGAGCCGCCGGTCGCGGTCATCCGCCGGTTCGACCGCGACCGCGATGGCGGCCGCATTCCCTACCAGTCGGCCGCATCACTGCTGCAGGCCTCACGCGAAGAGGATCGTAGTTACACAGAGATCGCAGATGCCATCCGCTCCCACAGCCACGCGCCCACCGAGGATGTGCGCCAGCTTTGGCGCCGCCTGGTGCTCAACCTGCTGATCACCAACGTGGACGATCATCTGCAGAACCAAGGATTTCTGCACGTGGGGCGCGGGTTGTGGCGGCTTGCGCCCGCCTTCGACCTCAACCCTTTCCCGGACAAGGACACGGAGTCCAAGACCTGGCTGAGCGAGCAGGATGGGCCGATCACCGATGTGTCGATGTTGTTGGCCCGCGCATCGTACTTCGCGCTGGACGCGGCCCAGGCCTTGACCGTGCTGGGTGAGGTGCATGCCGCAGTATCGAGTTGGCGCCAGATCGCGCAAAGCCCCGAGATCGGATTGCGCGCGCTCGAACTGGATGACTTCGCGCCCGCCTTTGAGCACGAACAGATGAACGCGGCCGCTGCGTTGATCCGCTAGCCTCCTCCGCGCCCATGTCGCCAGAAAACCTCTTTAAGGCCAAGGCGGCCTTATCTGTTCATCGCCATCAACGGTCGGCGTCGCGTACCCAACGGAACAAATTGCGTGTGAGACAGGAATCTCCCGTGTACGACTCGCAGGGGGTCTTTATGCGGGAAAAGCCTGTTCTTGGACGTTCGTCGGCCGCGTTACGGCCGATCGGCAGGCCACCTGCGGTCGCCGATCCCCCACGATACAATCCCTGCTTAAGACGGCTTGCGCGTCTTGGCGGCATTCTCGACTGCGTGCGTGATCCTCCGCCGGGCCACATCGCCGCTCTGGCGGTGCCTGTCCCGGCTATCGGATATCGCGCTGGGCCCCCAGCTTGGTGCGCAACTTTTGGGTAATTGAAAGGTTAACGGAGCGCTTACGCTTCGCGGGAGCCACGATGAATGCGGCACGTGGTAATCTCAGCAAGGGGGTGCGGCAGGATATTCGTCAGCTCTGGCCCAGGCCGGTGTCGAGGGCGGCAGCTTGCGCTGCGAAATCGTCGGGACGACGCTTGCGGAAGGTCTCGAGATTGCTCAGCTTCCAGCGTAGTGCTGGCAGCTGAGCGGCATGCGGGCATCGCACCAGCGACCAGTCCGGTTCTGCGCGCACCAGCCCACCCAGGAACTGCCTGTGCGCGGTGCTAAGTCGCCGTGGCAGCTCGCACCGCAGCTCGGCGCGAACATCGAGCAGTATCTCCGGAGAGCAGTCTACTTCGGTCATGCCGACAAAGCCCCGCTTGTACTCGCCCGCGATGTCTTTGTCGTTGCCGAACAGCACTTCGTGGGGCGGCCGATTGTGGCCCGCCAGATAGATCACGAAGCACTCGACCATGCCCTCGCTGATGTTGCCTGCTTCGTAGAGCTGCCACACGTCGAACAGGTCGCGGGGGTGCTGCCTATCCAGCACTGCCACCAGCTTGCTGGCGTACAGCTCGTCCGGCGCCAGAACCGGAAGCTCGAACTCGATGGCGAATAGATCGCTGGTCTTGGTGTTCAGCGGCCGCTGATTGACGGGCAGCACGCTGCCTCGGAATACGACGTTGACCTCGATTTTCACCTGGTTGGCGTTATTTTCGACGATCAGCTTAGTGTCCCCCAGGTCCTTGGCGCGAACCGGGCGTGCCTTCAGTGGTGTAACGCGCTTAGCAACGGCGGCCAGCTCCTGGTTGATGGTTCGCAACGCCTCGTCGCGCGGCGTCTGCCATGGGAGGTACACCACGTCGCTGTCCACCGACAGGCGCGACATGTCCCGCACGAAGAGGTTGATGGCCGTGCCGCCCTTCATGGCAAAGATATCGTTGGCGAACACCGTCGGGCGCGACGTCTAGAAGCAGGCGAACGGTGTCCATGTAGGCCTTATCCATGAGGTTTCAGGCTCAGCAAGGTGCCGTCATCGAGCCGGCTCATCTAGCGCGCGTTGCTGCCGGTGCGAACCTGGTACTGCTCCAGCAGGGCGCCGACCTCCACGAGGCTGGTTTCGCGCGCCCAGGTGAGGAACAGGCGCACGGCCTTCACGCTGACGCAGCAGGACAGCAGTTGCCCAAGCAAGCCCTTGCGGGGGGGACGCAGACCCTCAAAGATGTTGCGGGCCTCCTCAAGGCTCTGCTTGACGCCGGCTTCGTACAACATCTCCAGAACGGCACGCTCGGAGGCAGCCACCCGCAGGTCCCCGGGCAGGCCAGGCGGTGTGTCAGGGTCTTGCTAGCCAGCGCCGTATCCGGCCAGTCGAATAGGCGAGCGTGGACGTAGCGGGCCGGGAAGCGCAAAGTAAACCAAGCTGGCAATGCGAAACGACCGTCGCCCCACAGTACCAGCGTCTCCCGGCTGCCCAGGTTGTGCCGCACACCCTGTAGGGCCAGGGCGCTCTTGCCGCCCACGTGCAGGCCGGGCACGCGCTGCTGCAGGAACTTCAGCGCGCCGTAGACTCCGAACTCGTCGTTCGGGAAGGTGTAGACGCCGTGGGCCAGGCGCACGAGCCACCCGCCACCGACATAATGGGCGGCGAGCTGGGGCGACACCCCGAACTGGCTCAGGGTGGCAAGGTCGAACGGCGCCCCGCGGGGAGCCCCGCCTGCAAGCGTTTGATTACTTGGTGCCTAAAACTTCCGCTCATGCTTTAAAAAGATCACCAAATCCAATCCATCGCTAGAGATGTTGCAAGAACCCGCAGGGAAAGCAACAAGACATTTTATTTCTAATGACAAATCTAATATACCCGCGGCCCGAGCCGGGTCGGCTTGGGCCGCGGCCTATAGCTGCTGACCGGCGCACGAACCGGAGAGCGGCGACAGGTGCTGCCGGATCAATTCGATCTGGACCGTGGATCATTCCGCCCTACGTCGCGTCGTTGTCGATTCAAGCCATGAAGATCGTCCCGCACCCGCTGGATGAGATCAGGCCGTGTTGGCGATCACCAAGATCCGACTCTTCAGTTCCCAATCGTGTCCATTCCGTCACGCCTGAATCGGAAAATACATTCGCAATAGACGAGTGAGCGACCGGGGTGTTGCTCCCTTTCCCCATTCCATTCGTTCCTCCGCGAAATCATAGCGACGTGTCCCGCCGGGATCTTGGTCAGCACAAGCCTTGCCGCCTCCACGCGCCTCGCGTCTCTGGCCCGCGGCGGCCACGCGGCTTAGACTAGGGGCCCTCCACTTGAAGGAACGAGCAGTTTGTGAAGAAGCGCACGCGTCTCATCGCCATCGCGGCGGGTCTCTTGGTCGTTGCCGCCACAGCCACCGTGGCGCTCCTCCCCGGTCTCCACGCACTCGATCAGGTGAAGGCCGGCATCGCCCAGACCTTGAGCCAAGCCACCGGTCGTCCGGTCACCATCTCCAAGCTCAGCGTGACGCTCTTTCCTTGGCTGGGCGTGCGCGTGGACGGCGCCACCCTGGGCAATGCCCCGGGCTTCGGGGCGCGCCCCTTGGCCCGTGTCGCCCGCGCCGACATCCAGGTTCGTGTCCTGCCCTTGTTTCGCCGCCAGATCGTCCTGCGTCGCATCATCCTCACAGGGCTGCGGCTGAATCTCGATGAGAACCGGGCCGGGGTCACGAACTGGGCCACGTTGGTCCACAGCCACCCGGCCCCACACCGCTCGGCCGCCGCCGTCCGCGCCGAGCGGCGCGAGGCCCCGGCCTTTGTCCTCTTGCGTGCCGCGGGGCTCAGCCTGCGCGGGGCGCTCATCCACTACCGCAACGCCCGCACCGGCAGCGCCGACACCTTATCGGGCCTCAATCTGCACGTGGGCGCGATCACGCCAGGTCAACCGGTCGCGGTCGGGCTTCACGGCCTCCTAAAGATTGCCGGCCACCCGGCGTTTCCCTTTCGTCTCTCAACCAAGGCCCTCTACCAGGCACCTCGGCTCACGCTTTCGTCCCTGCATTTTTCGATCGCGACTTTAAAGGTCCTCGGACGCATGCACATTCGGGACGCGCATGGCGCGCCCCGTGCCCGCGGTCACTTGAGGGTTCCGCCCTTCGCCCCGCGCCCGCTCCTCACTGCACTCGGACTCTCTTATCAGCCGCGTGCCACCACCGTGTTGAAACAGGCCTCGGCGGCCGTGAGCTTCCACTGGAGTCTCGCCACGCTACGCTTGGCCCCTCTGCGCTTTACCCTCGACCACACCACGATCACGGGGCGCATCACGCGCATGGCGCAGCCGCTTTCGTATCAGGCCCGGCTCGCCATCGACCACTTGCGGCCCCTGCCCTATCTGCCGGCCCCATCGACTTCTGCGGCTCCCCCGCCTTCGCCAAGCCCCGGTCCGACCGCCCTTGCACACGGTGCGGCCTTTAACACCCCGCTGACCGTAACCGTCACCTGCGGGGGCCTGCGGCTGCATGGCCTTCTGGCCACGAATCTGCGCGCGGTCCTGCAGGCAGCCGGCGGGCAGCTGAGATTGAAGCCTATGACCATGAACCTTTACCAGGGCCGATTCGCCGGGGCGGTCGAGGCAAACCTCCGCCCATCGCCCGTGACTTGGCGGCTGCAGGCCCAGCTCGTTCATGTGGAGGTAAGCCAGGTGCTGAGCGCCCTGCACGTCTTTCCCGCGTTCTCCGGGGCCTTGGACGCCCGCGCGCATCTGCATGGTTCGGGGGCGACGCTTGCCGCTGCCAAGCAGACGCTCTCCGGGCGCCTCACCGCAGCCATCCCGAACGGCAGGCTACGCGGCGTCGATCTCGACCTTATCGCCAAGGACCCCAAGGCCCTGGCCGGCGCCCACAAGGCCCACGCCGCCCGAGGCACACGCTTTTCGGGGCTGCATGCGAGTGCCACGGTCGGCCACGGCGTGGTGCATATGAACGCCCTTACACTCCACACCACGCGCGCCGTCATCCACGGTCATGGCGACTTTTTGCTTGCCACGGATAGCGTGAACTCCCTGCTCGAGGTCGCCCTGCCAAGCGGGTTTGTCATCCCGGTACGCGTCGCAGGCCCGCCCGGCCACATCCGCTTCAACATCTCCTTGAACCGTCTCTTCAGCGACTCCTCCCCCAATAACGTGGGCTCGACCCTGAAGACCCTAGGAGGAGCTCTGAAGCACGCCTTCGGCTTGCACTGATCCCATGGATGGCTTCAGCGCTAAGGTCCTCGCCTGGTACCGCCACCACGGGCGGCATGACCTCCCCTGGCAGGTGGCCGACCCCTATGCGCGGTGGCTGGCCGAGGTGATGCTGCAGCAGACCACCGTGACGGCCGCGCGTCCCTACTACGAACGTTTCATGCGCCGCTTCCCATCCGTGCAAGCGCTCGCGCATGCATCCTTGGACGACGTCCTGGCCCTCTGGTCGGGTCTCGGCTACTACGCCCGGGCGCGCAACCTCCATGCTGCCGCGCGCCTTTTGGTAGACCGTCACGCCGGCGTGTTCCCGCGCACCGCGGACGAGTGGGCGGCGCTGCCTGGCATAGGCCCCTCCACCGCGGCGGCCATCGTCGCCTTCGCCTTCAATATCCCGGCGGCCATCCTGGACGCCAATGTCCGCCGCGTCTTATCCCGCTACCACGGTGTCAGAGGCCGCGATGCGCCGACCGAACGTCTCCTCTGGTCCTATGCGCGCACCCACACACCCACGCGCCACGTGGCCGCCTACACGCAAGCGATCATGGACCTGGGCGCGCTCGTATGCCGCAAGACGCCCGACTGCCCGACGTGCCCGCTGGCCGATGGCTGCGCGTTCGACGGTGCGGAGACGCCCGCCCGGAGACCACCCAAGCCCGAGCGCGCGGTCTATATGGCAATCATCACCGCGCCTGATCAGGGCATTCTGCTCGTGCGCCGGCCCCCTCGTGGAATTTGGGGCGGCCTCTGGAGCCTGCCGGAGAGCGCGGCCCTGGCGGCCTTGCCCGCCACGATTCAGGCCTTGGGTTTCGAGGGCGCCTTGGGCGACCCCGCCCCCCCCGTCTGGCACGTCTTCACGCACTTCAGGCTCTCCATAACCCCCGTGCGTGTGTTGCGGTCCGCGCGCCTAGCGGCCGTGGCCGAAGGGTGTGACGCAATGTGGTATAAAGGGGCCCTACCGGGGCCCGGGATGCCCGCGCCCGTCCGCCGCTTGGTCAACCAATTTCTGGAGGCGTCATGAGCCGAACTGTTATGTGCGTGAAACTCAAGAAGGAGGCCGAAGGTCTGGCCTATCCGACCTACCCGGGGGAGCTCGGCAAGCGCATATACGAGAGCGTCTCGAAGGAGGCCTGGGCGCTGTGGCTCGGCCACCAGACCATGCTCATCAACGAGTATCGCCTAAGCCCCATGGACCCCAAGGCCCGCAAGTTTCTCGAGAAGGAGATGGAGTCTTACTTCTTCGGCGAGGGCTCCACGATACCCGAGGGCTACAAGCCCCCGGGCAGCAAATAAGCGCGTCCCTGTTCAGGGGCTCTCTATCAAGGCGCCCGTCAGGAAGTTGCGCGTCATGCGCCAGCCGATCTCGGTGGCGCGCTCTTCCGCGCCCCCGGCCTTGTCCATGAAGGCGTGCCCGACATCGGGAAACACGCTCAGCGTATAGCGCTTGTTGGCACCGCTTAAAGTCTCGGCGATACGCGCGTGTTCGTCGGGCCGGATCGACGGGTCCTGGGCCCCGTAACAGAGCATCAAGGGGGCTTCGAGGTGTGGCACGCCCCCCAGCACCGAACTGCGCCCAAGCTTGTCCTGCGGGTTGTCTATTCCGCCCCCATAGAAGCATACGGCGGCGCCGATATCCCGGGGGTAGCGCGTGGCCGCCAGGAAGGCAAGCCGCCCCCCGTTGCAAAAGCCGATGACCCCGAGCCTGTCTGCCACCACATCCTTGCGGGTCCTGAAAAAACCTACCGTGCGGCCGAAGGCGTCCATGATGCCCTCGTCGCCCAGCGATCGTAGTTTCGCCGCCGCTGCTTCAAACCCGGCCCGCGCATCGAAAACTGCTCCGTCGTAGAAATCGAAGGCGAAGGCTGCAAACCCAAAACCCGCGAGCTTTTCACACACGAGGCGCATATGGTCGTTCACGCCCCAGATCTCCATGAAGACGATCACAAGCGGCGCAGGTCCGCCCGCAGGTTTTGCGAAATAGCCGCGCACGCCCGATTCGTCCAAAGGTGCCCCAAATTGTTTTTCTGTCATGTTGCCTCCTTGACGTCCATGGATATCGCTTTTCAGGCCCCGACCGCGCCGCGCGCGAGCTGAGCCGTGGTGGGCTCGGCACAGCAATACCAGGGCTCGGACAGGCGCGGTATGTGGGGGCCCGCGCAATCCGCAGCAAGCTGCGGGACCTCCCGTCCGGCGGCCTCGTGCGCCAGGCGCCAGAGGCCCGCGAATGCCGACAGCCGATCGAGTCCCTCGCCCTCGGCGTGCTCCACCCAGGATTGCAGGCGCGCCTGCAGGGTATCCACCCGGGGGTCGAGGCTCGCCCAGGGATAACCCAGAATGGCCTCGGTAAAGGGCTGGAGCCGATCCGGGAAACCCGGTATTCGCAACAGATAGGAGCCCTGCGGGACGAGCAGGCGGATCGCCAGTTGAATGGGGCTTACGCTATTGATGAGCCCGAGGTCGCGCACCCGCGTCAAGAGATCGATATAGCCCTCGAGTGTGGTCCACGGGGTGAACGGAACGAAGGTCGGTGCGATGGCGATGCCGGCTTGGCGGGCCAGCGCCACGGCTTGATCGATGTCTTGGCCCGTATGCCCCTTGTCGAGGAAGCCCAGGATCGTGTCATCGAAGGACTCGGCCGCGGTCGTTATGAAAAGACAGCCGTACTCCCGCAGGCGGGGTAGCAGGTCCCTGTGGGCAAGGATATGAGAGATCTTGATCGTGGCGTCGAAGGTCGCCTGCGGCCAGCGCTCGTGGAACGCTTCGAGCACGCGCAGGGCATGGGTGGGCCCATTCAGGAAATCCGGATCGCCGAACGACAGGTGGGTGGCGCCCTCCGCTATCTGCTGTTCGGCATCGGCGATTACGAGTTCGCGCGGTATGGCGCGGAAGCGCCCTTCATACACGGGCACGAGCGGGCAATGGCGGCAGAGATATTTGCAGCCCCTCGAGGCCTCGACGAAGCCTACCGTCTTGCGCCCCCCGCCCGGTAGCTGCAGGTGCGCGTAATGGGCGAGGCCTGGGAGGCCTTTGCGGTCTGGGACCACGAAGCGCACTTTTACCCCATGGTCCGGTCCGTCGCCCCCCGTCAGGGCGGTTAGCTCATTCTCGAATTCCGGCCCCAGCACGACATTCACCCCCAAGCCCTCGAGCAGGCCCCGGTTGGGCGGCGCGTAGACCCCGTAACAGACCAGTATTGCGCGCGGGGCCTTCCGACGGAGCATCGGCAAGAGGCTTACCGCGATCCGAGTGGCGGTGTGCATGCCAAGCGCGACCCCGATCAGGTCGAACGTCTCGAGCCCCTCGCGGGGCAGCGAGCCCTGCGCCAGATCGATCAGGACGACTTCGTGGCCGCGCGGGCGCAGGAGCCCCGCGACATGGGCGAGCGAGAAGGGTTGGCGGCCGAGCTCGTAGGGACTAACCAAGAGGATCTTCATGTGCCAATGATACGGCAAAGGGGCCCCTCTGTCGGCCCACCGACCCCCGCCCAAGATCCTCTCGCCCCGCCCCAGGGCCTGGGTTCGTAGTTCTCAGGCCCTGTCGTGCGTGCCGTCGTCTTGACGTAGCCCCGGCGAGCCGCTTTAATGCGCGCTTCGCCCAGGTAGCTCAGTCGGTAGAGCAGAGGACTGAAAATCCTCGTGTCGGTGGTTCGATTCCGCCCCTGGGCACCAATAACAACAATGACTTACGCCTTCCCCCAAAATCCCATTTCTCCGTGTAAGCGCTCGGGGCGATTTCGCGGCCTTATGTGCGCAATTTTCCCTTGCGCTCGCCGTTAACCCGCCACCTCCCGGGCGATGTCGGGATGGTGGGTGGCGATCGTCAGGAGGGTATTGGCCGCGACCGAGGGATGGCGCCGACCTTGTTCCCAGTCTTGCAGCGTCCGCACCGAGACCCCGAGGATTCCAGCAAACTGGGCTTGCGAAAGACCGGCCCGCAGGCGCGCCTCGACGACGCGAGAGAGGGTGACCTTGTGGACCGCACCCTTCTCCCCGGCTTTCATTTGCCGGACGGAGGCCAGCGGTTCGGCGCCGATGTCGCGCGTCGCGTGCTCGCCACTCTTTTCGCTGTTAGCCATGTTCAATCTCTCCGCAAATCTTTCGCAGCACATGAGGCGGTGAAACTTACGCCACGCACCCTTGCTGGCGCTGTAGTAGGTCCAATAGATAGTCGGGCGCGAGGTCTGCCCCGTTAGGCCATGTCACGGTATGGAACAGGGGGTGTAGCTTGGCCTCCGAGAACAATCCGCGCTGGCGAAGTGATCCAAATACGGGCCCATGAAGCTCATCCGCCAAATCTCCCATTCCTGCCTGCCCGCTACCCTACAAAGGGAGGCCCCCGGCTCTGCCGGGGAGGCAGTAAAAATTTGACAAATAGCGGAGTCCATCGACGAAACTCCCATGATATGCAACACGGCAATTACTCCAATGGCCCGATAGGGTTAGCGGTCGACGCGATACCAGGAGTGGGCGCGACACAATACCTTCACAGTATTGCCAGTCAGGATGGGGCGGCCTTCGGTGTCGATGTAACGGCCCGCCGCGAAGTTCAGGAGCGCCCGCAGATGTCGGCCCCACGTGTTCGCCGAGGCCCCCGCCCGACGGTCTAGGGCCACGATCTCGGTGCTCCCTCGCGCCCCCACCGCCTTCAATACGAAGCCCTCGACCTTCTCCATGGGCGAGGGAAATCTTCGACCATGCATGCGCGCGCGTTGGTAGGCACCGCGAGCGACTTGGATCGAAACCTTACTCGCGCGTCCCCCTTCCGTGACCAGCTATAGCGCCTCTCGTGCTACAACGTTCTCCGTTTCCATCGCCGTTTTCAAATCCGCGTCGCCTGTCAGTAGCGGACAACTTTCGTCGACCATGACCACAAGCGCAAAGAAATCGTTCCAGCTGGGCATGAGATATTGCATGGCCAGATGCTCGCCACAAGTAACCAGAGTCTCACCAAGCGCCCTGCCCTCGCGCCCCGGCTCACGTCGCCCCGCGAGCTCCTCGAAAAACACGGTGCTCGGTACAGCAAACGGATCGGAGGAAGCATCTGGAAAGCGGTAAGCGATACCGACGGCCGCGCGCTCATCGCGTCTTTCAGACGAGCGGAATGGCCGGGGCATTGAAGGGCGGCATCCCGCAGTGTAGCGTACAGCACGCCCGCAGGCTTCAGGCCTCGGCGAGACTCGAATCACCGAAGACTAAGGCCTCATGATCGAACTGGTCGCCCACCGCGGTTATGCCCGCCGCTATCCCGAAAATACGCTCGCGGCGCTGGAGGGCGCGGTGGCCGCGGGCGCGCGCTCCATCGAGGTCGACGTGCAGCTCACCGCCGATGGCATGCCGGTCCTGTTCCACGACCGCGATTGTCGCCGTCTCTGCGGCGTTGCCGGGGCGATCGGTGACTATGACCTCGCGGCCGTATCGACCTTCACGGTCGCATGGCCCGAGCCCACGACCGCCCCTCAAGCAGCCATCCCGGTGGCATGCCTCACCGACCTCGCGGCCTTTCTCGCCCGCCACCCGGCCGTTACCGCCTTTGTTGAGATCAAGCGCCAAGCGATCGGGCGTCGTGGTCCCGACTGGGCGGTGCGGGCGGTGCGGGAGATATTGACACCCGTGCTTACCCAGACCGTCCTGATCTCTTTTTCGCGACCAGTGCTAGGGGCGGGCCGCGCCTTGTGGCCGGCCATCGGTCTTGTCACCAAGCGGTATCGTGAGTTTGCGGAGATCGATCGGGCTCACCTCGCGCCGGAATATCACTTCTGCGATGTGGGGGGTCTACCGCGCCACGGCTTCCTCGGCCATGAAGGCTCAACGCTCGTGGTTTATGAGGTGGATGACGCGCTGCGCGCGCGGGCCCTGGAGGCGCGCGGGGTGCGCCTCATCGAAACTTTCGCCTGCGCGGAGCTCTCCCATGCCCTGGGGGGTTCCTGCCCATGAACCCATCCTATGACGTCGTCATCGTAGGCGGCGGCATTCAAGGCGCGGGCGTCGCCCAGGCCGCAGCCGTGCATGGTTATCGCACCTTACTTTTGGAGCAGCACACCTTGGCCGCCGGGACCTCGAGTCGCTCCTCGAAGCTCGTGCACGGTGGTCTGCGCTACCTCGAATCGGGCCGTATCCGGCTCGTGCGGGAGTCGCTGCGCGAGCGCGAGATCCTGCTACGCATTGCCCCGGGGCTGGTGGCGCGCCGGGACTTTTTCATTCCCCTCTACGCCTCCTCGCGGCGCACGAAAGGCCATGTGCATGCCGGCCTGTGGCTCTATCGCCTACTCGCCGGCGGATCCGTCGCAGGGTTCGAGCGCGTCCCGGCCCGTGCCTGGGAGGCGCTGGATGGGCTCGAGACCGCCGGTCTCAAAGCCGTTTTCCGTTATGGTGATGCGCAGACCGATGATGTGGCCCTGACCCGTGCGGTGGCGCGTTCGGCCGAGGAGTTCGGCGCCGAGATCCATATCGGTACCCGCTTCGTAGGGGCGGAGCGCGCTGGTGTCGGCTACGAGGTGCGCTCCGTGCGCGAAGGGGTCGTGGCGACATGCGAGACGCGCACGCTCGTCAACGCCACGGGCCCGTGGGTGGCGCAGACCCTAAGCCGTGTCCTGCCCGGCCCCCCGCGCCTGCCTCTTGAGCTTGTCGCGGGCACCCACATCATCACCGAAGGCGTTTTGGGCAAGGGCTGCTATTACGTCGAGGCGCCATCCGACCATCGCGGCGTCTTCATCCTGCCCTGGCGCGGGCGCATATTGACCGGCACCACCGAGCGCCTCTACGGGGGGGATCCGGCCCTTGTGGCCCCCACGCCCGCGGAGATCGCCTATCTGCAGGAGACCTTGGCGGCCTATTTCCCGGGACTGCCCACCTCGGTCGCGGAGAGCTTTGCGGGCCTGCGTGTGCTGCCCAAGTCCGGAAGAGATCTTAACGGCCGATCGCGCGAAGTCGTGCTGCTTGCCGATGCCCCGAGGCCGCGGTTCATCAGCATCTTCGGCGGCAAGCTCACAGGCTATAGGCGCACCGCCGAGCAGGTCATGGAGCGCCTCAAGCTCGTCCTCCCAGGGCGCATCCCGCGGGCTGACACGAGCCGGTTGTTGTTACCCGTGGGGTGACGGCATGAGCGCGCGCCAGCGCTCGTGACGCTCATGGAGGGCTCCGTCGTCATGGGGCCAGAACACATGTTCGTCGCCGCCCGCGGGCCAGGCGCGCGGCATGCCCGCGGCCAGGAAGGCGAGCCCGCGGGCGGTCGCCTCGTGTTCGGCGGGTCGGCGCACGATCAGTCTGCTCATATTCGCGAGCGCCTGACAGAGGCCGCCCGATACGGCAAGCCCGCCTGTCACCACTAGCGCTTGGCAGGGTCCCGAGGCCGCGCAGATCGCTTCGATGTTCTCCTGAATCAGAAACACGATGCTTTCGATGATCGCCGCGCCCTTGGCCTCGGGCGTGCCATCGCCTTCGAAGCGCGCCACGGCCTCCGGGTGCCAGTACGGTGATCCGAGCCCGCCGATGGTGTTCAAAAAGAGCGGACGCGCCTCGTGCTTGGCAAGCAGGCGATCGCACTGGTTCGCGAGACCGGGGTAGGGCAAGGTCTGGGCACCCCACGCAAGCGCCGCCCCTGCGCCGTTCACCGCCCCTTCGAGCACGGTTATATCTTCCTGCCCGTGACGTACGGCAACGCTGCGGAGCAGCCGGCCCCGGTCGACCCCGTGGTGCGGTACGAGCCGCTGAAGAAAGGCGCCGGTCCCCATATTGATGTAAATAGTGTCGGTGCGCGGCCGGCCCTGACAGAAAAGCGCAGCACCCTGATCACCCGTGAGGACCGTGAGGGGTACGAGGCTGCCGCCCGCCCTCACCCCACCAAAGGAGTGGTGGCTCGGCACGCAGAGCGGCAGGGTCTCTCGGGGGATACCGAAGATCTCCAACAGCTCGGGGTCCCAGTCCTGACCCTTGCGCCCCCACAGGAGCGTCCTCCCGGCGTTCGAGGGATCCGCGACCAAGAGTTGTGGGGTCACGCAGCGAAACGCGAGGAAGCTCGCCAGGGGTCCCATGACCAAGTGGCCGCCCTTGCGCGCCGCCTGCACCGCGGGCAGGTTGTCCAGGCACCAGCGCATCTTGGGGGCGCCGTAATGGGGCGATAGGCGCAGACCCGTGCGCTCCTCGATCAGGAAGGCGCGATCCTGGTAGGTGGTCATGAGCGGTGCTGCGCGCCGGTCCTGCCAGCTCAAGACCGGCGACAGGGCCTTGCCCGTGCGACTATCCCAGCAGACCATGCTGGATCGTTGCGTGGCAAGACCTGCCGCCGCGATCTGCATGCTGGCGTCCGCCCCAAGGGCTTGCAGTGCTCGTCCACTCGCCCGTTGGAGCGAAGTGACAAGTTCCTCGGGGTCTTGTTCCACCCCGAGGTCACCCACGTTCGTCTGGGCGACCGGCACGGCCGCACGGGCCACCGCGATCCCCGACTCATCGAAGACCGTTGCCCGTGTCGACTGCCCTCCTTGATCCAGGGCCAAATAGAGCGCTTGGTGCAAGCCGCCTCCCTATTGCGACTCCGAACTCACGCCATTATAGACGGGGATTTCGCTTGGTTCCCGAGACCGGCCTCGAGGGCGGCGCGCAAGACCGTGTCCTGCAAGGGGCGGGTAAGCGCGTCACGGTGTGCGGGCGCCCAGATGGTTTCCGGAAAGTAGGCATCGTCCCGGTAGCGCGGTATAACGTGCCAATGAAGGTGGGGGACCTGGTTCCCAAGCGAGGCCACGTTCATTTTCGCGGGTCGCGTGAGTGTCCGCAAAACGGCCTCGACTCCCCACACGATGTCCATGAAGGCGCCCCGCGCGGCCGCGTCGAGGTCACTCATTTCTCGGATGTGCGCTCGCCATATGACCCGACAGATCGTGCCTACGCCGGTGACGTCAGCCGAGATCACGAAGCACTGGTCATTCGCCCACAACGCCTCGGCCGCATCGAGTACGCAGAGGGCACAGTCGCCGCTCATCATCGATGGAGGCTAGCACGGGCAGCTGTTTCCGGCTAGCCTAAGGCCGCCATAGCTCCCTATAATGGCCCTCGGGGGACGAACCATGATCGATTGGAGCGCCATAGATACCACGTTCTTGGACATGGACGGCACCTTGCTCGACCTGCATTTCGATAACCACTTTTGGCAAGAGCATGTACCCTTGCGCTATGCCGAACGCAACGGTCTGGCACTGGACGAGGCCAAGAGCCAGCTCTATCAGCGATTCCGGTGCGCGGAAGGGACGCTGAACTGGTACAGCGTGGATTACTGGAGCGACGAACTCGCCTTGGATATCGCCCGCCTCAAGGAGGAAGTCGCCCATCGCATCGCCATGCGCCCCTTCGTAGAGGACTTCCTGGACGCCATGCGCAAGGCCGGCAAACGCCTTGTGCTCGTGACCAACGCCCATGGCAAGGCGGTCGCTCTGAAGTTCCGGCACACGCGCATCGATCGCTATATGGACGCGGTCTTTTGCGCCCACGACCTAGGGCTTGCCAAGGAACACCCGCCCTTCTGGGCGGAACTTCAGCTCCTCGAGCCCTTCGACGCCTCGCGCACCTTGCTCATAGACGACAGCCTGCCGGTCCTGCGCTGCGCGCGGGAGTACGGTATCCGGCATCTGCTTGCGATCCGTAGACCCGACCTGTGCGGGCCGGACAAGGAATGCGGCGAATTCACAGCCATCGAATCGTTTCACCACTTGCTCCCGGTCGCTTAGCATGCGGATGTTTGTGGCGGTACTCGCCTTGGCTGTCCTATCGGGTTGCGCCGCCTACCATACGAAGCCCTTGCGCGCGCCGGCGCTCGCGGCCCTGAAAACCCCCTCGCATCGCGCGCTTGTCGCCGCCGCGCGCACCCTTCGCGTGCCGGGGCTCGCCTCGCTGCCGCTGGATTTCCGCAAGCCGCTTACCGGCAAAGAGCTCGGGGTGATCGCGGTAATCGCCAATCCGTCTTTGCGCGCCCTGCGCGCGCGCGAGCGCATCGCCCGCGCACAGGTCTTCGCCGCGGGATTGCTGCCGGATCCCGTGGTGCAGTTCTCCGTCCTGAAACCCTACGGCGTGGGTGCGGCGGGCCGCTCGCTGGCCCTGTCCGACGGTTTTCTCTGGGACCTTTCTCGACTTGTCACCCGTTCCACGGATATCCGTATGGCGCGCGCGAGCGCGGCGGCAGTTCGCTACCGTGTCGCCTGGCGCGAGTGGGTGGCCGCCAATGAGGCGCGTCTCGCCGCGCGCCAAGTCTATTGGCTCGGCGCCGAGTGGAAGATCGCGCGCGCGTCCCTGGCGCTCCTGGCGGGCCATGAGCGGGTACTGGCGCATGATGTGCATCGGCGCTTGATTGGTAGTCGCCAGCTGCTCTTCTTTCAGGCCGCGCAAGATGCCCTGCGCATGAAGGCCGCAGCCTTGCACCGCGCCTTGCAGGCCGCGCGCCTCACCCTGAACGCGCAGCTCGGCCTGCCGCCGTCGGCCCCGCTACGGATCGCCCACCCCACGCCGCTGCGGGGGGTCCGAGGCGCGCCCCGGGCCCTCTTTCACCACGCGATGTCGCATAGACTCGACCTGGTGGCGCTGGTCGCGGCCTACCATAGCGCCGATCAAGGGTTGCTGCGCGCCGTGCTCGATCAATACCCGCGTTTGAGCCTGGGGGCTGCGGGTGCTCGCAACAGCTCGGGAGTCAGTGAGGCGGGCCTTCAATTGAGTCTGGTGGTGCCGCTCTTCAATGCCAACCGTGGCGCGGTCGCCATCGCCCGCGCGCACCGCGCGGCGCTCTTCCAGGATTACGTGGCGCGGCTCGCCGCCGCCCGCGCCCAGATCTATCAGCTCGATGCCGCCCAGGCGAGCCTCGATCGCGAACTGGCGGCCCTTCGGGGTCGCAGGGCCCGACTCGCCCGTACCGCCCATGCCGCGCAAGCGGCCCGGGCCGCGCGCGCCCTCGGGCTTGCGTCTTACCTGACCCTGATGCAGGAGTTGACCGCCGTGGAGCTCAAAATGACTGCCTTACGCCTCGCCCGCGCGGCGACCACGCTTGCGCTCGTGACCGCGACTGCGAGGCCGTGGTCGGGGGGGCGCCCTTGAGACGCGCGCTCCAGGCCCTGTTACTTGTTCCGGGTATCGCGTGGGCGGCGGCACCCCTCCCGGTCCACGCGACGCACGCGCAACGTGCGTCGTACCGGCCCGCGACCCCGGTATTCGCCCGCGTCCATGGTCCCGAGCATGCGGTCATCCAGACCCCCTACGACGCCGTCATGGGCCCGCTTGTGGTAGCGCCCGGGACCGCGGTCGCCGCCGGCACTGTCATAGCGCGGCTCTTGCCGATGAGCCTCGCCGGCACCGTCCGCGCCCTGGAGGCCCAGACCGAGGCGGCCCGCACCACCTATGAACAGGCTCGCGTGTTGGCGCATCAGGGCCTCGTTACGCCCGCGCATGCCCGTGGTCTGAAGGCCCGTTGGCAGGCCGATGTCGCCACACTGCGGGCCGATAGCGTCCGTCTCGCGCGCGGCACGGTCCGTGCGCCCTTTGCCGGCACCGTGCGTTACCGTGCGGCCCCTGGGGTATTGCTCGCGCGCGGCGCCGACGTGGTGGCGATCGGTGGCGCGGGAGGGCTTTATGCGACTTGCTCGCTGACCGAGCGCGAGGCCGACCGTCTTTACATTGGAGCGCGGGTGCGGCGCCTTGTGAACCACGGCCGGGCGCGGACCTTTGCAGGTCGTGTCTATGCCCTGAGCGCGCGCGCCGATGATCTGGGCCTCGTGCGCGTCTATGTGCATGGGGTCGGAGAGCGGCTGCGCCCCGGGCAGGTCGTGCGGCTCGATATCCTGGGCCATCGTCGCATGGCGATGATGGTCCCGCGCGCAGCGCTCCTTGTACGCCACGGCCAGGCGCGCGTTTATATTGTTGCCAAGGGGCGGGCGCGGCCCGTTGTCGTGACCATCCTGCGGATGGGGGCGCACCGAGTGTTCGTCGCCGGTGGCTTGGCGCGAGGGGCCTTTGTCATCGACACAGGTGTCGCGCGCCTGCGCGCCGGCGTGTCGGTGCGGATCGTTCGGTGAAGGCCTACCTCCAGGCCCTTTGGGTCAACCGTTACACCACCGCCCTGGTCGCGGTGCTCATGCTCGCCGCGGGTATCGTGGCGTTCCGGGCGTTGCCGCGCAGCGTTTTTCCTAACGTGAATTTCCCCCGGGTCTCGGTCCTGGTGAGCGATGGCTATTTGCCCGTCCACGTAATGCTGGTGCGGGTCACGGAACCGCTCGAACAAGCGGCCAAGGGTGTGCAGAATGTGACCCTGGTGCGCTCGACCACAAGTAATGGACTGACCAAGATCCACGTCTTCTTCAACAGTGCCATTACGCCCAATAATGCGTATTTGCTGCTCGAGGCGCGCCTCGGCCAGGTGGCCCTGCCCCCCGCCGCGCATATGAGCGTGCGGCTCATGATGCCCAGCATCTACCCCTTTGCCGAATATGCCCTGGTCTCGCAGACCAAGACCAGTAGCGAGATGCTGCCGACCTACGCCTTCACGCTGAAGCCGCGTCTGCTCGACGTCCCCGGCGTCTACACCGTCGCCTCCATCGGCCGTGGCTGGCCGCAGGTTCATGTCGACTTATCGCTCAGGCGTCTCATAAGCCATCGCATCGGACTCGATCGCATCGTCGCCTTGCTGCGCGCCCACCAGGGACCTTATTTCGGCGGCGTCATGGCGGGCCTTCATAGCAGCTTTCTGCTGACCGCTGCCGGCCGTCCGGCGGGTGTCACGGCGCTGGGTCGCGTGCCGGTTCCCTTGGGGGGCGTCCACGGGGCCGTGGTGCCTTTGTCGTCGCTTGCGCATATTACCGTGGGGCCGCCCCCGCGGGTCCGGGGTTCGGCGGTTGCCCATCATGCACATAGTCTGCTGATTGAGGTGGCGGCGCAGGCCAGCGCCAACGTCGAGCAGGTGGCGCAAGGCGTGCGGCGCGCGATCGCATCCTTGCGCCAGCGCCTGCCCCACGACATGCGCCTCGTGCGCGACTATGACCTCTCGCGACTGATCGTGGCGAGCCTTCATGACGTCTGGATGGCCCTTATTTTGGGCACCATCATCACCTTCGTGGTGTTGCTTGCCTTTTTGCGCCGCTTCGACACGGCGCTTGCGACCTTGGTGGTCGTTCCGCTGTCTTTGGCCGGCACGTTTGTAATCCTGCACTTCTTGCACCTGGGCTTGAACATCATGACTTTGGGGGGTATCACCGCGGCCATAGGCGCCCTCGTCGATCACGCCATCGTCGTGATCGAGCAGGCGACCCACGCCCAGGCCTCCGGGACTGTGCAGGAGCGACGCGCGCGGGCACTGCGTGCCGCGGGCGAGGTCTTGCCCATGATGACCTTCGCGACGCTGACCTCGGCGCTTGTGTTCGTGCCGCTCATCCTTCTAAGTGGGACCATAGGCATCCTGTTCCGACAGATGGCGATTGCGCTCGTCACGGCCTTGGTCGTATCCCAGGCGGTGGCGCTGTCGGTGACCCCACTGTTGGCGACCTTTCTGGCTGGCCGCAGCCGGCGCCATTCGAAGGCCTGGCGCCCGGCGCGACGTGCCCGCGTGAGCTACGCGCGTGTTCTGCGCCGAGCCCTTGGCAGGCCCCTTCTCGGCGTCGTCGCGAGCGTCGCGATCCTGGGTGCGGCCTATGCCATTTTCCGCGTGCTGCCGACCGCCTTCCTGCCGGCTTGGGACGAGGGGGTCATCGCCGTGCCGTTTCGCACGGCCGTCGGCAGTTCGGCGTCCCAGACCCTGGCCGTGGGACGCGGCCTGGTGGCCATCGCCACCCACGACCCCGCGGTCGCGACGGCCTCGGTAGTCGTGGGGCAAAGCCTCGGCAATCCGCGCGCGACCCCGAATAAGGGCGATCTGGTCCTCACTTTGAAGCCCAGCGCTTCGGCGATCGCCGTCATGCACGCGCTCGGGGCGCGTTTCCGGGCGGCCTACCCGAGCCTCTCCATGCTGAAGCTCCACCAGCTGCTCGTGACCCAGCTCGGCAATCTCTCGGGCGCCCACTCCCCGCTCGATGTCGAGGTCTTCGGCCATAGCGCCTCGTCACTGGCAGTCTACGCGGCGCGCCTCAAGGCACGCCTGGCCGCGAGCCATCGATTCGCCAATGTGAGTTTTCCGACCTCTTCGGCGGGCCCGGCCATCAGTCTGACTCCGCGCCTGCGCGCCGAAGAGCAGGGGCTGACGCCGCCGCTCCTGGGCGAACAGATCAAGGCCGCTTACTGGGGCGTACCGGCGGGCTATCTCCTGCGCGGGGCACAGATTCTTCCGATCGCGGTTGGCACCGACCCGTCGGGCGCCATAAGCCGCCATCTGGGCCCCGACCTCTTTGTGCATGCCCCGGGCGGGCCCTACGCCCCGCTCACGGCCTTTGCCACGGCCCATACCCGGCGTGAGGTTCCGGTCATCGCCCACCAGAACCTGGTGCCCTTCGCCGATATCCAGATCCGGCCGCACCGATCCATGGGGCTTGCCCAGGCCGCCGCGGTGGCGCGTGGACTGATCGCCAAGACCCCGCTGCCCCACGGCATCACCGCTCATATTGCGGGCTACTACAAGGAACAGGCGAAGAGCTTCGCGCAAATGGAGCTGACTTTGATCTTCGCGCTGCTCGTGCTGCTCGTGCTGGTCGGCTACCAGCTTCGCGCCCAGCGCGCCGCGCTCGCGGTGCTCGTGGCGACCGCCTTGAGCGCCCTCGGGTCGCTTGCCGCCCTGTGGGTGCGTGGCATCCCCTTGGACAGCACTTCATTCCTGGGCCTCTTGTTGGTGTTCGCGATCGTGGTCAATAACGGTATCTTGATTTTCGGTCAGGCCCGTCACTACCGCAGCCCCCCAGGTCGTCTCCAGATCGAGCTTGCCGCCCGCCGGCGCCTGCGGCCCATCGTCATGACCATGGCCGCCGATGTCTTGGGTTTCCTGCCGCTGGCCGTGGGCGTAGGCCACGGAACGGATCTGCTCAAGCCGCTCGCGACCGCGGTCATGGGCGGGCTCGTGCTTGCGCTCGCTGCCTCACTCTTCATTGGCCCCATGCTTTATATGGCGCTTTCGCGTCGATCCAAGCCTTGAAAAGAGAGGCGGCCTTGCGCGTCCCGGCACGTGCGTCAGGGGCGCCCGATCATCCGCATAACGCCGAAGATGTCCTGGAAAGCCCCTATTGCGCGCGCCGGAATACGCCCCCCATGGGCCTAAGCAGGCCCCGCGTCTGGAGGCGGAATCCTGCCGCGCCACCATGAACCTGTCGGCCGGCATCACGCCCACGCTGCTCGCCGTGAACGCGTATCCCGCGGATGCCGTCCCCTACAGTGCCGCAGAGGCTGCGATCCCCGCCGAGGCCTGAAGTGAGGCGCCCCGAGGGGCGCTTGCTGGACAGCTCTATGGGATACATAATGCCACGCATACCGTTCCGTTAAATGGACTTACGAAGATAATGCAACATATTCGGTTCGGTTATGGATACTGACTGGCCTCATCAAATTCGGCGCCAGCGCATCGCACTGCGCCTGACTCAGCAACAGCTGGCGGACAGGGCGCATGTGACACGCAAAACGATCTCGGTGCTCGAGTCCCCGACTCAACGAGGGGCGGTGTCGCTGTCCCTGCTTGAGCGGGTGGCGGTCATCCTCGGGTTGGCGATTACGTTGACTCCCGTATCGAAGCCTACGCTCGATGAGTTGCTCCAACAGAACGCATGGGAGGAGGGTGGCCTGCCCAGCGAGCCGCGTCGGCGGGTCCGCCATGGCCGCCGATCCGTCGATCGGTTACCGCCCAACAAAGAGGGCGCGGCATCTTTTGAGGGAAGGGGCGATAAGCCGGCCTCTGGAAAGCCCATTCCCACGGGACAGGCAAGCGATGACGGCGATGGAGGCGGGTAAGCGAGAGAGTAATCTGCCTTTGCGTCTCGTGGCGCAGGCGATCTGAGGACCCGGGGCGATCTTGTCGTTCGCCTACTAGGCGGGGCCTATGCCTTAGGAGACGCTTGTGCGTAGACCCAAGCCTTGAGGTGAGCGGCGGTCTCGCGCATCTCGGCGCGTAGCTTGCGCCGGACCATCCACGGCCCTATGACCGGAGGGATGTAGAACGAGGGCGTGAGCGAGGCGCTGAAGTGGGCCTCCGTGCCGCTCGCCACCGCGCGCAACCGCCAGCGCGACATCCCTGACCGGAAGCTCGAAAGCCGTGGCACGATGACGCCCCGGACCCATCGCTGTCCGTCGGTCGTCATGGATTCGGTCTGCGTGATCGGAAAGCAGATGAAGAGCACGCAGCTTGTGATACGCATGCGCAAAAGGGTGATGCCGTTGCGACGGATCACAGTGCTGCTTTTTACGGCGGGATTCAGACGTTTAACGTCGGCGTAGTCGGCGATGACATGCCAGACGCGGCTGAGCGGCGCATGCAGGACCAGATCGAGACTCATGTGGTAGTGATCACCACGCACGGACGCCGTAATCTTCGGTAGCCTGTGGGCGCCAACCGGCCAGGCTTGGCTGGCCGTCACCAGGGCGAGCAGCAGCCTCGACTCAAGTCGACCGCGGCCAGCTCTTGAATCGCTTGCGACAATACGCGAGGAGCGCTGCGTAGTCACGGAAATGCACCCGGAAGTGGCGTTCGGCGGGTTCGTCGAGTTCACAAAAGTCGTTGGAGTAGTCGCGGCAGATCGGTGGACGCGCCTCGTAGATGCCGCAGGCCCCGTCGGCTTCGAGATGAGTGCATGGCGACTGCACGAGAAGAAACCACCCGTCTTCATCCTGGTAGACCTCGACGCCTTGGTGGCTCACTTGCCATAAGAGGTGCTCAAAGTCACTGCGCGCCCGCGGAGTTGGAATCTTCTGCGTAATGTACTGGCAGCAGATCGCGGGGCAGGTCCCGCACTTCCCGCGGTCGTCCACCACCTTAACCGGAAAGGTCGCGCTCATGCCATGGGTCCTGCGGTCCCAGAGGCCGTCGCACCCCCAGCCAGGTCCGCCCCATGCCTCCCGCGCGCGCCATGGCCCCGCCACGGTCCGCTGCGCGGACCGACCGCCTGCGCCACCACTTACGCCTTCCGATACAGTTTGGCACCGGACGCCTTGAACTCCTGGGCCTTGACGGCCAGTCCTTCCTTCAGGGCCGCGTCAGGGCTTGTGCCGACCGTCTTCGCGTACTCGCGGACTTCCTGCGTGATCTTCATGGAGCAGAACTTCGGTCCGCACATGGAGCAGAAGTGTGCGACCTTGGCCGATTCCTTGGGCAGGGTCTCGTCGTGCAGTTCCTGGGCGCGCTCGGGGTCGAGCGCCAGATGAAACTGGTCCTTCCAGCGGAACTCGAAGCGCGCCTTGCTGAGCGCGTCGTCGCGCCCCTGCGCCTGCGGGTGCCCCTTGGCAAGATCCGCGGCATGGGCCGCGATTTTGTAAGCGATGAGGCCATCCTTCACGTCTTGGCGATCGGGCAGCCCCAGATGCTCCTTGGGGGTCACGTAACAGAGCAAGGCCGTGCCGTACCAGCCGATCATGGCCGCGCCGATTGCCGAGGTGATGTGGTCGTAGCCTGGGGCGATGTCGGTGGTCAGCGGCCCCAAGGTGTAGAAAGGCGCCTCCCCGCACGATGTGAGCTGGCGATCCATGTTTTCCTTGATGAGGTGCATAGGCACGTGTCCCGGGCCCTCGATCATGGTCTGCACGTCATACTCCCAGGCGATCTTGGTGAGCTCGCCCAGGGTATCGAGCTCCGCGAACTGCGCCTCGTCGTTGGCATCTGCGATCGACCCAGGACGCAGCCCGTCGCCGAGCGAGAACGACACGTCATAGGCGCTCATGATCTCGCAGATCTCGCGGAAATGGGTGTAGAGAAAGTTCTCTTCGTGGTGCGCAAGACACCATTTCGCGAGAATGGAGCCGCCGCGTGACACGATGCCGGTACGGCGCTTCGCGGTCAGCGGGATAAAGGGCAGCCGCACGCCCGCGTGAATGGTGAAGTAGTCCACGCCCTGCTCGGCCTGTTCGATGAGGGTGTCGCGGAACATCTCCCAGGTGAGTTCCTCGGCGGCGCCGCCGACCTTTTCCAGGGCCTGGTAGATCGGCACCGTGCCCACGGGCACCGGCGAGTTACGGATGATCCATTCGCGGGTCTCGTGGATATGGCGGCCCGTTGACAGATCCATGATGGTGTCCGCGCCCCAGCGGGTCGCCCACACCATCTTCTCCGCCTCCTCCTCTATGCTCGAGGCCAGGGCCGAGTTCCCGATGTTGGCGTTCACCTTCACGAGGAAGCGCCGCCCGATGATCATGGGCTCGAGTTCCGGGTGATTGATGTTGGCCGGAATGATGGCCCGCCCGCGCGCCACCTCATCGCGAACCATCTCGGGGGTGATGGCCTTGGGTCCGCGCATCTCCTCGCCGCCGTTTTCCCGCAAGGCGACGTATTCCATCTCGGGCGTGATGATGCCGCGGCGGGCATAGTGCATCTGCGTGACGCGCGCCCCCGGCCGCGCCTTGAGCGCCGTGCGTGTGCCCGGAAAGCGGATCGCCACCGTCTCCGGGTCCTTCAGCCGTTCCTGGGCGAAGACCGACGAAATCGCACCGGTCTCGACGTCATTGCGTGCCGCCACCCACGGCGCCCGCGACTTGGGCAAGCCCTGCGCCAGATCGATGACCGCGCCCGGGTCCGTGTAGGGCCCGGATGTGTCGTACACCCGCACTGGGGCGTTGACTTCAGCCCCCAAGGCCGCCGGGGTCGCTTCCAAAGTGATCTCGCGCATTGGGACCGACAGCGCCACCGGCCCATCCGACGGCACATAGATCTTGCGCGAGGCTGGAAACGGCGCCGTCATGGCGGTGTCCAAGGCACGTGTTAGGGGGGAGAGCGTTCGTGGGTCGGCGTTCATCGCCAGAGATCCTTTGCAAGAGAGTTCGTGAGCGCGTGCAACGCGCCGATCACGGACCGGAAGGTCCGTCCATAAGGGTCCGTCAAACCTAATGGATTTAGTCAGCGATTGCAAGGAGGCGCTTGCGCCCTTGGGGCAAAAGGCTTAACCTCGAATTTCAGGCTTTGGATTCCTTAATTACCCATGTCTCAAACATCCCTGGATGTCGCGCGGACCACCATGGTCGCGCAACAGATCCGCACCTGCGAGGTGCTGGATGAACGGCTGCTCGAGCGCTTGCGCGTGGTGCCACGCGAGGACTTCGTGCCCGAGGGTCAGCGCGCCGCGGCGTTCGCCGATGCCGCGATCCCCATAGGCCGGGGCCAGATCATGTTCTCGCCGGTACTCGATGCCCGCCTGGTCAATGCGCTCGCGCTCACGCCGAATGATCGCGTGCTCGAGGTGGGCACCGGGACCGGTTATGTGACGGCGATCATGGCTGGGCTCGCGCGGCTCGTCTTTTCCGTCGAGATCCTGCCCGAGTTCAAGCGGCTCGCCGCCATGCGGCTTGCCGCGCAGGGGGTGAGCAATGCTCAGCTCGAAGTGGGGGACGCGGCCCATGGTTGGCCACGCCATGCGCCGTATGACGCTATCCTTGTAAGCGGCGCCCTGCCCCTGGGTCCGGATGGGCGTTTTCGGGAGTCGCTGGCCGTGGGCGGTCGTCTGGTCGTGATCGTCGGCGAGTCTCCGGCGATGGAGGCCCGCCTCATCGTCCGCGAGGATGTCGATCGCTTTAGCGAGCGTTCCCTGTTCGAGACCGACGTGCCAGTCTTGATGAATGCACCCCAGCGGGAACGGTTTTATTTCTAGGGTTCGCACGCCATGCATGAGATTTCCGCTCAAGACCTCGATGCCCGCCTGAAGGCGGGTGAGACCCCCGTGCTCCTAGACGTGCGTGAACCGTGGGAGCGTAACCTCTGTGCCCTCCCGAACTCGCTGCACGCGCCCATGCAGCAGATCCCCATGGCGATGAACGACCTCGACCCCGAGACCGAGGTGGTTGTCTATTGCCACACCGGCGTGCGCAGCCTTCATGTGGGTAAGTTTCTCGAACACAACGGCTTCAAGAATGTCGTGAACCTCCGCGGCGGCATCGAGGCTTGGGCGCGCGAGGTCGACAAGACCATGGCGCGTTATTAGTCCATGCTGATCGAGGCGCGTCGCAGCCTCCTTCTGCTGGTCGATCTTCAGACCAAGCTCTATGCGGCCATGGCACCGTCTTCGGCCCATTTCCTCGCGCGCATCGCGCTGCTTGCGCGCGCCGCCATACAGCTCGACATCCCGGTCGTCGTGACCCGCCAATATCCGCAGGGTCTAGGGCCCTTGGTCCCGGAACTCGCTGCCGTTTTGCCCGACAGCCTGCGTCCGCTCGACAAAATGACTTTCTCTTGCTGTGCCGACCCGGCAATCGCCAGCGCCTTGGATACCGAACGGGATCAGGTCTTGGTCGTTGGTATCGAGACCCATGTGTGCGTGCTCCAGACCGCCCTCGATCTCCACGCGCGCGACCGCCAGGTCTATGTCCTTGCCGATGCTTGCGCCAGTCGCAGCCGCGCAGACCACGATGAGGCGCTTGCGCGCATGGGCCGCGAGGGCGTGAGGCAGGCCTCGGTGGAGTCCACGGTCTTCGAATGGTTGCGCGGCGCCACGCACCCGCGATTTCGGGATCTCGTGCGCGAGATCAGGGATCTGCCGAGGGCGGGCTGAGGAGCGGTTCGAGCAGCGACAGTGTGCGGCGGAGCGCGCCTTGGTGGGTGCGCACGAGCGATTCACCGGCCGCGCTTGCCGCGTCCCGCACTCCGGCGTCGCCCAGATAGGCTCGTACCGCTGCGATCAAGCCGTCTTCGTCGGCCACTTGCCTTCCCGCCCCCGCCGCCAGCGTGAGGTGCGCGATCTCCGTGAAATTGAACATGTGCGGCCCGAACACCGCGGGTACGCCCAAGGCCAGCGCCTCTATGGGGTTATGGCCGCCCGTGGCGACTAGCGAACCACCTATGAAGGCACAGTCCGCTGCCGCAAAAAACAGCATGAGTTCCCCCATCGTGTCTCCCAGCAGGACTTCCGTATCCACCGTCACGGGAACACCGGAGCTTCGCTCCACGACCGTCATGCCACGCGAGCGCGCGAGCTTGCCCACGGCTTCGAAACGTTCCGGATGTCTTGGCACGAGCACGAGCAGGAGATCGGGGACGCCTTGGCGCAGGACCGCGTGGGCGCTTAGGACGATCTCCTCCTCCCCTTGGTGGGTGCTTGCCGCGACCCACACCGGCCGCTCGCCGAAAGCGAACCGCAGTGCCTGGGCCGCCTCGCGCAGGCCCGCGGTCGGCGATAGCTCGAATTTCATATTCCCGGTCACATGGACCCGCTTCAGTGGCGCGCCCAAGGCGCGTAAGCGTGCGGAATCCGCTGGCGATTGCGCGGCGATGACGGTGGGGATGCCGAGTATCTGGGCGATCGGCCTCGCGACGCGACGATAGCGTCGATAGGATCGCTCGGACAGCCTGACATTGGCCAATACGACTGGGATGTCGCGATCCCGCAGGGCCCTGAAAAGATGCGGCCAGATCTCGGTCTCGAGGATCACCGCGACCCGTGGCCGCGTCGCGCCGAGGAAGCGCGCGACCGCCCCCGGCAGGTCGAAAGGCGCGAAGCGGTGGATCACGCTGTCGCCAAAGAGCATAGTCACTTGCGCCGCCCCGGTCAGGGTCGTCGTAGTGACGAGTATCGGTATCTCGGGATAATCCTCGAGCAGCGCGCGAACCAAGGGCGCCGCCGCGCGGGTCTCACCCACCGATACCGCATGGACCCAAATCGGTGCCCCCTCGATTGCGGGCCCATATCCTAAGCGTTCCGCCCAGCGCGGGGCGTACTCCGGATGATGTCGCGAGCGCCACCAGAGCCGTATGAGGGCGAAGGGCAGCAGAAGTCGGACGATGAGCGTGTACCAGCTCATGCGGTCCCCACGACCCCAAGCTCCTTGAGCGCGTCCAAGACCTCATCCACGCGCGGAGAGGCCTGGAAGCCGCCCAGATTGAAGGCGCGCTCGGCGAGCACGCCGGTCTGGGTCGGGTCACTGTCGCAGAAGATACCGACCGTGGGCCGTCCGAGGGCCGCAGCGAGATGCAGCAGCCCCGTATCCACGCCGATTGCCACACACGCCCCGGCGATCAGGTCCGCAAGCGTCTGTATGCCCGTGCGTGCAAGCGCCTGCGCGCCGTCGCCGATTGCGTGCGCGATCTCTGTGGCGGCCGCCTGCTCGCGGTCGTTGCCCGAGGGGAGCAGGATCCGGAAGCCCTGGCGCCGCAGCGCTTGGCCGAGCACTACCCAATGGTCTTGCGGCCACAGCTTCGAGGCGCGGCTCGTGGCATGGAAGGCGACGCAGACCGGTTCGTCGCTGCCGTCCTGCCCCACGCCGGACAGCCCGTAATCGGGCGGGGTCTCGGGCAGCGGGTAGCCCAGGGCGCCGGCGCCGAGCATGCGGTTGCGCCACACCGCGTGCCGGTCACGGTCCATGGCAAGGCCGTGGGCGTAGAAGATGGCCGCCGCGGGCTCGCGCGCCGATCGCCGATCCGGCCCGTAGAGCGGCCCGTGCCCCAGGCGGGCGACGAGCGCGCTTTTCACCAGGCCCTGCGTGTCGAGGATCAGGTCGTAAGAGGTTTCCCGGAGTCGCGCGCGTAGCGCCCCGACGCCCCGCCATGTCTGGCGGTCGAGGGGTGCCCGCAGCCAGCGTCGCAAATCCACCGGGATCACGGCCTTTACCGCCGGGTGCATGGCCGGGATGTCGGCGAAGGCCGGTTCCACCAGCCAGTCGATGGTGATGTCGGGCCGTGCCGCCGCCATGTCCGTGACCATGGGGAGGTTATGGACGATATCGCCCAGCGAGGATGTCTTTACGAGAAGGACATGCATGCGCTTACGTTACCGCCTGGCAATCAAGTCTAGCCACGAGCCTCATTTTCCGGACAGTTTGTCGGCTTGACCCTGTTGTTTTCTGAGGAGCCACAGCTTGAGGTACTTATAGTAGGTCGTTTCGGCATTGGATATGGCGAGCATCAGGCCTTCGGCGCCATCTAGAAACCCCCTTCTGACCAAGTAGGTGCGCACAAATGCCCACAGGCCGTGCGCAAGCGCGGGCCCCACCCCTCCCCGCTGGCCGCCTCGCGCGCCCATGGTGGCCCCTGCCGAAGAGTAGTGATCAATCTTACACAGCACCTCCTCCAGGTCGCGATAGGTCTCGTGGCGGAGCGGTTCGCGAAGTGTCGCGATTGGACCCGACACCAGCAGCCGCTCATGCACGAGGTCATCGCTGAAGCGCGCACGGCCACGGCGAAAGAGGCGCGTTACATAGTCCGGGTACCAGCCTCCGTGGCGCATGAAGCGACCACAATAACTGGATAGGCGCGGCATCCGGAAGGCGTCTGTCGGGGGCTCGGACGAGAGCACCGCCTGAATCTCGGCCTGGGCCTCCGGCGTCAGATACTCGTCGGCGTCGAGCGACAACACCCACATAAGATCGGAA
>JAKAXK010000112.1 GCA_021827145.1 Pseudomonadota bacterium
TTTCGAATACATCGAAGTGTTTTACAATCGCAAGCGTCTTCACTCGACATTGGGGTACATGACCCCAACGACGTTTGAAAACAGCGTTCTCTGGACATAAGGTGTCCACGAAACTGGGGCAAGGTCAAACCTTATGGGGTGGTGCTTGGCGTATTTCCGTTTATATCCCCACTCTATCTGGCTGCCGAGATATTTACTGCAACACTGATAACCGGTAACTCCCTCATTTTCCATGCACCTTCTCAGGTGGAGGAGTCATTCCGTCAGATTCGAGAGATATTTCTAGAGGCTGGGGTCCCGCCAGAGGCCATCGTGATGCTGACGGGCATGGACAGCGACATAGCGCTTAGGCTGGCTTCCGAAAAGAGCGTGGACATGATCCTCTCCATGGCGGGGAGTTATGGGAACCGGCTTTCTGCTATAGCCGGTGAGCGAATGAAGCAGATATGGCTGTCGATTACGGGCAAGAACCCGAGCATCATATTCGCCGACGCCGATTTGGGACTGGCAGCCAAATATGTGGCATGGGGAGCGACGTTCATCTCGGGTCTGGCGTGTACAGACATTGAGATTGTCCTAGTGCAGCGCGCTATCGCAGATCGCTTTAAGGAGGCTTTGCTGAGAGAGATCGGCGAGTTGAATACTGGCGATCCGTGGGAGGAGCAGACGGACATCGGCCCCATAATGTTCCCAAGTCTTGTGGAAAATGCCGATCGCCAGATCGAAGAGGCTGTGTCGCAGGGCGCCCGCCTGCTATGCGGCGGCAAGAGCAGCAACGGCTTTTTCAAACCAACAGTCATCGATCAAGTGCGCGGCGATATGGCTGTTGTCAACCAACGGACCTCGGCCCCCGTTGCTCCCATTATAGAATTTGAAACGGATGACGAGGCCTTTACTATAGCCAATAAAAACCCTTATGGCCTCCGCGCAGCAATCTTCACCAGCAGCATTGATACAGCTTTTAAGGCGGCCCGGCGGCTTCAGGTGAGTGGGGTCATGGTTAACCACGCGCCTTTCCATCACCATACCCTATATCCCGATGGGGGGTATAAGGGAAGCGGCTTCGGTAAGCTGCGCTATCTGATTGAAGAATTGCGACGGGAGAAGCTTGTGGTGTTCCACCACCTAGCCATGTCTCCACAAGCCCCATGGTGAACCGGAAACCCCGTCTTTTAACCACGGGCATTACGCCGTTGCCAAAAAAGGTTTCTGCGGCTATGCGGCGTCCGATGGTGGACGGGCACGGAGCGGAAGCGTGGGCCTTAATGGAAAGCGTGCGCCAAGGGCTTGCCGATGTTCTGGAAACGAAATCGGAGATATTCCTTTTACCGGGGACAGGCACCGGGGGTCTCGAGGCGGCCTTAGTAAACCACCTCTCTCGTGGTGATCACGTGCTCGCCTGCACACACGGTTTCTTCAGTGGGCTCTTTGCTGCTATGGCCGAAAAGCTCGGTGCTGCTGTAGAAACCATGGTGGCCGAGCCTGGAAAAGGCGTGGATTGGGCGGCTTTGGAAAGGCGACTGCAGGATGATCGCAAAGGCAAGATTAAGGCGATACTTCTGACTCATCATGAGACCTCGACGGGCGTACTGAACGACCTCGCGCAACTAGCAGCGGCGAAGGGCAAGCATCCTGCCTTGGTGCTCGTGAACGCACTCAGTTCCGCGGGCGGTGTGCCATTGCTGCCTGACCTGTGGGGATTGGACGTCACCGTTATGTGTTCCCACAAGGGCCTGATGTGCGCCCCGGGCCTGGCGTTTCTGGCAATAGGGCAGCGCGCCAAGGAGCGGTGGAAAACAGCAGGTATGGCCAAGGCCTACTGGGATCTGTCTCACCTGGCCCACTGGTTGTCAAGGGGCATCACCCCATTCGATCCGCCATTGACCTTGATATATGGCATGGTGGAAGTGATGGGGTATCTGCGCGACAAGGAGGCCAGAGTGCAAGCGTACCGGCGGACAGCGTCCAATGCGTTCCTGTTTCGCTCGTACCTTCCCGCATTGCGCGGTAAGTGCGTGGCCGCCCCGAAGGACCGGGCCCCGAATGCCACTGTCTTCCGGCTCGCCGGTGAGACTCACTGCGAGGATATCAAGAAAGCCCTGCTATCCGACTTCAATATCTCAATCAGTCGGGGCATGGGTACATTGGCCGAGTCGACGCTGCGAGTCAACCA
Organism: Pseudomonadota bacterium; assembly: GCA_021827145.1. Classification (GTDB taxonomy): domain Bacteria; phylum Pseudomonadota; class Gammaproteobacteria; order Acidiferrobacterales; family Acidiferrobacteraceae; genus Acidiferrobacter. Next base: position 2,174 of record JAKAXK010000112.1, read on the forward strand.
TCAAGGCTGGGTCTTTCCGAAGGACATAATGGCCTTGGGGGAGGCTATGACCTCGCTTACAAAGGCCACGTACCGGGAAAACCAACGCGGCAGTGTGGAGCGACCGCCCGAATGCAGCCTGGAAAGCGACGAAAGGCCGAGCCATGAAGCTTGAAACGGCACGCCAGCTTAGCACGGATCTCGCCCGCCTTCTCGGTTTACGCGGGCACATGGTCGCCATTCGCTACCTCAAGACCCCCCCAGAGATACCCAAGGTGTCGGCGTCAGTTGTAGCGTGTCAGGCAATCCAAGATGCTCGCTTTGGGAAGACGACGATTCTTACGAAGACCAACTCCAAGTGCCTGGGGGCAAGCTATTTTCTCGGGTTCGAGGCATTGTCGCCATTAGCGTATGACTTTTGGATCGAGAACGAACAATCCCTTTATGACGGGGACGCGGCCCAGACCATGGTTCAGAGTCTCCCAGGTCCGCCTCTCGGTTTCGGTGACAATGTACTGTTCGAACCATTGTCGCAATCCTCTGTGGAGCCAGATCTGGTGCTGATTGTCGGAAATCCGGAGCAAATTGCGCGTCTTCTGGGTTTACACATATTTAAATCAGGGGAACCGGTCATGATTTATAGCTATGGCGCGACGTGCCAATCAACGGTGGGTATACCAATAACGACTGGGCGTGCCAATGTAAGCTTCATTGACCTACCAAGCCGCAAAATAGCGCGATTTGAACCCACAGAACAGGTTCTTTCGGTTCCCTACACGGATCTGCATGACATGCTGGCAAGCGTTACGCAGTCCATCAACGGGACAGGCAATCCCCGTTTCAACCGGAAAGGACTGCCCTACCTCAGTGGCGAATGGTGCTTGCCGGAGTCAGGACAGGAAACCTGCGATGAATAACATACTTCTTGCGGGAACGGGATCCTATATACCCGAGCAGATGCTCACAAACAAAGATGTTGTCGACAGACTGGCAGAACACGGGGTAACCAGCGCCGAAGAGTGGATCGTATCGCACACAGGGATTCGAGAGAGACATATTGCCGCGCCGTGGGAATCGACGTCGGACTTGGGTTACAACGCCGCCAGAGCTGCGTTGAATCGGGCGGGCCTCAAAGAACGGGACGTGGACCTCATTGTCTGCGCGACCTCTACACCCGACATGTATTTGCCGTCTACCGCGTGCATTATCCAGGGCAAGTTGGGGGCGGATAACGCCGCAGCTATGGACGTTAACGCGGCCTGTAGTGGCTTCATATACGCCATTGCCATCGCCTATTACTGGTTGAAGGCAAGTAGCTTTAGCACCGCAGTTGTGATTGGAGCAGACACCTATTCGCGGATCGTCGATTGGAGGGACAGAACAAGTTGTGTGTTTTTTGGCGATGACGCCGGTGCGATGGTCCTGACCAAGGGCGGAGTGGAGAGCGGGCCAGGAATACTAGGAGTCTATCTCGGAGCGGATGGCGCCAATGGCATGTCTATCACGGCCCCGGCTTGCGGAAGAAGATCGGTCGAGTGTTCGTCGGGATCTCGAAATGGACAGACGAACAGTGACAAATTATCCATGAACGGGCGTGATGTCTATAAGTTCGCGGTTAATGCGTTTCCCCGCGCAGTCAAGAGATTGCTCGAACAACTGGGTCGCAATATAGAAGACATTGATCTTCTTATCTCGCACCAAGCGAACATAAACATCATCCGGGAGTCGATGTCACGCTTGGAGATCAATGAGTCAAAGGCCTACGTGAATATCGACCGCTACGGAAATACCGCAGCTGCGTCAATACCGGTAGCGCTTGATGAGGCGTTAAGCCGCGACCTCGGGAAGCCAGGGTCAGCGGTAATGATCGTCGGCTTCGGCGGTGGCCTAACGTGGGGTTCGGCCTTTATAGATCTTTAAACCAGGAGGAAGGCGATGAATCTTGAAGAGGGCAGGCCAGTGGGGATTGCGGGACTCGGTTTTTATGTACCCGAGAGGTGCGTTACCAATGCCGAATTGGCGAATATGGTCGACACAACGGATGAATGGATAAAGAGCAAGATCGGGATAGAAACGCGGTACATAGCGGGCCCGGACGAGGCCCTGTCGGATCTAGCAATACATGCCGCGGAGCGTGCAATCCAGCATGCGAATCTTAGACCGGACCAGATCAACATGATCATAATTACCGGGCAGAACCATGATTACAAAACGCCGGCGACGTCGTGCATAGTGCAGAACAAAATGGGAATGCGAAATATCGCCGCCATCGACATAGCCACTGCGTGCTCAGGGTTTATTTATGGTCTTGCAATCGGCAGTAAATTTGTGGCAGACCGCACGTACGAAAATGTTTTAGTGGTCGGTGCGGAGATTCATTCTCGCATGATTAGCTGGCAGGACCGAAGCACTTGCGTGTTTTTTGGCGATGGCGCGGGCGCTGCCGTGCTCCGGCCTGCTCGAAAGGGATACGGATTTATGGCGTTTGACTTGGGCGCGGACGGTTCTGGTTATGACGCTATTATCATTCCCGCGGGAGGCTCGCGGCAGCCATTCACGGCGCAAGCGCTGGTGGCTCAAGAAGAAGCTTATGGACAAACCCGAACTCCCATTGATGCGCGCATGGACGGGAAGGTTGTGTATCAGTTTGCGACAAGCGTATTTCCGCGCAGCATTCGCGCTTGTCTGCGGCATGCAGATTTGACGGTGTCAGATGTGGACTTCGTGATTTCCCACCAGGCGAACCAGAACATTATTCAGGAAGGAATGGCTGCGTTGGGCTTGGGGATGGAGAAAACCTACATGAATCTGGCGAGGTATGGCAACTGCTCTTCTGCGTCTATCCCCATAGCCTTACGGGAAGCGCTTGATGCGGGCTTGGTGAAACGGGACGACACCGTAGTGCTCGTCGGGTTTGGGGCAGGATTATCGTGGGGCTCAACGGTCATGAGGTGGGCATGATCAGAACCGGGAGCGTGGCGGTCGTTACGGGCGCATCGAAGGGAATCGGCCGGTCTATTGCGACAAAACTGGCGGAGCAAGGCGTTAAAGTGGTCGTGACCTATCGAACAGACGCGAGCGGAGCGGTGGAAACCATGGGGTCTTTGAATGAGATATCGGAAGCGGTCTGCGTGCAGGCAGACACCACCGACGCGGTGCAAGCCAATCTTCTTATGGAGTACGCGACCCGTTACTTCGGTCGGGTGGATATACTTGTCAATAACGCAGGTATAGCGCGGCCGGCAAAGCTTATCGACATGAATTACGAAACGTGGAGAGCAGTGGTCGCAACTGCGTTAGATAGCTGTTTTTATTGCAGCCGTGCCGTTCTGCCAGGAATGCTAAAGCGTCAGTATGGCCGCATCGTTAACATTGCTTCCGTTTACGGCCTTATAGGCTCCTATGGGCAAACCAACTACTGCGCCGCCAAGGCGGGGGTGATTGGTTTTACGAAGGCCCTGGCGTTGGAGACTGCCACGTGCGGCGTCACCGTCAATGCGGTTGCACCGGGCCTGATCGACACCGCTATGACGGCCGGAATTCCGGAAAAGATAGCTCAGAGAATAATGGCTCAGACGCCGATTGGGAGAATGGGTCAGCCAGAGGAAGTGGCCTCGCTTGTTGGGTATCTTGTCTCGGAAGAAGCAGGATATATGACGGGTCAGGTGATAGGCGTCAATGGCGGTCTTTACATGTAATCCGACATGCGAGGATTGGCGCGTGTATAAGCGGGGGATGCTATGTTCATGGTGAATTTAGAAGATATGATCGGACGAGAGGTACGGTGCAACGTTGTGGCAGCCGCCGAGCACGTTGGGGATGGGACGGCCTGTGACGAAGGGAATTTCTTCGACGTCATGCCTACCGATCAGCTGCTACGTTTGATAGAGTCATCGGCGTATGACTGCGTAAATCCATACCTCATGAAGGGCTACAGGACAGTAGGAGTCTCGGTGGCGTTTCGCCATTTTGCGCCGACGCCTAGCGGGCTTCGGGTTACCATCTGTCTGAGTTTGAAGGTGATCGAGGGTAGAAAGTGTTTTTTTGATTTCCGGATATTTGATGAAGTGGAGACGGTCTGTACGGGGACATACGCGAATTACATTGTAGAGATAGGAAAGTTCGTTGAGGCAGTCGCTTCGAAGAAGAGACAGCGTGTGGCGTTCAAGGAGGCGTAAGAGCTTTAGGGAAACGGGGCGTGCGGGCCAGAATTGGCGAGGCGAAAGGTGTGTATAGAAACGTTTGGAAAACGGGACCCTGGGCCGTCGCCTTGGTTAAGCGGGGCGGCGGCACTTCTGGAATGGGCAGCGGTGGTGGGTGTGGGTGGCGGACATAGCCCGCGATGCGTTTGTTGGGCCGGGCAATGGGGTTACGGAGGTTCACAGTATTATGGCCTTGACGAGCGGAAATTCCTGCATTGAGGTAGAGCCGCTGGGCGGCGCCAAGGCTAGCGTTATCCTTCTGCATGGTGGCGGCGGAGATAACCGGGAATTCCTTGATCTCTTAGAAAACTTTGCCCCACCCGGCGGCTGCACCCGGTTCATCCTTCCTAATGCGCCCCGGAGACGACTTACCCTTTTTGGTGGAGCTGTTATGCGGGCCTGGTATGACGTGGTGCACGCGGACCTTCAACAAGACGAGGATGAGGCCGGCGTATGCCGCTCCGGGCGTCGGCTTCAGAATCTGATTGAGCGGGAAAGGCGTCGGGGCATCCCGAGCAACCGGATTGTGGTTGGCGGATTCTCGCAAGGTGGCGCTATGGCCCTCTATGTCGGTGCGCGCTATCAGATCGGAA
>JAKAXK010000113.1 GCA_021827145.1 Pseudomonadota bacterium
GCCTTGGGGGTTGGTGACGAGCGCCCACCGCCAAGGCAGGAGGTGCCCAGACAAGTCGATAAACCCTGTTGCGAGCATGACGCCAACGACTATCGACAATGCGATAGTTGTTATCACGACGCCCCATCTGACAGCGATCGCCTTTTGCACGGCCGCCTTAGCCTGCTCCTCCCCGGCCCGCGCGGCTTGAGCGCGCCATGACGCCGCGAATGCGTCGCCCTTTTCTTTGGCAATACGGTCGAGATCGGCGGCTACCTCCTGGATCTTTTCTGCGCCTTTGTTGATAGTGATCATTATCGCGTTGGCGGTCGCGCGTCCGACATCAGCCGCATTTCTGCGGATGTCATTGTTTATGACGCCCTTCAGGTCATTGCTGACTTTTACCGCATTGTCGTATATCGATGGTCCTACCTTTGCCGTCGCCTGCTCGACCTGTGACGCTGTCTCCTGTGCGGTTTTCACAAGCGTGTCAACGTGCAGGAGCGTCAGAATCGCGACCCATAACGGATCGTCGTCGCGGACCCCAAACCGATGTGTCGCTCGCAAAATCTCTGTAACGTCCTCTTTTGGGAGGGCGTCTAGTACCTGATCTTGCGCTGGCTTTTCGGTGTCGTGGGGTAAGGCCCCCGAAGGGGCCTCCTGCGCGCTGTTTTCCTGGTCAACGCCAGGGATGAAATCATCATCAATCATCACTCGTCCTCCCCAAAAAAGGTTTTACAGGGGCCTGCGGCACAAGCCGCGAGCCAGTTTTTGAAGACCTGCCGGACCACAATCGATTGCCCGCCATCCGGTGTTGTGAGGTCAAACGGGCGTTGCTGTGTTTCACGCAGCAAAATCATTGCGCGGTCTGTGAGGACCGGCATGACGCCCTCGTGGCCGCCGGATTCGAGCCAAGCCTTGCGGGCCTCCGACCTGTGCCAGGGGCCCGATGTGGGACTGGTCTTGGCGGAGTTGATTACGGCGATCTTGTAATCAGCTTGGGCACAGAGCGCGGATTTCATAGAGAGTTCTATCCCCTCAAGATCGTCCGCGACCATCCATGCCACATGGATTTGATAGCCCATGTCATGCGCCACCGGCACGAACAGATGTGCGTTTTTGTCGAGCGTCTTGGACGCCGACCCTGGCGTATTGACGACGACGAGATTGGCCGCATCACCAAGAGCCTCCAGTTCTTCAAAGAGGGCGATGGCCGCCTCGTCCGCCTTCTCCTCGCGCGACAAGTTTGTGATGAGCCCCGTCACCTCGGGTGCGGCCCCGAATCGTTTTGCGACGTCCGCAATGGTCGTGTCGCCCTCGACGACGCATGCCGCGCCAAACGTGGCGATCAAGAATTCGGCGAAGGCGGTCGCAAATAACGACTTGCCGATGCCGCCCTTGTCGCCGTGCACTATGAACAGCTTCTTTTGGTTACCCATGGTGTTGTCCTCGCGTGGTCTTCGTTTTGACCGGTTTTGGTGTGGCGCTCACCCCGTTTCGGGCTGCCAAGAATTCAGCCAAGGCGGTTATAGTGCGGCTCTTGCCGAGGCCGCCCCTGTCGCCGTGAACCAACAGCTTTTTGTCTTGCATGGTCATGTGTCACCTCTTAATCGTCTGGTGTGAGATTGGTAAAGCCGCCAGTGGATTGGCGCGGCGCCATTCTTGGGGGCGCGCTGGTTGCCTTGGGCGGCACCAGCTGCCCTGCCTCTATACGCCGTGTAACTCTAGCGAATGCGTTGGCCAACGCCCTAGGCGCCCCCGTCGACGATTGCCCCATCTCTGCGGCAATCTCGGCCCACGTCCACCCGTGCAGCCTCGCCTCCTTTATTGCTCCGTATTCCCGGAGAACGAGGGCGCTGACACCCCGCGTGCCCGGCGGGTATTCCTTCTGTAGCTTCTCTAGCGACATCGGACCTCCTATGAATCGTGTCTACCTATAAGGCGTCCCCGCATGGAAATTCACGGGTTCGCACAATCCAGCCTACTCAATTTCGCGTTTGCGTGAAGCGGTCAAACGCGGCATGCCTCTGGTATGTCGCCCGCATGCGTTTGCATTTTTTGCGGCCTGCCTTTGGTACGTTGGAATCCTATGGATTGCAGATGTTTTTGTGGGTTTGCATCAGATGGTATGTGCGCAGCTGGCATTTTCCCGGGTTTCCCAATGCCAAAAATCGGAGCTTGACGGCTACCTGACGGTAGCCTGTACACACCGTCGCACCCCTTCGCGGCTGCCGGTGTCCGGCTGGCGCCGGTTGTGATCTCCGCGTCCGGGAACGCGATCCCGAGATTTTCACCACAGAAAACTTACACATCTTTGCAAGAGGGTGCGGGGCTCGCTTCGCATGCATTTCCAACAGGGCATACTTAACGGGAGTCCTTACATATAGGAGTGTGCGCTGATGATGACCCTGAAGAGCTTGAGCGGCGGACCCGGCGCCGCCCGCAATGTCGTATCCTATTGCCAACACCAGGTCGGCGACAGCCGTAAAGATGGGTACTACAGCGAACGGGCTACCCCGAGCGCCTGGGGCGGCACCTTGGCCGCCGAACTGGGACTCGCCGGGCCCGTCGACGGGCGGACGCTACAAGGACTTCTAGAAGGCCGGTTGCCGGACGGCCGGCCCTTCGGTACCGATGGCGTCGAGAAAGATGGTCATCGGCGTATGGGCATCGATTGCACGTTCTCGGCCCCCAAATCCGTCAGTCTCTTCGCCCTCGGCGCCGCCACCCCGGAGATGCGCGACCAAATCTTGGCCGCCCACGACCGCGCTGCAGCCCGCGCCATGCGGCTTGTCGAGCAAGCATTCCTGACCGCCAGGTATGGAAAGGGCGGCGCCCAAGCTGAACGGACGGGCGCCGGGCTGTGGGCCGCCTATCGTCATGAAGATGCGCGGCCCGTGAATGGGCATGCGGGTATGCAGATCCATACCCATGCGATTTTGCTGAACATCACTAAGGGGCGCGACGGGCAGCTGCGCGCCATCGATCTGGCTTTCGGTAACGACGGGATAAAACTCGCAGGCGCCACATATCGTGCAGAATTGGCGTCGGAGCTTCGCGCCTTGGGATTCGGCCTAAGGCAAAGCAGAGAGGGTTTTGAGTTGTCGGGTATCTCCGATGAGCAGATCGAGGCGGCCAGCGCCCGATCTGCCCAAGTCGAGGCCAAATTAAAGCGATGGGGCCTGGACCGTGACACGGCCACGGCCGCCCAGAAGACGGCCGCGAACCTCTCGACCCGTGAGGATAAGCGCCAACTCACCCAAGATGAACAGCGCTGGGGGTGGCGGCAAGAGGCCCGCGACCTCGCGATCACCGTCGAGCCCCAGGCCCCCGGATCTGTGACAGTGACGGAACCAGGGGCATCCGTCGAGGCTGTGGCCTACGCGACCAACCACCTGTCCGAGCGCGAATCGGTGATGTCCAAAAACCGTGTGCAACTGGAGGCCTTACTACACGGGATGCACGGCGGGGTAACTCTGGACAAGGTCGCACAGGAGATCGAGTCCGCCGCCAGGGCCTCCCGTCTTTACGAGGATGGGCGGGATCGCATTGTCACCAGGGAGACCCTGCGAACCGAGGCATGGGTTCTGGAGCGCGTCGCCGCCGGGCGCGGTACATCCGCACCTATCACAACCGCCGAAGGTGCCCGGACGCGCATCGAGGCCCGAGAACAAGTCCAGGGTTTCCAGTTCACGGCAGGTCAGCACGCAGCGGTTGTGGCCGCCCTCACCAGCACCGACCAGTGCGTGGCAATTATAGGTGCGGCGGGTGGCGGAAAATCGATGGCTATGGCGGCCTTGAGCGACGAGGCCCATGCGCAGGGACTGCGCGTCATCGGTCTAGGGCCTTCGCAAACGGCCGCTGACGGGCTTAAAGAGATCGGCGCCGACGATACGCGCACATTGCACAGTTTTGTCGCCCGCGCCGACAAAGCTCTCTCGCCGCGTCTCATCATTCTTGATGAAGCGGCGATGGTTTCGGCCCGCGATATGCGACGTGTCCTAGAAAAGCTGCGCCCCACCGACCGCCTCGTGTTGGTCGGTGACCCCAAACAACTGGACGCGGTGGAGGCCGGGAAGATCCTGGAACAGATGATCCAGGAGAAGGTCATCGCAGTCAGTGAGATCACGGAGATCAATCGCCAGCGGGATGAGGCCCTACGCGAGATCGCCCAGGCCTTCGCTAACGGCAACGCCGCCCAGGCCGTAGACCTGGCCGAGCCCTATATGTCCGCCGTGACTGTCATGGGCGAAGACTGGAAGGTCGCCGGTATTGAGCCCCCGACCCCGGCGCAGTCTGAGAAGGACCCCAGCAAGCTCCCACCACCCGCCGTGCGGAAACAGGCCATCGCCCGGGAGACTGCCGCCCGATACCTCGCTCTCTCCCAAGAGGAGAGGGAGAAAACCTTGGTCTTATCGGGCACCAACGCCGTCCGGCGCGCGATCAACGACCGTATCCGGCAAGGCCTTCAGGAGTCGGGAGCCGTTGGCCCGAATGCCGCGACCGTGACGGCCCTGGATAAAGCGGGGCTCACGCGGGTGGAGATGAGAAACGCGCTCTCCTATAAGAAAGACATGGTGCTAAGGCTAACAGAAGGCCGAGGCCGCGACCGCCAGACAACCGACTATACCGTGACTGTCACGGACCCGACCAAGCGCACAGTGACCGCCCGAACCTCGGACGGCGCGGAACGGGTATTCGATATGCGCAAAATCAGCATCAAGGACCTTGCCGTTTTTACGCGCAGAGAGATGGCCGTGGCGCCCGGCGACCGCCTTGTCTTCACGGACAACAACCGCACCTTGGGATTCCGGAACAATGAGACCGGCACGGTTTGTGAGGTCGCCGACGGCAAGATCACCATAGAAAAGGACGATAAGAGCCTAGTGGGCCTCGATGCGCAAGCAATGCACACCCTCGATTACGGTTGGGGCATAACCGTCCACCGTTCCCAAGGTCGCACGATCGATAGGTCGATCGTGGCAGGCGAAGCGTCCCGGGTCGCCACCAGTAAGGCTGCATACGTCTCCTGCAGCCGTGAGCGTCTGGCTCTCGACATCATAACTGACAATATCGGGCGCCTGAAAAAATCGTGGGCCAAGACCGCTGAGCGTCTGACGGGGCACGAAGCCATGCAGGCTGACGGTCGGGTGGCGGCGCTGGAGGCCTTGCGCGCCGAGGCGCGGGTGGAGATTGAGAAGGACAGGCAGGAGCGGGTACCGGAGGCAGAGCCGGAGGCCAAGCCAGAACCGCCGCGGGAACGGGAGAGGGAGTTGGGCGATAGCTACGGCTGGTGAATTACCACCGGGGTCCAGTAAGTAGAAGCACAACGCAACACAACGGAGGTGACACATGGTCGACTTTTATTACCTTCAGGACCGGCCCGACTTTGTCGGCCCGCGCATTCCCCCAGGCCTGCGCGTCCGCAGACTCGTCGACGAGCAGAATCGGAGAGACGAGTGCTGCCGTCGGATCGAGATGTGGGGGTGGACCGCGCAATGGCGGGACGCATGCGAAGCCGCAGGCGGTAATCCCAGACCCACAGATCCGGCGGTCCGTGCGCAGGCAGTAGTGGACCAGTTCATTGATGATCAGCGCGCGGCCGGACAAGGCGTCGGTCGGCGGGAGGACGAAAAATGGCTACCGTAACTATGATGTCCTTAAAACAGGCAAGGCGTGAGCGCGTTGTGCTTGAACGGCAAGCGATCTCATTGTTTCGCATGTTGCTGAAATCGGAGCGTGGCCGCTCTGGTTCCGGTGCGCATCTCATGCCACCCAAAGAACGGGAGGCGGTCGCCCGGCGCGTCGATGTGATCGATGGAGAGATCCGGAAGCTGCGTCGGGCGGTCCGCAAAATCGGGGCGGGTAAGTAGGACAACTCTGCGGCACAAAAATGGAGGTGGTGAGATGAATGACATGCAGAACGTGAGTGGATCGGATATCAATTGGGCGTCGTCAGAGCGCCCGGTCGTTGCGATCGTGTGCGCCGCCTTCGGTGCGGCGGTCGGATACATTGCGGGAATGGAGGGGTTGCTTGGGTGGTTCAAGCAACCCTTCACGCCGGTGCGTGAGATCCCAGACTGGATCTACCATCTCATCCGCGCGTATGGCGTCGTGCCTCCGGTGCCGGGTGGCTGGATTCCGGCGGCCCTGGCCGTCGGGCTTGCGGTCGGGTTCGGGATTGAGGGGTGGCGGTTGGCCACGCGCTCAAATGTCCGGCACATTCGCGGGTTCATTTTACACAGAGATCCTCGCGTGGTTGCGCGAGCCTTGCGCCCTGGCCGGGATGAGGATCCCGGCATTCGTATCCACCCCAAGATCCAGATTTCGGCGCGCCAGGAAACCCACCATTTTATGGTGATGGGCGGCACGGGGGCGGGCAAGACCACAGTCCTCTGGCCGTGGATTCAGCAAGCGATCGCACGGGGTGATCGTGTACTAATCTTCGATAGCAAAGGGGATTTCACCCAGAAAGTCCCAGAGCCGTTCACCCTTTTGTCCCCGACTGACGCACGATCCAGCCGGTGGGTTTTGGGGAAAGACATCCGCACGAAATTGGAGGCGCAGGCGTTGGCCACAACACTCATTCAAGAGCCGCCCGGCGGATCGAAGGCCGATCCGATGTGGATTCAGGGTTCGCGGGCGTTGCTCGCTGGCCTCATAACGGACTTGCAAACGAGGTTCGGAAAAAAGTGGGATTTTGCCTATCTGGCCTACGAGTCCGCGGCGGCGCTGGCGGACTACCAGCGACTGAAGGCCGTGATCGCGCGCGAAGCCCCGTTATGTTTGGCCTTGTTGGGTGGCGAGGATGCTAAGGAGGCCGGCCGCACAACGATGGGGTTTTTGATGCAGATCGTCTCTTCTTTAACGAACGTCATCCACATCGGCGTCGCCACGCACGATCACAAAGCTAATCCGGGGTGGAGTGTAAGAGGGTGGCTGGCAGGCAAGAC
>JAKAXK010000114.1 GCA_021827145.1 Pseudomonadota bacterium
CTTCCGATCACGGGCGTCCTGGTCGCTTCTTTCAAGGAGAATCGACATGGGACACAAGCAAGACGCCAGGTCTCGTTAAACGCAACGGGTTCTGGCACATCGCAAGCAGTATCGGGGGCGGGGCTTTTGCGAAAGCATTGGCACGAGCGACCTCACGAAAGTGCAGGAAGTCCTCGCCCGCCGTTTAAAGGGGGCCCGGGAGGCGCGTCTTTTTGCAGCGGACCTTTCGCAACGCGGCCACGAAGTATCTCAACGAAGCGACGAAGGACACACTTGAGGACGACGCTATGCACTTGAAACAGCTGGATGCATACATCGGGCGACTATCCTCTCGACTCAGTGTACATGGAGACCTTGCAGCCCTTCATTGCCGCTCGCCAGAAACAGGGCGTCAAAGCTCGCACCATTAACCATGCCTTGCAGGTGGTGTGGCACATTCTGTTTCTGGCAGCCAAGGAATGGCGTGACGAGTACGGGTTGAGGTGGCTTGCGACAGCGCCGGCTATCCGCTTTCTTCCCGAACGCGACCGACGCGAACCCTATCCTTTGTCCGGGGACGAGCAGCAGCGCCTGTTTCAGGCGTTGCCGGAGCACCTAGCCAGCATGGCGCTTTTTAAGGTCAATACAGGGTGTCGGCAGGGGGAGGTGTGCCAGTTGAGATGGGACTGGGAGGTGGTCGTACCGGAATTGGCATGCTCCGTGTTTCTGATTCCGGCGGAGCACGTCAAGAACCGCTTGAAGCGCGGCGTGGTGTTGAACCGCGTGACGCAAGCGGTAGTCGATGGGCAGCGGGGGCGTCATTCCGAGTACGTGTTTAGTTATGACGGGCACCCACTCCAGCAGATGAACAGCAGTGCTTGGCGGCGGGCGCGTAAGCGGGTGGCTTTGCCGCAGGTGCGCGCCCATGACTTGAAGCATACCTTCGGGCGCCGGTTGCGGGCGGCCGGGGTGAGCTTTGAGGACCGGCAGGACTTGCTCGGCCATAAATCGACGCGTATCACCGACCACTATTCGGCGGCGGAACTCAGTCAGCTCATCGATGCAGCCAATCGGGTCTGCGAGGTGGAGTCCCGCAAAAGCCCCGCACTCGTTTTATTGAAACCGAAGGCTGTGGGAAAGTGTGCTGTAACAGCTGGATTATAGAGGAGATTTTGGTCGGGGCGAGAGGATTTGAACCTCCGACCACCTGAACCCCATTCGCGGCAGGACCTGTATAGCGTGCAACGCTGTGCGTGTATCTGCCTGATTTCATAGGGAAGGGCACCTCCAGCTATGCGGCTGTACTGCACGGATTTAAGGAGCGTCTCTCCCAAAAATATCCCAAGACCTAAGTCGAAATGATAGCCAGATTGGATCGTCTATTGGGCGGCTCAGAAGACCAGTTGCAGTGCGCCGCGCCATTCTCTGCACGACCCTGCGCCCCTCGATTATCCTATATTGTGCCCTCATTGCATAACGCGGTGCGAAAACGTATAGTATTAAGTACCGTATACCACGCACATAAAAGCCATGCGAACGAGTGAGACGATCATATCCCGCGGGACCGATGCTAAAGAGCGTAAAACCGCTTGCCAGAAGCGAAGCTCCACGGTAGGAAGGGCAGCGGCGGATCACGATGTGATGAGCGAAGCCCTGGAGCGCGCGCAGGCGACCCTTGTGTCGATGCGGGCCGCGATTCAGGAGATCCAGGCGCGTCTGGAGGAACTGGCCGTGCGGGCAGCAGAGCGTGAACGTGATCGGGAGATCTCGCTTCTCAGCATTCGCGAAGTCGCAGCGCTCATGGGGATCAGTGTGCGTCATGTGGATGCCATGGTCGCCCAAGGCAAGCTCCCGCAGCCCGTGCGTCTGGGCGCCTCGCGTCGCTGGACATTCGCAGCGCTACGCGAATGGACGCAGGAGGCGCAGGCCCAGGCGGCGCGGCCCGAACTCGAAGACGCAGCCAGGCGCAGAAGCTCAGGGAGACCCCGCCGCGTTGTGTTGGACCGGCACTAAGCGGTGCGGGACCGAGGCAGCGTGACCACGCGTCACGTTACGGCGATGGTCCATCACTTTCCGGAAGGGCGTCCTGCTCCGGAAAGTCCATGACAGGTGATTCATAAATAGCATCCTGAGCGCCATCCTCAGCCATTCCGATCTCCAATTCCTCTTCCGAGACAGCCGTGAGCGCGAACGCAGGTGCTGCCGGCAAATGGCGCAGCCGGTGGCGCTCCGGCATCCGCTGGCCGGGCCGCCAGGTCCACACGGCCGGCTCATGGACCAAGGGGCCGCCCGCCTGATGGAGGGTGCCACCGAGGCTCACGCAAACTGTCCCTCCGTGGACCTGCGGTCCCAGGGTGTCGCGTAGGTATCCATTAACCAGCAGGGAGGCCCCCCGGACCTCGTGGAGCGCCCTGGCGCCAGGGCGCATCTCGCCGAAATCGAGATCCTCGTGGGTAATGACCACGGTTCTTTCGGGCGGGCACAGGCTTTCGACGGCCTCCGGCACATTCTGTCCGTTGGGTACGGCGTAAAGCGCCATGGGGCCGTCCTCGAGGTCGATCAGGAGGGTCTGTGTCCTGGCATCGTGCGTGACACTGACCGCGCCAGACTCGGCGAGGACCCAAAGGGCGCAATCTGGCGTCAACAGGGCCCCGCGCTTGTCCTGGCTGCCCAGATTTGCGATCGGCCGGTAGAGCGATCGGCGGAAGGCTCGGAAGAGGCTCGAGAAGAGGGCGGGCGTTGCCGCGTGCGGCGACTGGAACAGGTTGCCCAGCATGACCGGCACGAGACGGGAATCCGAAGCGGTGCGCAGCGCGTGGGAGAGGGTGTCGAGATGGCATTCGTGCGGAGTGCCGGGCGTATGGGGACTGCTGATGAAGCAGAGCCCGCGGGGAAGAGTTTCACTGATCCCGCGATCATAGAATGTCCACTCAGGTTTGACAGCAAGCATGACGTTCTCCTGGGCCGTCGGAATAGGTCTATCATAGGCGTGTTATACTGAACAGTATACCAATGCACGTAATCAAGTTATGGGTGAAGCATGCCAACTCCTCGCCTTATCCGGGTTCCGCGCCGCTATTTTCGTAGGTGGCGCAGGCGGGCTACACGCGTCCTTGGAGAGCGCCGTCGCCGCCTCAGCCGTCGTTATGGATAGGATCGGAGTGCCCGCGGATTTCGCGGGGCTCTACGGTCGCGCCGGACTCGAATTGCGCTCTGGAGGCAGAGAATCACCTCGAGGGCGCGGAGCGTATGATGTCAGACGGCGCATGATCGTCCTGGAAGGTCCTCCCGACCAGCTCGCGTTCGCTTATGCTTTCAGTCAGGCGCTCGATCACATGCTTGGTGATCTTCTGCACGGCGTTCGCCACTCAGGCACGGACTCTCCGCTGTTGTCGGCGGCGTTGCCTCGCTACCTGGGCTCAGGCTACCGCCATGAGCGGCTCAACCTGTTACCCCCGGCGATCCTGTGTTTCCGCTTCGAGGGATTGCCGACCCTTACGAAGAGTCGTCGGCCTTATGGGGACCTGCGCGAGGAGGAGGGTGATCTGGCGCACCAGTGGCTGCGCTCCGTCGTGGCGCTGCGCTGGCGCGCGCGAGAGGACGGGTGGGTAGTCCGGACTCAAGTCTACGAGGAGGCCTTACGCGCGGAAGACCGCCAGAATCCGGAATGGGCTGCGCCGCAGAACATGATGGCGCGTGCATTCGCGGCATGGGCCGTCCCCAAGAACGGCAAAGGCCCTCAAGGTACCGAGGCGGATCCTATCGTCGCCGCCAGCGGCCCTGGCGTCGCAGTGGACCGGCGGACATTGCGCATCATGGAGGCCCTGCAGCCTGTGTTGCGGGCTGCCGCGCTCGAATGGCGCGAGCACCTGGATACACGGATAGCAGCCTTCGAGGAAGAAGAGTCCAATCAGGAGCTGGGTGTGGCGCCGACCGGGGTGGCCTGATAGTTGGTAGAATTGCTTGTCGGGCCGCATCGTTGATGATGGCGTCGGAGATTTTCTGGGCGTTTCGGATCAGACTGTGTACCCTGACGGGGCTCGATAATAAGGGACCATCGGATCGACCGCGGATATGGCCGATTGCAATCCGCCTGTGCGGAATTGAACGCCCCCACCAGGCGCTGTCGCCAAATTTTGCCGCAGCGGTCGGCCAGAAGTTGGGCCGTGATCCACGCGAGGTCGCACGGCTTGTGGGCGACACCTGGCGGCGCATGGCCGCGCACGTTGTGCCTCTGATGGAGGAGTGCGGTGTTCCTGCCGTAGATCGCCGTAAGCTCCAAGAGATCATTCCGGTCGCCCAGCTGGAGGCCGTGGCCGCGGCTATGCCGCGCGAGGAGGTACCCGCGCCGGCGGTAAGGATTGGCCTGTAGCGAGCCGGGGAGGTGAAGATGCGCGAACTCTGGGTTACTGGCAATCGTACAGGGATTTAATCTATAATTACGCTTATGGTTCATACCATCACTCGTTCCCATCAGGGCACACGGTAATGGCGAAGGAAATCGCGTTTTCCCCGCAAAAAGCCGTCGAGTCAATTTTGTATATCGCCTCCCGGCTCGCCAGACCGACTATCCATGAAGTACTTAAAATTCGGTATTTTGCCGACAAGCTGCACCTCGCCGAGTATGGATTCCTGGCGAGCGGCGATGAATATGTGGCCATGCAGTATGGCCCAGTGGCGTCCAACACCTACAACCTACTGAAGGCTGCGCGGGGCGATCAGTCCGGATGGCTGCATCCAAGCTTTTTGGCCATCACTCAGGACGTCGTGCAAGTAACGCAGGATCATTGCGTGAAGTGTCTGCGTGCTCCAGACATGTCGCAACTGTCAGCCGCCGATATTGGCTGCCTTGATGAGGCCATTGCGCGTTATGGCCATATGGATTTTGGGGAACGCACGCAGTTGAGTCACGATTCTGCATGGAAAAAGGCTTGGAAGGCAGCTTCCGAAGACGATGTGGGCCAAGGCCCAATGTCCGTTAACGAGATCGCCGAAACACTCGAGAACGCGGCGGAGATTCTCGATCACCTTCATACATGACGTTACATATTGAATCGCTGTGACGCTTGGCGACAGCTTTCCGACTGACATCAAGCGGAGTTCTATATGCCGCCAGATCGTTGTCGGTCGTGTCATAAAACTCACCCGCCGGATGGATGATGGCGATCTCCACGAAAAGCGCTATATCGTGCTTCATGTGGGTGCCGACGAAACGAGAGCATGCGTCATCAATAGCAGCGTCAGTCACTTCATCCAGAGCCGGCCAAAACTCTTGCAATGCCAAGTCGCTATGTCCGCTGCGGCGCATGGCTTTATGGATCACGACTCCTATGTCGATGGCAGTCGAACTTGGATCTACGACACGGAAAGCGTCGTAGAAGAATTGATGAACCACACGGATTGGATTCTGGGAATGGCGACGGCCGACCTGTGTGACAGGCTGATTACGGCATTCCGACGCTCGCCCAATTTGTCGGTCGCCGATGTGGAGTTTCTGACGGAATCGTTGCGCCCGATAGCCTCCTGAGCCAAGTCCGAACGGCTTGTGGGCTACCTCTGACATTACGCTCACTCTCATCTATTCTGTAATTACAAGATCTCAGGTGTGGGAGGGGTGAGTATGTCAAAAACGAAAGGCGACACGGGCACGCTGCGACCCAAGATAGCCACTTCGGAGGCTACCTCACCTTTGCGCATGCCCGTGCGCGCGCGGGGGGGGGGGGGGGGGGGGGGGTGAAACGCCCCTTCCGTGCCACACGGTCCCGACCGCAGTCCCCTGGTCCGACATGGTGCTGGAGGCCCTGGCGCAGGGCCGTATTCGGGCCGCTTATCAACCGATCGTGACGCTCAAGACCCCACGGGCCGTCGTCGGTGAGGAGGCCCTGGCGCGGCTGGTCACGACCGAGGGTACCGTGGTCCCGGCGGACACCTTCATTACCGAGGCCCACGAGGCCGGTCTGGTGCCGGCGCTCGATGAAGTGGTGATCACCCAAACCCTGCATCGGTGTGCGGCCTGGTCGGGTCCCCCGCGTCTCTATTTTATCAACGTGTCGGCGGCGTTGTTGACGGCCCACAATCGTCTGGCAGCCCTCATCCGGGCGGTGACGCCCTGCGGGGCCCTGATCCCGGGGAATTCCCGTTGGGGCTCGATTGTCCTTGAAATCACCGAACGCGAGCTTTTGAACGACCTCCCCCGAGTTCGGGACGCCTTGGCGCCGCTCCTTGCCGCCGGCGTGCGCTTGGCGCTTGATGATTTTGGCAGTGGATATTCGTCGTTTCTGTATCTCGCCGATCTCCCGGTGCACTTTCTCAAGATCGAGCAGGCCTTGATCATGCGCCTGGGGCGTGATCGGCGGGTCACGCTCATGGTTGGGGCCGTGGCGCGCATGGCCGCCGATCTCGATATCACCGTCATCGCCGAGGGCATCGAGTCGGCCCTGGTTGCTCGAGAGGCGCGAGCCCTCGGGATCCCATTGGGCCAGGGGTATTACTTTGGGCGGCCGGGCTTCGATTGAGACACGAAATGACCTGATATAAACCTTGCCACTGCGGGTTGTCGGTGTTTTTAGCGCAAGCCAATAGGATATTCGCGGTCACGCAAGTATTCGCGCCATTCGTCCGGATCGGCCCCGGCCCGATGGCGCAAGCGCCGCACGCGGTTTTGTGTAACCGGGTCCTCTATGACCAATCCAGCGCCCGCCACGCCGTTCTTTTCATCGACATAGGCCGCGCCCATCTGCTTTATGAAAACTGGCACGCCGGCACGATGGCAGTCGCCCCAAATCTTGGTTATCCAGTCCACATGGCAGGGGCGGGCCTTCGGGCCCGATTCGCCGCCGACCACGACCCAATCCAGCCGTGGATTGCGGGAACTGGTCCCGCCGTGCGGGCGTAGCGGCCCGAACATGCCGACCGGCACTTCTAGATCGGA
>JAKAXK010000115.1 GCA_021827145.1 Pseudomonadota bacterium
CATAGTAGGCACAATGCACCATGAATGTCGTAGAAATCGAAGCCGCGGTATCCGAGTTAGCGCTTCAGCCTTTTGATAGGGAGGAGTTTCCGTTCGCCTTTCTAGAGGCCTTTGGCAACAAGGAAACCACCATTACCAGGTTGCGCAAAGGTGAGACCAACGCGTCCGATATAGCAGGAGGCGTCCTCCAGCGCAATAACATCCATATCGCGGTCTGCGAGCAAGGCACCGTCGGCACCATGTTAAACACGCTGCGCGCCCACCCCAAGACCGCGAGTGCCAAGGCCAAGCTCATTCTGGCCACCGACGGCCACACGCTGGAGGCTGAAGACCTTGTCAGTGGCGAGACCATCGCCTGCGATTATCCTGATCTCGCCCAGCATTTTGGTTTCTTCCTGCCGTTGGCCGGCATCTCGCCGGTTCAGGAGATCAAGAACAACCCTGTCGACGTCCGCGCCACGGGACGGCTGAATAAACTCTATGTGGAACTCTTGAAGGACAACCCCGAGTGGGCGACCGAAGCGCGCCGCCATGACCTTAATCACTTCATGGCGCGCCTCATCTTCTGCTTCTTTGCCGAGGATACTCGTATCTTCGATGGCGACGAGCTTTTCACGCGCACCATCGAGCAGATGACCGAGCGCACTGGGGCCAACACCCATGAGGTCTTGAGCACGCTCTTTCGGGCGATGAACACGAAACGCGCCGAGCGCGACGGCAAATCTCTACCGCTTTGGTCGCAGGCCTTTCCCTACGTCAACGGTGGGCTCTTTGCCGGCAGCACCGACGTCCCACACTTCTCGCGCATAGCACGCACCTACCTCCTGCACGCCGGCCACCTCGACTGGGGGCATATCAATCCCGACATCTTCGGCTCGATGATCCAGGCGGTGGCCGATGAAGGGGAGCGCGGCGCCTTGGGTATGCACTACACGAGCGTACCCAATATCCTGAAGGTGCTGAACCCGCTCTTTCTGGACGATCTGCGGGCCCAATTGGAGGCCGCTCGCACCAATCCGCGCATGCTCCTCAATCTGCGCAAGCGCATGGCCAAGATCCGGGTTTTCGACCCCGCCTGCGGTTCGGGCAACTTCCTGGTGATCGCCTACAAGCAGATGCGCGCCATCGAGGCGGAGATCAACAAACGACGTGACGAACCCGAAATCCCGACAGCTATTCCGCTGACCAACTTTCGGGGGATCGAGCTGCGGGACTTCCCGGCGGAGATCGCACGCTTGGCGCTCATCGTCGCCGAATATCAGTGCGATGTCCTCTACCGGGGCCAAAAGCTCGCGCTGGACGGATTCCTGCCGCTCGATACCCAAAACTGGATCACGTGTGGCAATGCCCTGCAACTGGACTGGCTCAGTATCTGTCCGCCCACAGGGAACACTGTGAAGGTGGTATCCCCGGATTTATTTGAGACGCCCCAGGATCAGGCCGAGATCGATTTCGAAAACGAGGGTGGAGAGACCTATATCTGCGGGAACCCCCCCTATCTTGGCTCCACCTGGCAGTCTCCTGACCAGAAAGAAGACATGCGTTCGGTTTTTGACGGTCGCGTAAGGGGCTGGAAGTCGCTGGATTACGTCGCGGGTTGGTTCATAAAGGCCGCCGATTACGGCACAAAGACAGATTCTTCATCAGCGTTTGTAGCGACCAACTCGATTTGTCAGGGGGAGCACGTGCCGATACTGTGGCCGCTGATTTTTGGCACGAGCCACGTTATTATTTTTGCTCACACATCCTTTAAGTGGGCCAATCTTGCGAACCATAAGGCCGGCGTAACGGTAGTGATTGTTGGGATTGCGAAAAATAGCGGCAAGTATCGTCGGTTATTCTCGATGGCGGAAGATGGTTCTATAACTGCCAAGGATGTGCCAGATATAAATGCCTATTTGATTGCTGGGCCTAACGTTATTGTTAAAGGGCATCAAAGTCCGATTGGACCGCAGTCTAAGATGTACTGGGGAAACAAACCAACGGACGGGGGCCACTTATTGATGGAGAAGGAAGAAACGGAATTGTTCCTCAGGAGTAGTCCTAGCGCGAAGATTTTCATAAGACCGTTGCTAGGTTCCAAGGAAATGATTCAGGGATTGCGGCGCTACTGCTTGTGGATCGAAGATGGCGAATTGCCAACCGCGATGGCAATTCCTACGATTGCGGAACGTCTGAAGAAAGTGGCGGAGTTCCGTAGCTCAAGCACGGCCGCTGAAACTCGGCGAGCAGCATCATTTCCGCACCGGTTTAGACAAATTCAATCTATAGCGAAATCGCACACGATCGCAGTACCTGCTGTGTCATCTGAGAACAGAGTGTACTTTGCCGTCGGATTGACCGATCACAACACGATACACTCAAATCGTAACTTTGCGATTTACGATGCGCCGCTTTGGAATCTGGCCCTAGCGTCGTCAAAAATGCACTTAGTCTGGCTTTCATCTGTCTGTGCGAGATTCGAGCTTCGTTACTCATACTCCAATACTATAGGTTGGAACGCATTTCCAGTTCCCATCCTCACGGAACAGAACAAGGCCGACCTGACCCGTTGCGCAGAAGACATCCTGCTGGCCCGCGAGGCCCATTTCCCGGCCACTATTGCCGATCTCTATGAGGCTGGGCAGATGCCGGAAAACCTGCGTCATGCCCATGAGCACAATGACGAGGTACTCGAGCGCATTTACATCGGCCGTCGGTTCCGCAATGACACCGAGCGCCTGGAGAAATTGTTTGCCCTGTATGCCCAGATGACGGGGAGCCAAGGGGCTCATCGGATGACCCGGAAGAGCGCCTCATGACCACTACAGACAATCCCACGAACCGCTATACGGTCCCTTCGGTGACCCTGGCCACCCAGCGTACCGGCCTGTCGAGCCGCACGAATAGCTTAGGCATGCGCCCCATGCAGGAACGTGCCTACGCCAAGCGTGGCGAGCCCTATCTCTTGATTAAGTCGCCCCCGGCCTCGGGCAAGTCACGGGCGTTGATGTTTATTGCGCTCGATAAGCTCCATAACCAAGACTTGAAACAGGCCCTCATTGTGGTGCCGGAACGGGCCATCGGCGGGAGTTTTGCGGACGAGCCCTTAACGCACAGCGGCTTTCCGTGGGATTGGGTGGTGAAGCCTCAATGGAATCTGTGCAATGCCCCTGGGGCCGATGAGCCGAGTGTGGCCCGCTCCAAGGTCCGGGCGGTCGGTCAATTCCTGGCAAGCGACGATCCGGTACTGATCTGCACCCATGCCACCTTTCGTTTCGCGGTCGACGAGTTGGGTGTAGAGGCCTTCGATAACCGGCTCATTGCCATTGATGAATTTCACCACATCAGCAGCCACCCGGACAATCGGCTCGGGAGCCAGCTTGCGCTCTTTCTGGCCCGCGACAAGGCCCATATCGTGGCCATGACGGGGTCCTATTTTCGGGGGGACGCGGCGGCCGTTCTCTCGCCCTCCGATGAGGCGCGCTTTGAGACCGTCACCTATACCTATTATGAGCAGTTGAATGGCTACCAGTACCTGAAGGCGCTCGATATCGGCTACTTCTTTTACACCGGCCGCTATCTGGACGCGATCATGAAGGTGCTCGACCCGGCGCTGAAGACCATCGTCCATATCCCCAACGTCAACTCCCGTGAGAGCCTGAAAGACAAACACAAAGAGGTCGAGGAGATTATGGATGCCCTCGGCATGTGGCGCGGGGTGGACCCGGTGACCGGATTCCACACGATCGAGCGGTCGGCCGATCAGGGTGGAGGTCTTATCAAGGTCGCAGACCTCGTCGACGACGGGGACCCCGCCCAACGCTCACGGGTGCTGGCGGCCTTAAAAGACCCGGCGGAACGGGGAAACCGCGATCATGTCGATATCATCATCGCACTCGGTATGGCGAAGGAGGGCTTCGACTGGATTTGGTGTGAACATGCTCTCACAATTGGTTATCGCAGCAGCTTGACTGAGATCGTGCAGATCATCGGCCGTGCCACCCGGGATGCGCCTGGCAAGGCCACAGCGCGTTTTACGAACCTCATTGCCGAACCGGATGCCGCTGAGGCCACGGTAGTCGATGCCATCAACGACACGCTAAAAGCGATTGCGGCAAGCCTCTTGATGGAGCAGGTCTTGGCCCCCCGCTTTGAGTTTACGCCGAAGAACGCCGGCCCCCAGGCGGATTTCGATTATGGACCGGAGGGCTACGTCGAGGGGCGCAGCAATGTCGGGGTGAACGAGACAACCGGCCAGTATCACGTCGAGATCGGGGGCCTCACGATGCCCCAAAGCCCGGAGGCGAGCCGCGTGTGTCGCGAGGACCTAAACGAGGTCATCACGGCCTTTGTGCAGGATAAATCCGCCCTGGAGCGCGGACTCTTTGATCAGGAGAACACGCTGCCCGAGGAACTGACGCAATTGCGTATGGGCAAGATCGTCCGCGAACGGTATCCCGAATTGAGCCCCGCGGACCAAGAGACCATCCGGCAACACGCGGTAGCCGCCTTGGTTCTCACGCAACAAGCCAAACAGCAGCAGGTCGACCAGCCCGTAGGCTCTGAGGACAAAGGCAACCTGGCGCTCATTCAAGGGGTGCGCCGGTTTGTGAATGTGCGCGACCTGGACATCGACCTCATTGACCGCATCAATCCCTTCGAGGCGGCCTACGCGGTCCTGGCCAAGGCGATGGACGAGAAAACTTTGCGGCAAGTCCAGACGACGATCGCCGCCAGACGCCTTGCCATTCCGGTTGAGGAGGCGCGGGAACTGGCGCAGCGGGCCCTGCAATTCAAGAAGGAGCGCGGACGGCTCCCCGACATCAACGCCCCCGATGCCTGGGAACGGCGCATGGCCGAAGGCGTGGCGGCTTTGGCCCGTTACCGCGCCCAAGAGAAGGCCGCGGTTGAGCGCAGAGGAGTGGACGATGTCTGATCTCTCCGATGATGAACTCCTGGATGCCCTAGGAGTTGAGGCGGCACCCGTAGCAACTGGACGCCATACCCCGCGTGAAGAGCGCATTATGGCCGGATTCGAGGACATCCTGCGTTTTGTCGACACGCATGGGCGCGTGCCGCAACACGGGGAGGGGCGCGATATCTTCGAGCGCTTGTACGCCGTGCGCCTTCAGTGCCTGCGGGCCCTACCTGAGGCTCAAGCGCTGCTGGCGGCACGCGATGTCCACGGTCTGCTCGTGGCGGACGAAGGCTCAGCACCGCCGGTAGCGGCGCTCGATGACGAGGCGCTCCTGGCGGAACTCGGTGTTGCTGCGCCCACTGAGAACGACATCACGGTCCTGAAGCACGTCCGCTCGCAAGAGGACCGGCGGGTCGCAGAGGAAGTTGCCGACCGTACGCCTTGCCCGGACTTTGCGCGCTTCAAACCGCTCTTTGCTGGTGCTGAGAGTGATCTCAAGACCGGCCTCCGCCAGACCCTGCCCTTTGGCAAAGAGGGGGCCGCTATCCTCGAGGGCGATTTCTTCATTCTTGGGGGTCAACTCGTCTATGTCGCCGAGGTGGGCGAGACCATCAAAACGTCCACCGGTAAGAACGACGCCCGTTTGCGAGTCGTCTACGCGAACGGTACCGAGAGCAACCTCTTGCTCCGCTCCCTCCAGCGCGCCCTTTATAAGGATGAAGGTGGGCGACGCGTGACGCCGGCACCGGATGCAGGTCCTGTATTCGGCGACATATGGGAAGACGACGACCTCGAAAGCGGTACGATCTACGTCCTACGGAGCCTTTCTCATCATCCCTTCATCGCTGAACATCGGGAGCTTGTTCATAAGATTGGCGTGACGGGCGGTAAGGTGGAAACCCGCATTGCCAATGCGGCACACGACGCGACTTACTTACTGGCGGATGTGGAGGTCGTGGCCAGTTACAAGTTGTCCGGGATCAATCGCACGAAGCTGGAAGCCCTCTTCCACCGTATTTTTGCTACGGCACAGCTCGACCTGACCATCGAAGATCGATTCGGGAATCCGGTGCGCCCACGGGAGTGGTTTCTCGTGCCGCTCCCGGTCATTGACGAAGCGGTCGATCGCATTCGTGATGGCTCCATTACTGAGGTCATCTACGACCCCACGAGCGCGCGATTGGTCGCATCAACAGCCCGCTGACCGGCGTTTTCCGCCTGACTTAGGACGCCAATTCCGCCATAAACTGACGCCAACAAATCACCCGAATGCCGCGCCCAGTCATGACCTTGGCAAACTTGCGATCATCCGACACCAAAACCCACCCATGGGCTTCGGCCGTCTCGCCTATCAGTGCGTCAGCCTTGTTGCTCGATTTAACATTGAGTTTATTCAGTTCGGCCAAAATAGCGTTATAGCGACCACCATCACTTAACTTGGCCAACCCGAGCCGCGACTTGCCGAGAACAAACGTCTCCGTTGGCCGAGTCTCTGCATCGATTGTTTGGAGACATTCCATAAGGATGGCTCTCCTAGCCGCATCCCGAGTGTCATTGATCTCATCCGCCTGATGGTGGGTGACGTAAACGCGACCTCGCGCTTGCCGCGCGACAGTAGTGACATCTACATCTTTGTCATCGCGAATGTTGTTGAAGGCATTGGTGTCCATAAGGTACGACGTCATCATTACCCCCTTGACGCTCATAACGCGCCCGTTCAGCCCGATACGCGATCGGTTGAATCCTATTTAGGAGCGCAGAGGTGGACCCCGTAGACTGACATCTACTACTCACCTTAGCCCCACAGAACCTGAGATCCATCTGCCGCGACGGTAGTCCCTGCATTTCTCATTGTTCCGCACTTCCGCAAAAACACGATATTAGCTGCACACTTTCTTAACGAAGTCTTCCGTTGACATAACACAATCCATCGATTGCAACTGTGCCATCGTATCCATTAATGCGGATATCGTCCCTTTGTCGCCTGTCACTAGGACAT
>JAKAXK010000116.1 GCA_021827145.1 Pseudomonadota bacterium
GATCTACAGCGCCGTTGCCCTGAATGCGCTCGGCTACACCTATATCAACCATGATCGGCATGAAAAGCGAGGCCTTGCGCTGGTCCGCCGGGCGTTCGCGTTGGACCCGAAGAATCCGGACATCCTCGACAGCATGGGCTGGGCCTACTATCGCGCAGGGCATCTGCGGCAGGCGCTCCCCTATCTGCACAAGGCTTTCCTCCTGTCCCGTGACCCGACCATCGCCGCCCATCTGGGCGCTGCGCTCTGGCGGGCCGGGGAGCATGCCCGCGCCCTGCATCTTTGGCGCGCGGCGCTCACGAAGGCCCCGCATAATGCCGCGTTGAAGGCCGAACTCGCGAAGCACCCCGCCCTATGATGCGCACGTGGATTGCCGTGGTCCTTGTGGTGTTCATGACGGGGTGCGCGACCCTGCCCAGGCCTGCGGTCCGCCACCCCCACAAGGTATGGGTCGCGCACCGGGCCCGGATGGTGGCCATCCGGGCGTTCAGGGTATCGGCGGAGAGCGGCGTAGTCGCCGACCGCCACGGCGGGACGCTCCTCTTGCGTTGGGTGGTGAGGCCCACGGCCTATCAAATGACGGGCTTCGGCCCGTTCGGGCGCATCATCTTCCGCCTGCGGGCGGGCCCCGCGGGCGCGCGGCTGCGCACTGAGCGCGGACGCTTTCAGGGCGTGAGCGCGTCGCGCCTCCTCTGGCGCCTGACCGGCTGGCGCCTGCCGGTGTCGGGTCTGCGCTTCTGGATCCTCGGAATACCCGCGCCCGGGCCGGTGGCGGAGCACAAGCTTGATCGTGAGGGGCTCCTTGCCTCGCTCAGCCAGGCCGGGTGGTCGATCCGTTATCGGAGTTATGGACGCACGGCACGAGGCCGGTTGCCGCGGTTTTTGACGCTGACTCGCGAAGGGGTCTCGGGACCCGACCGGATCGTGGTGAAGATCCGTATCGACCGGTGGCGCGTGACATGACGGCAGGCTTGCCCGAGGTGTGGCCGGCCCCGGCCAAGATCAACCTCTTCTTGCATGTCGTGGGACGGCGGCCCGATGGTTATCACGATCTCCAGACCGTCTTCCAGTTCATAGACTGGCAGGACGATCTGCGGTTCACGGTTACCGACGATGGCCGGGTCTCGCGTGTCGTGGCGGTCGCGGGGGTCGACGAGGATCGGGATCTCACGGTGCGTGCCGCGCGGCGCCTCCAGGACGCCTCGGGGACCCGTCATGGGGCGCGCATCCATTTGACCAAGCGCTTGCCGATCGGTGGGGGCCTGGGCGGCGGTAGCTCGGACGCCGCCACGACCTTGCTGGCCCTGAACGCCCTCTGGGGGCTTTATTGGTCGCTGGAGCGGCTCGCGGATCTGGCGCTGAGCCTGGGCGCTGATGTCCCGGTGTTCGTCCGTGGTAGCGCCGCGTGGGCCGAGGGGGTGGGCGAACGCTTGAGCGCCATCGACCTGCCCGAGCCGTGGTATGTCGTCATCGTTCCGGATGCCGCGGTGTTGACCGGCCCGGTGTTTGCTGCTCTTGATTTGACAGGCATCAGGCAGCCCATCACAATACGCGACTTTCGTGCCGGGCAGGGAGATAATGACCTCGCGGCGGTTGTGCGCGCGCGCCACGAGGCGGTCGATGAGGCTTGGCGCTGGCTTGAGACGTACGGGCGCGTACGCATGAGCGGGTCGGGCGCGTCGCTTTTCATTGAAGTGCCGGATGCGGGATTCGGGCAAGACGTCGTAGCGGCCTGCCCGCCCCGTTGGCGTGTATGTCTTGCCCGCGGGCGCAATATCCATCCCGTGCACGCGCGTTTGAGTTCGATCACGCATTGGGGTGTCGCCAAGCGGTAAGGCACCGGATTTTGATTCCGGCATTCCCAGGTTCGAATCCTGGCACCCCAGCCACTTTTGTCAGTACGGAACAGTTTTCAGAAGATCCGCGAGGAACCCGTGTCAACAGACAACATGGCGGTTTTCACGGGCAACGCGAATCCGGCGTTGGCCGAATCCGTGGTGCGCCACCTGGGGATCCCGATTGGAAAGGCGCATGTCGGGCGCTTCAGTGACGGCGAGATTCAGGTGGAGATCATGGAGAACGTCCGCGGCAAGGACGTTTTCCTTTTGCAGCCCACGTGCGCGCCGAGCAATGACAATTTGATGGAGCTCTTGATTCTGCTCGACGCGGTCAAGAGATCGTCGGCGCGACGGATCACCGCCGTGATCCCGTATTACGGATATGCGCGGCAGGATCGCAGGCCGCGCACCGCGCGGGTGGCGATCGCCGCCAAGCTGGTGGCGGACATGGTGAGTGCCGCGGGCGCCAACCGGGTCCTGACCATGGACCTCCATGCCGACCAGATTCAAGGGTTCTTCAGTATCCCGACCGACAATGTTTATGCGGGCCCGGTACTCTTGGGTGATATCTGGCGGCATAGTTATGAGAATCTGCTGGTGGTCTCGCCCGACGTGGGGGGTGTGGTGCGGGCACGCGCGCTTGCCAAGCACCTCGATGCCGGGCTTGCCATCATCGACAAGCGCAGACCCAGGCCCAACGAGGCCAAGGTCATGCATATCATAGGGGAGGTCGAGGGGCGAACCTGCGTCCTCATGGACGACCTCGTGGATACCGCCAACACGCTTTGCGAGGCGGCTAATGCCTTGAAGGCGCATGGCGCACTGCGGGTCGTGGCCTATTGCACGCACGCCGTATTGTCGGGGCGCGCTGTTGAGCGCATCGAGGGATCGGTGCTCGATGAGATCGTAGTGACAGACACTATACCGTTGAGCGCGCAGGCGCGCTCATGTGTGAAGATCCGGCAGCTCAGCGTAGCTGAGCTGCTCGCGGAGACCATAAGGCGTATCGCGGATGAAGACTCCGTGAGTTCGCTCTTCATGGACTAATCAGTCCGGCCGCGGGACGTCGGAGGGCCTTGGTCGCGGGGCCCCCTTAAAGAGAGGAAGTGGTCATGAGTGGAAAATTCGAGTTGAACGCCGAGATGCGCAGCGAGAAGGGTACGGGTGCGAGCCGCCGCCTGCGCCGCGCCGGCAAGGTGCCGGGGATATTGTATGGAGCCGGGAAGGAACCCGTGATGCTGTCTTTTGATCACGACCCGCTTTGGCACCATACGCACCACGAAGCCTTTTTTACGGCGATTCTGTCGATCAAGGTCGACGGCAAGATCATCGACCAGGCGATCCTGCGTGACCTGCATATGCACCCCTTTAAGCCCAAGGTCGCCCATGTGGACCTGCAGCGGGTAAGCGCCACCGAGCGTCTCCATCTGCTGGTGCCCTTGCACTTCATCAACCAGGAGACCGCCCCCGGCGTGAAGCTCCAGGGCGGCCTCGTGGCGCATCTCATGACCGAGGTCGATGTGAGCTGTCTGCCGAGCCAGCTGCCGGAGTTCCTGACGGTCGATGTCGGCAACCTCCATGTCGGCGAATCCATCCATTTGAGCAACCTGACGGTGCCCGAGGGTGTGATCCTGACCGACCTCACTCATGGCAACGATCTCGCGATCGTGACCATCACGGTGGTCCGCGAGGCCCCGGAGCCGGAGCCGGCCGCTGCCGAGGCCGCTGCCCCGACCACCGAGGCGGAGGCCCCAAAGAAGGAAGGGAAGTAGTTGGGAGAACCCCTGGCGGCCCTTGTGGGGCTTGGGAATCCTGGACCGGAATATGACGACACCCGGCATAACGCCGGGTTCTGGTTTATGGATCGGGTCGCCCATGGGGCGGGCGCCTCGTGGCGGCACGAGGCCAAGCTTTCGGCATCCGTTTGTCGTGCGCGCGTACACGGGGCGGAGCTGTGGCTCGTGAAGCCATTGACGTTTATGAACGGGAGCGGGACCACCGTGGGCGCCTTGTGCCGATACTATCGTTTGGTACCCACGCAAGTCCTGGTCGCGCACGACGAGCTTGATCTCGCACCGGGCATCGTCCGTCTGAAGAAGGGCGGGGGCGCGGGTGGTCACAATGGACTTACGGACATCATCGCCCACCTGGGGGCCGAGTTCTGGCGATTGCGGATCGGTATAGGCCGACCACCACCGCGGCGTGACCTCATTCCCTATGTGCTGGGACGGCCCTCCCACGAGGAGGCCTCGGCCATTGAGGCGAGCCTTGCGCGGGGGGTCGAGATTTTACCCCTGATCGTTCAGGGAGACACGCAGCGGGCCATGAATCTGTTGCATACGACGGGTGGGGAGACGGCCAATGGGGCTTAAGTGCGGTATCGTGGGGCTTCCCAACGTCGGCAAGTCGACGCTTTTCAATGCCTTGACGGCAGCGGCCATTCCGGCCGAGAACTACCCGTTTTGTACTATCGAGCCCAATGTGGGTGTAGTCGCGATTCCGGATCAGAGGCTGAACGCCTTGGCTGCAATCGCCAAACCCGAACGCATCGTGCCGGCGGTCATGGAGTTTGTGGACATCGCGGGACTGGTCGCCGGGGCCGCGCAGGGCGAGGGTCTAGGCAACAAGTTCCTGTCCCATATCCGTGAGACCGACGCTATCATCGAAGTGGTGCGCTGTTTCGAGGACGAAAACGTGGTCCATGTGGCCGGGCGTGTCGACCCCCTCTCCGACATCGATGTCATCCATACCGAGCTTGGGCTCGCCGACCTCGAGAGCGTGGAACGCGCGCTGGCTCGCGAGACTAAGAGCGCGCGTGCCGGCAACAAGGAGGACGCCAAGCGCCGCGACCTGCTGGCACGTATCCGCGAGCACTTGAACGGTGGCGGCATGGTGCGAACCTTGCCCCTGACCGACGACGAGCGGCTCATGATCCGCGGCTTCTCGCTGCTTACAGCCAAGCCCGTGCTTTATGTCGGCAATGTCCAGGAGGGGGGCTTTTCCGACAACCCTCTCTGGGAGCGGGTGGCGTCGCGCGCCCGTGACGAGGGTGCCCAGGCGCTCGCCATCTGCGCGTCCTTTGAGGCGGAGCTCGTGTCACTGCCCGATGAGGAGCGACCGGCTTTCCTGGCCGAGATCGGTCTCGATGAACCGGGTCTGAACCGCCTTGTGCGTGCGGCCTTCGCGCTCCTGGGTCTCGAGACCTTCTTTACCGTGGGGCCCCAGGAGGTCCGTGCCTGGACTCTGCGGCAAGGGAGCCTAGCGCCGCAGGCGGCGGGCGTCATCCATACCGACTTCGAGCAAGGCTTCATTCGCGCCGAGGTGATCGCTTATGAGGACTATGTGCGGCTGCGCGGTGAACAGGGGGCGCGCGAGGCCGGCAAGCTGCGGCTCGAAGGCCGCGATTATGCGATGCAGGACGGTGACGTGGTGCATTTTCGGTTCAATGTGAGCCGTTAGCGGCGGACGGTGTCGGAGGGGCCTCGTTCCTTGACATCGCCTAAGCCTGCCCCCAAAATGCCCCACCTTCAGGACAAGGCTATGTAGCTCAGCTGGTTAGAGCGCGGCACTCATAATGCTGAGGTCGGTGGTTCGAGTCCACCCATAGCCACCATATAAAACAAGCCGTTACCGCAACATCTATCATCCCAAATCCCCAATATCCCATAATCCAGCCATAACCCGCATGGCAAATAGGGGTTATGGCGACGTTCCGCCAGTGCCCGGGGCGGCGAAAATGCCTGGTAGGCGCAGACCTTTTTTTGGCGGTTTAGGAAGCCGACCTCAGGTTAAGGGTCGCGATGAGTGGGCGGTATAGGGTTGTTTGACGGGGGTATGGATTGAAGGCGTCTCCATTTTCCGTAGGCGGCTTGTCAGGGGCTTTGGCGCGAAGTCGGATGAATGGGTTGCGGGTAGGGAGCGAAGGCGGGCGGACCCCACTCTCGGTATTGGGGCGGTCGGGTAGGCCGGGGCGTTTTGGGTGACCCGGCCGCGTTGCCAGGGCCCTTGTCGGGGCGGTGCGGTGTTTTGCGGTGGCGGGCGGGATATTCGCGTCCTTTATGGCATGCACGACCGGCCGCGCTTTTTCGCACGACCGCCGCGTCCTATGGGCTCGGCAACGGCCGCCCTCTAATAACCATTTGTATGGGTCGCCCAAGCCCCTCACCCCCTCGCGTGTTCGCCTGCACTGTGCGGATTGCGCCTTCGATATCCAGGCCGACCCGGCCGCTCTATCGGTGGTCGGATTGCCGGACATGTGGGCTGCAGCGTATCCGGTTCTTTGTGGTCACGCCACCCAGGAGGCTCTCGGGTCGATCGCTTATTCGGCGCAGTTGCATGCCGCCTGCCAGCACACGATGTGTCCAGGCGACACCATTTTTTCCAGCAGCGGCATGACCGCGTCGACCGTCTCCGGTTCGTCGAAAAATTCCATGACGAGCGGCAGATGGACCGTCATGCGCAAGAGATCCCCCGAATGAACGACGCCCTTGGCCCCGAAGCCTGCGACCCCGCGAAACACGGTGACCCCGTGCACACGATACTGGTCGTGCAGCAAGGAGAATATCTCCTGCATCAGGTTATGTCCCTGAAGCTTGTCGCCTTCCTTGATATAAATGCGCACGATCGATATGTTCTTCATAGATTCCGCTCCGCAAGGAAACCCGCGCCCGTCGCGGGAGCAATGGCGCAAAAACGCGCCTGGCGCCCGTAGCCCCCGCCGGGCCTGATGACACGACCGAGTAAGGAGGGATGGGCTGCACACGCCCGACACCGGGAGGCATAACGGGATGCAGACCTTCCGGCACGATCGGGCCCGCGGTGCAGCCCGACTGGGAAAGACATGGGGCCGGAAGCCAAGGCTTGCGTGGCAATCCCCGGTATG
>JAKAXK010000117.1 GCA_021827145.1 Pseudomonadota bacterium
CTAAGGCAGTCCCGTTGAAGTAGCTCCCGTGCACACCCGGTCAGCGTTAGGCCTGAGAGCGATGGGATCGCTAACAGAGAATGGCGGCCGCCTTCGGTGCCGTGGAATCGGGCGAATCATAGGCATGTTTTTTCGCTAATGCAATTTGATTTTTCATCTGTGGGCAAAATTATTGCCAAGCCTCCGTCATTCGGACCGATTTTGGCGTCCGTCAGGGGGTCCGAGGGCGGCGTGGCCGTACGCGGAGGGGCCGATTGGGGGGGCGCGGCGTAGCCACCTCGCGTAGGCGAGCGAGAAAGGGCTGCGAGGACAGACTAAGCGGCCGGAGAGGCGTGGCGGGCGCCTACGCCGTGTGTGAACCCCAGCACAAGCGCTTCGGCGCGGGAGAGTGACGATCGCCACGAAGTACGTCTCGTGGAGGCGTCGTTGGGCGGGGTGGCGTTCGCGATAACCCGGGCCTGCGGTGCGGCCAGGCAATTTGGGTGGTGTCGAGGACCAACATGGTCCCGCGCGTATGGATCGCGAGGATATCGGTGGTGGGCGGCGTGCGGCATCCAGCGCTTGCGCAGCCGCCAGGGTGGCGGGGCGCGCCCCCATTAACCGCTCCCGCAGACCGTCCAGCAGCTGCAGGAAGGTGTCGGCCGGTCGGCAAGCGACCGGGTCTCCTCAAGAGAGCAAGGACGCCTTGGGTCAGGCCGAGCGCTTCGACGGACGCGAGCGTCAGGAGCGTTCTCTCATTTTTGGCACGTGACTTGCCGCTTGACGCCCTGGCGGACACGAGGCAAGCGCGTCATGAAGTGGGACGAAGGCGTGTGCCATGGGCATCTCGAAGCCGCGGACCCAGTTGGCTGTATGCCGCGCGCCGGCTTTCCGCGTGTGGGCATTGGCGCCACACCGGAGAAGATCGGCGACTCACTCACGGCCCGCCACCGCCTTCCCGCAGGCGGCCGTCATTTCGCGTTGTCGCCTGGGCCCGCGCGTTGCATCACCCCTTTCTATACCGACAGGGCCAACAAGGAGGCGAGTCATAACCAGGCAGGACGTAACCGCGCGTATCGTCGGGGCGAAACGCTGCAAGGGGCCCGGCTTCAAGGCCCTGGCGGAGACAGTGGGACGTAGCGAGGCCTGGACGGCGGCCGCGCTGCTGGGCCAGGTGCGCATGGGCGAGGCGGAGGCCGCCGCCGTTGCGCGCCTGCTCGATCTCAATGATGAGGCCCAAGCACTTTTGCGGGAATGCCCGAGCAAGGGCTCGCTCGATTCCGTAGTGCCGGTGGACCCGCTGCTATATCGCTTCCACGAGATCCTGCAGGTCTACGGGACCACCCTGAAGGCCTTGATCCACGAAAAGTGCGGCGACGGCATCATGAGTGCGATCGACTTTGAGATGGACGTCGAACACGTGCCCGACCCCAAGGGGCACCGCATAAAGATCACGATGAACGGGAAGTTTTTGCCCTATCGGGTTTGGTAGGCACACAAGCAGGTGTTATGGCGCGGATACTATTCAGACCTTACGGTTTCGCGTCACGGCCCGGACCAGGGTGGCCTTCTTTTTGGGGTCCGATCGGGGCTCAGTTGCCGCGCGCCTCCCGCAGCACGATGGGCCTCAATCCGAGCCGCGCGAGAATCGCCTGCGCGTGGGCGATCGCGGGTTTCTGGAGGGGGCCCAGGCGGACACGATAAAAGGATCCACGGCCACTGATACTGACCTTCTCGATATAGGATCTGAGGCCGCGCAGCGCGAGTTCAGCGCGCAGCCGGCTCGCATCCGCCCTATCCGGGAACGAGGCGGCCTGCAGCAGGAAATGGCCATTCACGACGCGTGGCTGATTGGTCGTGGGATTCCTCGCGGGGCCCGCGCCCGCCGCCGCGGGGGCGGGCGGGGTCCGGCGTATCTTTTGGGGCTGGCCGCGCATCGCCGGGAGGATGGTGTAGAAGTCGAATTGGGTCGCGGCTGGCAGGCCGGGGGCGGGCCCCTTGGGTTTGGGCGCCGCGGGCGGCTTCGGGGCGGGCACGGGTGCGAGCTGCACATGTGGTGCGGCGGTACGCTTTTCGGGGGCCTTCGCCTTGTGGTGCGTAACCAGCATGCCCAGCGCGAGGCCAATGATGAGGGTGACGGCCCCGACGATCCAGGGCCTGGCGTCGCCTGGTTGCGGCACCGGCCGCCTGCGTCTCTCGGCCATTTACATGCTCTCGGGGGCGCTTACGCCGAGCAGCGCAAGCCCGTTGGCGAGAACCTGGCGCGCGGCGGCGATCAAGGCGAGACGCCCATCGCGCAGTGGTGCATCGACGCTCAGGAAGGCCTGTGCGTTGTAGTAGGCGTGCAAGCCGCCCGCCAGTTCGCGCAGATAGTAGGCGATCTGGTGGGGCTCGCGGTCGCGTGCCGCCTCCTCAATGACCTCCGCGAAGCGACCGAGGGTCCGTTCAAGCACGCGTTCTTCGGGCGCATCGAGGAGCGTGAGGTCCGCGGAGACGAGGTCCGGCTGCGGAAGCCCGCGCTCGTCCAGCTGACGAAACACGCTGCAGACCCGCGCGTGGGCATACTGTATGTAATACACGGGGTTGTCGTTGGACTGCGATTTGGCGAGATCGAGGTCGAAGTCCATGTGCTGCTCACTTTTGCGGAGCACATAGAAAAAGCGCGCGGCATCATTGCCGACTTCGGCGCGCAGCTCTCGCAGCGTGACGAACTCGCCGCTACGCGTGGACATTTGGGCGCGCTGTCCGCCCCGATAGAGGATCGCGAACTGCACGAGCAGGACTTGTAGGCGTTCCGGATCTTGGCCGAGCGCGGCCAGCGCTCCTTTGACGCGCGGCACATAGCCATGGTGGTCGGCACCCCAGATATCGATCAGCGTTGTAAAGCCGCGATCGCATTTCTCGAGATGGTAGGCGATATCCGATGCGAAATAGGTCGTCGCGCCGTTTTCCCGCACGACCACCCGGTCCTTCTCATCACCGTAACGCGTGGCCCGAAACCATAAGGCGCCACCCTTCTCGTAGAGGTTATCGCTCGATCGCAGAAGCGCCAGGGCGCGATCCACGGCCCCGCGTTCCATGAGACTCCGCTCCGAGTACCAGCGGTCATAGCGCACACCGAACGCCGCCAGATCGTCCTTGATATCGGCCTGCATGGCATCCAGACCGAAGCTGTGCACGGTCCGGTAGTGCGCCCCCAGGGCCTCTTTCAGACGCGCAATCCAGGCATCCATGAGCGCGTCGGCGTCGACATCGGGATTCGCGATCAGGATATTGGCCACTGGATGTTGCAGGCTGTCCCCCGCGGTCGCGCGAAGCGCGCGCGCGATGTCGACCACATAGTGGCCGCGATAACCCGTCTCCGGGAAGGTGATCTCCGCGCCCCCCACCTCCATGTAGCGCAGCCAGACGCTCAGGGCGAGGATGTCCATCTGCCGTCCGGCGTCGTTCACGTAGTACTCACGCTCGACGTTGTAGCCTGCGCAGGTGAGCAGGCGGCCGAGCGAGTCGCCATAGGCCGCGCCGCGGCCATGCCCGACATGAAGCGGTCCGTTGGGGTTGGCGGACACGAATTCGAGGAGGATCTTACCGGGGCGCGCCGCAAGCCGCCCGTAGTTCGCCCGCTCGCGCAGGATGGCGCGTGTGATGTCATGGAACGCCGATTCGGCCACGAAGACGTTCAAGAAACCGGGCCCGGCGATTTCGATGCGTTCGATCAGGGGCGATGTGCCGAGCGCGGACTTGAGTTCCTCCGCCAGGACCCGTGGCGGGCGTCCCGCCGCCTTGGCGGCCGTGAGCGCGAAATTGGTCGAAAAGTCGCCATGCCCCCCCTGACGCGGGCGCGCGACTTCCGGGGCCGGCAGGCCGGTGGGAAGACGTCCCTCTGCTACGAGGGCCGACACGGTGTCTTGGAGGAGAGTGGCTAGCGTGTATTTCACATCGTGATCCTGTCAGGAGTAGCGGCATCTTATCAGAGGCGCAGCGGCGCGGCGCAAGACTCGTCGCGGTTCGTGACGCATCACGGCCCGAGCAGTGCCTCGACTTCCCGTGTGCTGGCCCTGTGCATGGGATGGCCATCCACCGGCGAGACCGGCAATTCACGGACGGCCTCAGGACTGAAGACATAGAGGGTGAAGGGGGTATCACCCGCGACGAACCGAAACACCGGGACGGCTACGGTGCGGTCGTCGTTATACCGCAGCCGCCGCTCTTCCATCGCGAAAGGGATTCCGTGGCTATCCAGGAACAGGCCCACCTCTTCGGGCGCGGTGGCGGCCAGGTGGAGCTGGATCTCGGGAAAGCGCGTGATCGCACCGCTCAAGACCTCACCCACGAGTCTCGGTGAAAACTCGCGCAGCAGCGTCATGGCCTCCAGGGCGGTGGCACGCAGCCTGCGCACGATCGCCTGCGTGTCTTTCTGAAACAGCTCAAGGTGTTGCTTCAATGCTGCCTCGATCTCGGCGTTACCCGGCCAGTTCTTGTCCTCGGGCAGACTGAGCCGGTGGGCAGCCTTGCGCTTCGCGCTCTGGAAGTCGCGGACGCCTTCTTCGGCCATGATCCGGGCCGCCTCGATCACGATTTTTTGACGCGCCACCGCCACCGCCCGGCCGCGTGGGTTGGTGCTCCGCGCACGGCGTCCCATCTCAAAAAAGCCCGCTACTACGGACGCTTTGGTTGGGTTCGGGTCCCGTCGAGTGGCCGTGCTGCCCGCCTTTCTTGGGGACCGTCCCTTTGATGAAGTATTCACGCATGGCGGCCGGATTTGTCTTGCTGCAGGGCAGACCGGTGTCCCGATTGATGGTAGCGGTCACAATACCGCGCGGCTTTAGGAACGGGGTATCCGGCGTCCCCGCCAGCGCCGCGCCCATATATTGGACCCAGATGGGGAGCGCGGCATGCGCGCCCACCTCGTAGTGGCCGAGCGACTTCGGTACCGGATAGCCCATCCAGACGGTGGTCTCCAGGGTGGGACTGAAGCCCGAGAACCACGCATTACGCTCGTGGTTCGATGTCCCGGTCTTGCCCGCCAGATCCACGCGTTTGAGCGAGAGTGCCAGCTGCCCGGTGCCCGAGCGGATCACGCTTTGCATCATGCTGGTCATGATGTAGGCGTTCTGCGGGCTGATGGCCTGCACTGCAAAATGGGGTGTCCCGATGATGGGCGCCGCCATATCCGATGAAGGCGGAACGACCAGGGGCTTGGCGCGCCATATGGTCTTGCCGCGCTCGTCTACGATCTTGCGGATGAAGTAGGGCCGTACCCTGAAGCCGCCGTTTGCGAACACCGCATAGCCGCGCGCCATCTCGAGCGGTGTCAGCGTGGCGCTACCGAGGACTAGAGAGAGGCTATGCGGGAGCTGAGAGGCGGGGAATCCGAAGCGTTGCGCGTAGCGTATCGCGTAGCCTATTCCGATGGCGCGCAGGATGCGGATCGACACGAGGTTGATCGACTGAGCGAGCCCCACCCGCATACGCGTGAGGCCGTGGAAGTGCTCTGAAAAGTTGTGTGGCCTCCACAGCTCGCCGTGGGCACCGCTCAAGGCCACGATGGGCGCACCGCTAAAGAGGCTCGCCGCCGTATAGCCTTTGGCAATGGCCGCCGAGTACACAAAGGGCTTGAAACTCGAACCCGGCTGACGATAGGCCTGCGTGACGTTGTTGAAGTTGTCGTGGTAGAAGTCGAAGCCGCCCACGAGTGCTGCCACCGAGCCGTCCTTGGGGCGTAAGGAGACAAGTGCCGCATAAGGCTTCGGGATCTGCGCCAAGGCCCATTGCCCAGCTGCTACGTGTTGCAGGTAGATGACGTCGCCCACCTTCAGGATGTCGCTCGCCTGCTTGGGAGCGGGCCCCTCGGTGTCGACGTTGACGAAAGGCGCGGCCCACGACAGGCCCGGCCACCCGATCCGTACGCTGCGCCGGTCCAGGTCGTAGGCCTGCACGGAATGGTCGTTGACGGCCGTGACAATGGCCGGAATGAGGCCGCCGACGGTCGTGTAGTGGTGCAGGTCGCGGTTCAGGCGGTCTGGGGGGGTTTGTGTATCGATGGCCACGGTCGCGGTCGGCCCGTAATAGCCGTGACGGTGGTTATAGGCGATCAGTCCGTCTACGATTGCCTGGTCGGCGGCCTTCTGTTCGCGCGCCCCGATCGTGGTGTAAACACGATAGCCGCCGTCGTAGGTCTTTTTTTTCCCGAAGTGCTTGACCATGTATTCGCGCACCATCTCGGCCACGTAGGGTGCGTGCACATGGTAGTGGATCATATGGAGTCGCGCGGCGACGGGTGATGCGTCGGCCTGCGCATACTGCGCCTGGGTGATGTCGCCCAGGGCCAGCATGCGACCGAGTACATAGTGGCGACGGGCCCGGGCGTTATGCGGGTGGTCTATCGGATTGTCCAGGGAGGGGGCCTGCGGGAGCCCGGCGAGCATCGCGAGCTGTGCGACATCGAGTTTTTCGAGGGGTTTCCCGTAATAGACGTGGGCAGCGGCCTCGAAGCCATAGGCGTGGTTTCCGAGAAAGATCTTGTTCAGATAGAGCGTGAGGATCTGGTTCTTGGTCAGTTCGCGCGCGATCTTGAACGACAGCAGGACCTCTTTGATCTTGCGCGTGAAGGTCTTGTGCGGGCTCAGAAAGTAATTGCGCGCGACCTGCATGGTGATCGTGCTCGCGCCCTGGGCCTTGCGTCCGGTCACGATATCGACCCAAGCGGCCCGAGCAATTCCCAGCAGGTCTATC
>JAKAXK010000118.1 GCA_021827145.1 Pseudomonadota bacterium
CGAAGTCCGAGACACCGTGACGACGGTGGCCGCTTCCGGTGACGAAGAGTTCGTTGAAGTGAAGGAAGATCCGGCCGCGCGTACGGCCCCTCGTAAGAAGGCCGCGAGCCCTTATGACGGCTATGTGGGCGAGGCTGAAGGGGAGACCGAGGGCGCTGCGCCGAGCCCCGCCGCCACGGATACGCGCAAGGCTCGACCCAAGGGTCGCGAAGGGGCGGGTGCTAAACCCGCCCGCGGTGGCCGCGGCCGGTCCTGAAGTCGGATGGGCGGATATTGATAGGCAAAGGGGGGCAAAGCCCCCTTTTGCGTGCGTGTGAGGATGAGAGATGGCGATTTCAGCAGCACAAGTGAAGGAACTTCGCGAGCGGACCGGATTGGGCATGATGGAGTGCAAGACGGCGCTCACCGAGACCGACGGCAATATGGAGGCGGCGATCGACCTGCTTCGTAAGAAGGCCGGCGCCAAGGTGGACAAGAAGGCCCACCGCGTGGCGGCGGAAGGGGTGATTGCGGCCCATGTGGACGCCGACGGCCGGGTGGGCGCGCTGGTGGAGGTCAATAGCGAGACCGATTTCGTGGCCAAGGAGGAGCGTTTCGTGGCCTTCGCCGAGGCGCTCGCAGCGCTCGTGGCGGACAAGAACCCCGCCGATCTGGAGGCCTTGCTGACCTTGGCATATCCGGGTGGCGGCACGGTGGCCGAGGCGCGCGCGGCGCTCGTGGCCCAGTTCGGGGAAAACATGGCCGTGCGCCGCTTCGCGCGGCTCGAGGCCGAAGGCGGTGTGCTCGGGCATTATGTCCATGGGCGGCGCATCGGTGTGCTGGTGGCGCTCACGCAGGGAGATGCGGGCGTGGCGCGCGATCTCGCCATGCATGTCGCGGCCAGCAAGCCCGCTTATACACGGGCGGACGAGGTCCCCGCGGATGTCGTGGCGCGTGAAAAGGCGATCTATGTCGCGCAGGCCGCGGAGTCTGGAAAACCCGCCGAGATCATAGAGAAGATGGTCATGGGCAAGGTTCGGAAGTACTTGGAGGACAGCACTCTGGTCGGCCAGCCCTTCGTCAAGGATCCCGAGATCACGGTCGCTACCTACCTGAAACGCTCGGGCGCCGATGTAAAGCGCTTCTACCGCCTCGAGGTTGGCGAAGGGATCGAGCGTGAGGTCAGCAACTTTGCCTCGGAAGTCATGTCTCAGGTGAAGGGAAGCTGATCTATGGCGCGTTACCGGCGCGTGCTCTTAAAACTGAGCGGCGAGGCGCTGATGGGTTCAGCCGGCTACGGTATCGACCCGGAAGTGCTGAAGGCGATGGCCGATGCCGTGGCCGAGGCCTCTGACGGCACCGGACTTGCGATCGTGGTGGGCGGCGGCAATATCTTCCGCGGCGTGTCGAGTTCGGCGCGGGATATGGACCGGGCGGAGGCCGACCTCATGGGTATGCTCGCGACGGTCATGAATGCGCTGGCCTTGGGCGAGGCCCTGCGGGCCCGCGGTGTGGCGGCGCATATTCAGTCGGCACTGCCGGTGGGCACGGCGGTGCCAGCCTTTGACCGGCGCCAGGCGCTGGCCTGCTTGGATAGGGGTGAGGTCGTCATATTCGCGGCCGGGACCGGCAATCCGTTTTTTACGACAGATACGGCGGCAAGCCTGCGGGCGCTGGAGATGCGGGCGGACATCATGCTGAAGGCCACCAAGGTCGATGGCGTGTACTCGGCCGACCCGAAGCGGGATCCTGCCGCCGTACGTTTCCGACGGCTCAGTTATGATGACGTCTTGCAGCGCAGGCTTGGGGTCATGGACGCGACGGCGATCGCGCTTTTGCGGGAATATCGTGTCCCCTTGCGGGTCTTTGACATGACGTCGCCCGGGGCGCTCGCGCGTATCCTGGCGGGGGCCGAAGAAGGGACTTTAGTAGAAGAAGGAGCGCAGTGTGAGTGAGGACCTGAAAAAAGACGTTCAGGCGCGCATGGCCAAGTCTCTCGAGGCCTTGAAGGCGGAGTTGGGTCGCATCCGTACGGGACGGGCCAATACCGCGCTTCTGGACCACATCATGGTCGACTACTACGGCACCAAGACGGCGCTCTCCAAGGTCGCCAATGTCACGGTGGCCGATGCCCGTAACCTCGTTGTGAATCCCTGGGAGAAGGGCGTGGTTGCCGCCATCGAGCGCGCGATCATGGAGTCGGGGCTCGGCTTCAATCCCGTGACGACCGGTATGACGATTCGTATCCCCATGCCGTCCTTGACCGAGGAGCGGCGTCGGGAGCTGGGCAAGGTGGCCCGCAGTGAAGGCGAGAATGCCAAGGTTGCGGTCCGGAACATTCGGCGCGACACGAACAATCATCTGAAGGACCAGGTCAAGAAAAAGCTGCTCTCCGAAGACGAGGAGAAGCGTCTGGTCGAATCAGTCCAAAAGACCACGGATCAATTCATCGCGGAGATCGACAAGTTGGTCGGCGCGAAGGAACGGGATATCCTGGAGATCTAACCTGGGGCGCGCTTATGCGCCTATAATCGCGCTATGACGACGACGGATCAGGGTTCTATGGAAGGCGGTCTTCCCTTACATGT
Organism: Pseudomonadota bacterium; assembly: GCA_021827145.1. GTDB lineage: Bacteria > Pseudomonadota > Gammaproteobacteria > Acidiferrobacterales > Acidiferrobacteraceae > Acidiferrobacter. Next base: position 2,568 of record JAKAXK010000118.1, read on the forward strand.
CGCGGTGATCATGGACGGCAATGGGCGTTGGGCTAAAGCGCGCGGCCAAGCCCGTATTCAGGGGCATCGCAAGGGTGTCGAGATGGTCCGGGAGCTCGTGGCGGCCTGCGCCGAGAAGGGCATCCGGGCGGTCACGCTGTTTGCCTTCAGCAGCGAGAACTGGCGGCGGCCGCGGCTCGAGGTGCGCCTCCTGCGCCAGTTGTTCTTGTTTGCGCTTGATCGCGAGATCGCGAAACTTCATGACAACGATATCCAGTTTCGTGCCATCGGCGATATCGGCGCCTTCGGGCCCGAGATCGTGCAGCGCGTACGCGACGCTGAGGCCCTGACCTGCCACAACAAGCGGCTGCGTCTCACCATAGCCGCCAACTATGGCGGGCGATGGGATGTCGCGCAGGCCTGTGCGCGGGTCGCCGAGGAGGTGCGCGCCGGAAGGCTCGAGCCCGGCGCTATCACCCCCGACACCCTGGCGCCTTATCTCAGTATGGCCGATGTTCCGGAACCCGATCTCTTTATCCGCACGGGTGGCGAGCAAAGGATCAGCAACTTCCTTTTGTGGCAATTGGCCTACACGGAGCTCTATTTTACTCCCGCGCTGTGGCCGGACTTCGATCGCAAACAGTTCGATCTCGCCCTGGAATCGTTCGCCGGGCGGCAGCGGCGCTTCGGACGCACGGGAGATCAAGTCGAGGCGGCGTGGCGTGCTTAAAGAGCGCCTGCTGACGGCGCTCGTCGCGGGCTCCTTGCTGCTGGCGGGGCTCATCTTTTTGAATACCCTCGGTGTCGCTGTGCTGTTGGGCGCCGTGACGCTGCTGGCGGCCTTCGAGTGGTCGTCGCTGGTGCGCCCGGGAAGGGCGACGGGGCTCGCCTACGTGGCCGTGACGGCGATCGTCGGGGTGGCGAGCCTCGCCTTGCCGCTTGTGGTGATCGTGGCGGCGGCGCTCGTGTGGTGGACTTGGGCGGCAGGTGAGGTGTTCGTATTTCGTGACCGCGCGAGCCCTTTGTGGCAGCCGGCGACGCTCCGATGGTTGGCGGGTCTGCTCGTGCTCGTGCCGGCGTGGCGCGGGTGCCTGGCCCTGAAAACGCAGGACCCCTCGCATCCTGGATTGCTGATCTGGCTGCTTGCCATGGTGTGGGCGGCCGACAGTGTCGCCTACTTTGCCGGCCGCGCCTTTGGTCGCCGCAAGCTAGCGCCGCTCGTAAGCCCCGGCAAGACGGTGGAAGGGGCGTTGGGCGGTGTGGCGGGGGCGGCGTTGATCGGGGCCGCGGGCGCCTGGTGGCTGGCCCTGCCGCCGCTCGGTCCAGGCGACGGGGTCCTTCTGGGAGGGGCGGTCGCCATGCTGTCGATCGTAGGTGATCTGCTCGAGAGCAAGGCCAAGCGATTGGCGGCGGTCAAGGATTCGGGTCGCTGGTTACCCGGTCATGGCGGTGTCCTCGATCGCATCGATGCCTTGACGGCGGCGGTGCCGCTCTTTGTGTGGACCATGCGTGATCTGGGGGTTCTTCGATGAAGCGGGAAGCGGATCAGGTCGGGCCGGAGGGTCGGCAGGGGCTGGCGGTGCTTGGGGCCACGGGTTCGATCGGCGTGAGCACCCTGAAGGTCGTTGCCTTGCACCCGGATCGCTTCGAGGTGGTGGCGCTCTCCGCCTATCAGCGCATCGAGGAGTTGGGGGCGCTGTGTCGCACATGGAGGCCCGCCATCGCGGTCACGCACGCGCCGGAGGCGGCGGAGGCGCTGGCCCGGTCGCTCGCCGCCGAGGGCACGGAAGTCTGGTCGGGTCCCGAGGCGCTCGAACGCGCCGTGTGCGATCCGCGGGTGACGACCGTGGTCTGCGGTATCGTCGGGGCCGCCGGACTCAAATCGGCCTGGGCGGCGGTGGCGGCCGGTAAGCGCGTGCTGTTTGCCAATAAGGAGCCGCTCGTCATGTCGGGCCACCTGCTGTTGGCGCTGGCGCGTGAGAGCGGTGCGGAGTTGCTGCCGCTCGACAGCGAACACAATGCCGTTTTTCAATGTCTGCCCCCAGGCCGGCCGGGCCTTGTCCAGTCTGGGGTGCGGCGCATCCTACTCACCTGTTCCGGTGGCCCGTTTCGTAATACCCCGGCCAGCGAATTCGCGCGCGTGACGCCGGAGCAGGCGTGCGCGCATCCCCGCTGGAGTATGGGACGCAAGATTTCCGTCGATTCGGCCACGTTGATGAACAAGGGGCTGGAGTTGATCGAGGCCTGTCGCCTGTTCGAGGCGAGGCCCGAGCAGGTCGATGTCGTGATTCACCCGCAAAGCGTGATCCATTCGCTTGTCGAATATGTCGATGGGTCGGTGTTGGCCCAACTCGGGAATCCGGATATGCGCACCCCGATCGCGCATGCCTTGGGGTTTCCGGACCGCATCGAGGCGGGCGTGGCGCGGCTCGATCTGGCTTCCGTCGGCAGGCTGGATTTCGAGGAGCCCGATGAGGCGCGCTTCCCTTGCCTTGGGCTGGCGCGGGCTGCGGCGATCGCTGGCGGCAGTGCCCCGACCGTGTTGAATGCCGCGAACGAGGTCGCCGTGGAGGCGTTTCTGGCGCGCACACTTCCATTTGCCGCCATCCCCACGGTGATAGAGTCCGTGCTGGCCATGCGGCCCGTGGTGGCGGTAGAGAGCCTCGAGGCCATACTTGAGGAAGATAGGCGCGCGCGCGACGCTGCGCGCGAGGCCGTGATCGCGCAAGGCGCGAAGGGGGTTTGGGCGTGTTAACGGAGATCGGATACAGCGTGCTCGGTTATGTGCTCGCGATCGGTGTCCTGATCGCGGTGCATGAGTTCGGACACTACATCGTGGCCCGTGGGCTGGGTGTGAAGGTCCTGCGGTTTTCGATAGGTTTTGGTAAGCCGCTCATCCTTCGCCGGGCAGGGCCTGACGCGACCGAGTATGTGCTCGCGGCGGTGCCTTTGGGTGGCTACGTGAAGATGCTCGACGAGAACGAGGGCGAAGTCCCGGCCGCCGAGCGGCATCGCGCGTTCAATCGTCAGCCTGTCTGGAAGCGGATCTTGATCGTGCTCGCGGGTCCGGGCTTCAACTTTCTGTTTGCGATCCTGGCCTATTGGGTGGTGTTCATGACCGGCATACCCGGTCTCAAGCCCATTATCGGCAAGGTGGCGGCGCATTCGCCCGCGCAGGCAGCCGGTCTGCAGGCGGGGGACCTCATCACACGCATCAACGGTCGGCGCGTGCAGAGCCTGGGTCAGGACCGGCTGTATCTCTTCCAGGAGGCCCTGGAGCACGCCCGAGTGCATATGCAGGTGCTGACGAAAGCAGGCGTTCGGCGGACCGTGACGCTCAATCTCGAAGGCGTCCACGCACGGGCCCTGAGCAAAGGCCATTTGAGTGCCGTACTCGGTATCTATGGCTGGCAGCCTAAGCTCACACCGCGCATCTCGGAGGTCACGGCGAACGATCCGGCGGGCCAGGCCGGCCTCGAGGTCGGCGATCTCGTGACGCGCATCAATGGGCAGCCGATGAAGGACTGGACACAGGTGGCACACGTCATCCGCCGCCATCCAGGAGAGCCCTTGCACTTTTCTGTCCGCAGGCACGGACAAAAACGGCAATTGATCATCACGCCAAAAGCCGTTAAGGTGGGAACCCGAAATATCGGCCAGATCGGCGCTGGCATCCGTGTTCCCAGTTTACCGCCGGGGATGCGTGTCAAGGTTCGATTCGGGCCTGTGACGGCGCTACGGGCGGCTTTGACGGATACGTGGCTCATGAGCCGCCTGACGGTCGAGATGTTGGGGAAGATGGTGTTGCTCCAGGTCTCGCCAAAGAGCATTAGCGGGCCTATCACGATTGCGCGGTATGCCGGTTATTCGGTGCAGGTGGGTTTCTCGAGCTTTTTGATGTTTCTCGGGGTAGTCAGTATCAGTCTCGGGGTCCTGAACTTGATGCCCGTGCCTGTCCTCGACGGGGGCCACGTCTTCTTCTATCTGCTCGAGTGGGTCAAGGGAGGGCCGATCTCGGAGCAAGCGATCGGATGGGGACAGCGTGTCGGCGTGACCTTGCTTGTAGGTCTCATGATGCTTGCCTTCTATAACGACATTACGCGTATTCTCGGATAAGCAACGAGGCGGGCTTCAAGCAATGAAAAAATGGTTGACGGCGCTCTGTTTG
>JAKAXK010000013.1 GCA_021827145.1 Pseudomonadota bacterium
CGATCGATCATGCGCCATGCCCGATGCCACGGAACGGATTGTCGCGGCGTGTCTGGAGGCGGCGTATGCATAACGTCCATCGTATCCATTTTGTGGGCATAGGCGGCGCCGGTATGTGTGGTATCGCCGAGGTTCTTCATAACCTCAAATTCGAGGTGTCCGGATCGGATGCGGCCGAAAGCGCGAATACCCGTCGTCTCGAGGGTTTGGGGATACGTGTCCATATCGGTCATGACCCAAGCCTTGTGCGCGCCCAGGATGTCGTCGTCGTTTCTTCGGCGATAGCGTCAGAAAATCCCGAGGTGGCGGCGGCGCGCGCCGCCAAGATCCCCGTCATTCCACGTGCCGAGATGTTGGGTGAACTGATGCGCCTCCAGCAGGGGGTGGCGGTCGCGGGGACTCACGGCAAGACCACCACCACGAGTCTCGTGGCCAGCGTCCTGGGTCAGGCAGGACTCGACCCCACCTTCGTCATAGGCGGCCGTTTGAATAGTATCGGCAGTCACGCGCGTCTCGGACGCGGTCGCTATCTCGTCGCGGAGGCTGACGAAAGCGACGCGTCGTTCCTGCATCTCCAGCCCTTGATCGCCATCGTTACGAATATCGACTCGGACCACATGGCTACCTATGGCGGGGACTTCCAGCGTCTCAAGCAGGCCTTCTTGGCGTTCCTGCATAACTTGCCTTTCTATGGACTGGCAATCGTCTGCATAGACGATCCCGTCGTTCGCGAACTATTGCCAGATATCCATAAGCCCGTTTTGACCTATGGCGTGAGCGACGACGCGCAGATGCGTGCCCACCATATCGTGCAGGATGGTCAGAACATGCGCTTCGCGGTCGCCTATTGTGGCGAGGAGTCGTGGCTTGAAACGTCGATGTGTCACCCTGGCCGCCATAACGTGCTGAACGCCCTTGCGGCGATCGCCGTAGGCCATGAATTGGGGGCTAAGCGTGAAGATATCGCTCAAGGTCTTCAAGCGTTCGCGGGGATAGGGCGTCGCTTCCAGATCAACGCCCTAAGTCCAGTCAAGGGTGGCGATGTCCTGTTCGTGGACGATTACGCGCACCATCCCCGGGAGATCGCGGCGACTTTGGAAGCGGCGCGCGAAGGTTGGCCCGACCGCCGCCTGGTGGTGGTCTTTCAGCCCCACCGTTACACGAGGACGCACGATCTGCTCGAGGATTTCGCTGCTGCCCTGTCGGAGATCGAACATCTCTTCGTGACTGAGGTCTATAGTGCCGGCGAACCCCCGATGAGCGGCGCCGATGGCCGTGCCCTGTGCCGGTCCATCCGGGCGCGCGGACGCCACCCCGTATTCGTTGGGAGTCTGGCGGACCTTCCGCGCATCCTGGCCCCGGTCGTGGGCGCCAATGATCTGGTCTTGACTCTAGGCGCCGGCAATATCGGCCAGGCGGCCCTGGCCTTGCCAGAGGCACTGAAGGGGGCGCCATGATTTGCCCAAGCCCAGTCCGGAATGATGTCGTGCGTCATGGCGAGTCACTCGCGCCGCATACGACATGGCGCGTGGGGGGGCCTGCCGATGTGCTGTGCGTGCCGTCCACGGTGTCCGCTTTGGCGGCCCTCCTGGCCGCGTATCCCGCGTTACCGCTTCTGTGGCTTGGGCTTGGGAGCAACACGCTTGTTCGCGACGCCGGCATTCGGGGCTTGGTCGTGATCACGGCGGGCGGTCTTGGGGGGCTTACGTTTGCGGGCAAGGCCATACGCGCCGAGGCCGGTATACCGCTTGCCAAGCTTGCGCGCTTCTCCGTCCAATCCGGATACACAGGTCTCGAGTTTCTGGCGGGCATACCGGGCACGGTCGGCGGAGCCCTCGCGATGAATGCGGGCGCCGCGGGCTGCGAGATATGGGAGCAAGTGGTGTCGGTCGAGACGGTCGATCGGGCCGGTGAACGGCATGTGCGCGCCCGCGGCGATTTCGAGATCGGTTATCGGAGGGTCAGGTCTCTCCGTGAGGAATGGTTTGTAAGCGCCCTGTTCGAGTTGCCCCCCGGTGATCCATCCCTCGGAATGGCACGTATCCGCGAGCATCTGGCGGTGCGCAATCGAACCCAGCCCATGCAGACCGCGAATGCCGGATCCGTCTTCCGCAATCCACCTGGCGACCACGCCGGTCGATTGATCGAGGAGGCGGGCCTCAAAGGGCTACGCGAAGGGGGCGCGGTGGTGTCCGAGCGTCACGCCAATTTCATCATCAACGATGCCGCGGCCACGGCCTCCGAAATCGAGCGTCTGATCCTTCGAGTTCAGGCGGAGGTTCAGGAACGCATGGGTGTGTGGCTGGAGCCCGAGGTGAAGATCGTGGGAGACCCTGTATGAGCCCTTACGGGAAGGTCGCGGTCTTGTACGGAGGGGTCTCGTCCGAGCGCGAGATCTCGCTGAAGAGCGGCGTCGCGGTCCATGCCGCGTTGCGCGCGCGCGGCGTGGATGCTCATGGGGTGGATGTCGGGCGCGATCTGCCGGCGCGGCTTGCCGAAGGTTACGATCGCGCTTTCATCGCGCTTCATGGGCGCTTGGGTGAAGACGGATGCGTGCAGGGTCTGCTCGAGGTCATGGGTATACCGTACACGGGCAGCGGTGTCGCCGCCTCGGCGCTCGCCATGGATAAGGTGGCGACCAAGGCGCTGTTCCGGGCGTCTTCCATCTCGACGCCGGATTATCACGTGATCGATGTCGAGGCCGATCTCGCATCCGCGGGAACGCTTGGATTTCCACTTATCCTGAAACCCGTTTCCGAGGGGTCGAGCATCGGCGTAAGCCGAGTGGCGCACGCCACCGCCCTTGCCGAGGCGTTTCACAAGGCGCGCGCCTTTGGTCCGGTGCTGGCCGAGGCCTGCATCGTCGGCCCCGAGTACACCTGCGCGATTCTCGGACATCGAGCGCTTCCCGTCATAAGGCTGGAGACGCCGCATGATTTCTATGACTATGAGGCGAAGTATCTGTTGAACACGACGCGCTATCACTGTCCGGCGGGCTTGACGGCAGAGCGCGAGCTCGCGATGCAGGGCCTTGCCCTGGAAACCTTCAAGGTGCTCGGTGCGCGCGGCTGGGGTCGGGTGGACATCATGGCAGACAGCGCCGGTCGATTTTACGTGCTGGAACTCAACACAGTTCCGGGCATGACGGATCACAGTCTCGTGCCAATGGCTGCCCGCGCCGCGGGCTTGTCCTTCGAGGACTTGGTGCTCGAGATACTTTCGCAAACTTTGGAGGATCGCCCGTGAGTGTCGGCGCAGATGTGAGGGTACGGCCGACTCGTGATCGGCGAACATCACGTTGGTATGGCCGCTTTCGGAGGCTCGACCGGCGCCACTTGCGCATCGTGGTCTTCGCGTTATCGGCGTCGATGGCGGCGTGGGGACTCCATGCCTTGCTCGCGCCTGGGAGGTTTCCGGTCCGGTCCGTGCGTGTCGTGGGCCATCTCGGTCATATCCCGCAGCCCCTTCTCGTGGCCGCCATCCGACCCTTTCTGTACCAGGACTTTTATACCTTACCGCTCGATCAGGTAGGGGCCGCCGTGAAGACAGTCCCATGGGTCGGCTCGGTGCGTGTCGAGCGACGCTTTCCAAGGACCCTTGTCATCCATGTGAGGCGCCTGCATCTTGCGGCGCAGTGGGCGCGCGGCGGGTGGATCGATGCACAGGGCCTGCGTGCGCGCGTGGACCATTACAAGCCGCCGAAGGGCTTGCCCTTGTTTAAGGGGCCTGCGGGCAGCGAGAGCGTGATGTGGGCTCATTATGGACGTTTCGAGGCGCTCTTGAAACCCGCGGGCTTGACGATAGCGGCGCTCGCCTTATCCGATCGAGGCACATGGCGCGCGACCTTGAAGGGCGGGCCGCGGCTCGTCTTGGGTCATGATTCTTACGCCCGACTCGCGCGTTTCGTTGCGGTGTTTCCGCAGCTTGCAAGCGAACGAGTGAAAATCCGCCAGGTGGATTTGCGGTACACAAATGGTTTTGCGATAGGCTGGAAGGCGAGTGCGGGAGATAAAAATGACTAAAAAGGGGGAGACTCGGCTTGTGGTCGGACTCGATATCGGAACCTCCAAGGTTCTCGCGATCGTAGGTGAGGTCGGGCCAAGCGGCGCCATTGAGATCATTGGGGTTGGCCACCAGCCGTCGCGGGGCCTGAAAAAAGGCGTGGTCGTCAATATCGAGTCCACTGTCCAATCAATACAGCGTGCGGTCGAAGAGGCCGAGCTCATGGCGGGCTGCCAGATTCACTCGGTTTACGCAGGTATTGCCGGAAGCCACATAAATTCTGTCAACTCCCATGGAATCGTTGCCATAAAGACGAAGGAGGTTGGACAGGGCGATGTCGATCGGGTCCTTGAGGCGGCGCGTGCCTTACCGATTCCGGCGGATCAGAAGATCCTCCATATCCTCCCGCAGGAGTACATCATCGATCGCCAGGAGGGGGTCCGTGAGCCGATTGGTATGTCTGGTGTGCGCTTAGAGGCCAAGGTTCATATCGTGACCGGTGCCGTGAGCGCTGCTCAGAATATCGTCAAATGTGTGCGGCGCTGCGGACTCGAAGTGGAGGACATAATTCTCGAACAATTGGCATCCAGCATCTCCGTCCTGACCGAGGATGAAAAAGAGCTCGGTGTGTGCCTGGTTGATATCGGTGGTGGCACGACCGACATATCGGTCTTTACGCAGGGTGCTATTCGCCACACCTCGGTGATTCCCATCGCTGGGGACCAAGTGACAAACGACATCGCCGTGGCACTGCGCACGCCCACGCAATACGCCGAAGACATAAAGAAGCAGTGGGCCTGCGCGTCTGGGCAAGGTGTCGAAGATGGTGTGGTGGAGGTTCCGGGCGTGGGGGACCGTGCGCCGCGAAAGCTATCCCGGCAGACGCTTGCCGAGGTGGTCGAACCACGCATAACGGAGTTGTATGAGCTGATTGCCGATGATTTGCGCAAGAGCGGCTTCATGGACCTGCTGGGTTCGGGGATCGTGTTGACCGGAGGGAGCGCGAAGATGGAGGGCATGATTGAGTTGGCCGAGGAGGTTTTTCACGTGCCGGTGCGACTGGGGGTCCCGCAGTACGTGGGAGGATTAAGCGGCGTGGTGCACAACCCTATATTTGCGACCGGTGTGGGCCTTGTTTTGTACGGGCACAAGCAGACGGCGAGCGCCGTTTTCGCGCCAACGGGCCGTCAGAGCTCGGGGCGTTTTTCAGAGATATTGAATCGCATGAAAAGTTGGTTCCAAGGGAATTTTTGACATCGGGACGGAAGTCGGTGCGACATCCATCAAAGGATAGGAGAGCGAGCCATGTTTGAAATTGTGGAGACGGGCGGCCAACAGGCCGTCATCAAGGTCATAGGGGTCGGCGGCGGCGGCGGTAACGCCATAGAGTACATGATGAACTCCAATATCGATGGCGTGGATTTCATCGTTGCCAATACGGACGCGCAGGCGATCAAAAAGTCGTCAGCCAACGTAATCTTGCAGCTGGGTTCCAATCTCACCAAGGGGCTGGGTGCCGGTGCCGATCCTTCGGTCGGGCGCCAAGCAGCCATGGAGGACCGGGAGCGCATAGCCGAGGCGATTGCGGGCGCCGATATGATATTCATTACCGCGGGCATGGGTGGAGGGACCGGCACGGGCGCGGCGCCTATCGTCGCCCAGGTGGCGAAAGACCAGGGCATCCTGACCGTGGCGGTGATCACGAAGCCGTTTCCGTTCGAGGGCAGAAAGCGTATGACCGTTGCCGAGCAGGGGATACGGGATCTCGCTGAGTATGTGGATTCGATCATCACGATCCCGAACGAGAAGCTGCTTGCAGTCGTCGGCCGCGACATGACCTTGCTTGATGCCTTCGCCAAGGCCAACCAGGTCTTGCAGGGGGCCGTCCAGGGGATCGCTGAGCTTATAACGAAGCCCGGCCACATCAACGTCGATTTTGCCGACGTCCGTACCGTGATGTCGGAGATGGGGATGGCGATGATGGGTTCGGCGGTCGCGCGGGGCTCTGATCGCGCCCGCGAGGCGGCCCGCGCGGCGATCTCGAGTCCGCTCCTGGAGGATGTGGATATCGCGGGTGCCCGCGGCATGCTCGTCAATATCACCGCAAGCGCTGACATGTCTCTGGGTGAGTTTGCCGAAGTCGGCGATACGATCAAGGAATTTGCGTCTGATGACGCGACCGTGGTCATGGGTCACGCGATCGATCCCGCCATGGAGGATGCGATGCGTGTCACGGTGGTCGCGACCGGCCTTGGCGGCGGGCAGAAGCGGGCGGCCGTAGCCCTGAAGGTGGCCAAGAGCGGCGCAGCGGGAGGCGGGGTCGCCCCGCTCCCCGACTACGATGACCTGGATACTCCGACCGTGATCCGCAATCGGCGGGTCGGGCAAAAGCTCGACACCCAGGCGCCGGACTATCTGGACATCCCGGCCTTCCTTCGCCGTCAGGCCGATTAGGTCCGTTTGTCGGGACAGAGGGGCCGGATACGACCGTATTTGGACCACCGACCTGGACAGATCCGGATTTTGTCTTTATTGTTTAAGACACTAGCCGAGGCTTGTCCCGGTGGCCGAACAGGGAGGTCCGGCCTGGTCAGCAAGGTGCTATTCTGCATCACAGCGCGGAAGTCTCATGATAAAGCAACGTACGTTAAAGAACGTGATTCGGGCCACGGGCGTCGGATTACATACCGGAGAGAAGGTTTACCTGACCTTGCGTCCGGCCCCGGTCGATAGCGGCATTATCTTCCGGAGGGTCGACTCGCCGCAGCTCATGGAAATACGGGCGTGCCCGGAGAACGTCAGCGACACCCGTTTGTCGACGACGCTTGAGCATAACGGAGTCCGTGTCTCAACGGTCGAGCACCTGATGTCGGCTTTTGCCGGGCTCGGAATTGACAACGCCTATGTGGATCTGACCGCGCCGGAAGTCCCTATTATGGATGGTAGCGCGGGGCCTTTTGTCTTCTTAATCCAGTCGGCGGGGGTTGAGGAGCAGGCCGCCCATAAGCGCTTCATTCGCATCCGCAAGACGATCGAGATTCAGGATGGTGACAAATGGGTGCGCTTCGATCCGTGGGACGGCTTCAAGGTATCCTTCGCGATAGATTTTGATCATCCCATTTTCCGCAACTCGACCCAGACGGCTTGCATCGATTTCTCCACGACCTCGTTCGTGAAGGAGATCAGTCGAGCGCGGACATTCGGTTTCATGCGCCAGCTCGAGGCCCTGCGGCAGAACGGGCTGGCCCGCGGAGGCGGTCTCGACAACGCCGTCGTCATGGATGATTTCCGCATTCTGAACGAGGACGGGCTGCGCTACGAAGACGAATTCGTGAAGCATAAGATATTGGATGCGATCGGGGATCTCTACCTTTTGGGGCATCCCCTGATAGGGGCCTTTAGTGCCTCCAAGTCGGGGCACGCCTTGAATAATCGCCTATTGCGCACGCTGGTTGCGGATGCCGAGGCCTGGGAGATTGTCTCGTTCGAGGAGACCGATCGTCCAGCCATCTCCTTCGCGAGGGCCATTCCCGCGATGTGATGGGGTAAACCCGGACCGCGGCGATGGGAGGAGAGTGATGTGAAAGCGGACAAGCCTGCGAATGTGACGTTGAGGATCGTGGGCCACCGCAGCCGCTTGAATCGCCATTGGCGGTTGAGCGTCCGGCAATGGCGGGTCGCGATCGGCATCTGTGTCGGCGTCATTCCCTTGCTGCTTGCATACGGAGTTTATGGGCTCCTTGGGGTCTTGGTCCCCGCATCGCGGGCGCCAAGTCAGGCTGCGGGCGCGGCCCGCGTGGAACTCGCGTCGATCACTCGTAATACCGCTGCCGGCCTCGATATCATGGGGTTCGAGTTGGGCGCCCTGAACCGTGACGCCGCCCGCTTGGCGCTTGTTGAGCGGCGGCTCGTGCGTTCAGCGGGCCTTCCGCTCAGCGCCGCCTATCATGCGCATGCGCGCTTGGACACCATGCCGGTTTCGTCCACGAAGCGTCCCCGCCGGATCTCCAAGTTGCGCGCTCTGGCGCAAGAGCTTTCGCTCCCCATACGCAAGCGGCGTACCTTATGAACATTATTTTTCTGCGTGAGGCCGATGCGTGCTCCCGCCCTGTCAGTTTGAGCATCGGGCGGCTCGCGGCGGGGGCTGTGACCTTGTTTGGGCTGATACCGCTGGTTTTGGGGGCGCTCGCTTTTTGGTTGTTCGCCCAGCGCGGCCCCCACCCGACGGCGAGCGCGGGGACGCGCGACGCCGTGGCGCAAGTGCGCAAGCTCGCCGTCGTGAGCCGCATAGACCTCTCGAGTCTTGCCGCTACGGTCGGTAGGTTGCGGGCCCGCGCGAGCCGGCTCGACGCGATGTCGGCGCGCCTCGGAGCCATCGCCGGTCTGCCGGTCGACGCATTGGCGTTGCCCGCGGCTTTCTCTACCGACGCGGTGGTGCCGGGGGCTGGGCGCGAATGGACGATCGCGGCCCTCCAGGCCTTGTCGACGCGGCTGAAGACCGAGTTTACGCGCCGCTCCGCGCAACTGGCGGTGCTCGCGTCGATTCTGGCGGCCCACCGCGTTGTGGCGCGCATGACCCCGCGCGGCTGGCCCGTGCGGGGCGGTTGGATATCCTCCCCTTTCGGTCCGCGTCCCGACCCCTTCACTGGTCGGCCGGGTTTTCATCCAGGGATCGACATCGCCGTACCGCTTGGCACGCCGGTGCGCGCCATGGCCGCCGGCATCGTCATCTTCGCGGGTCGAGATGGCGGTTTTGGGCGCCTGGTCAAGATCTCGGTTGGTCATGGCGAGGTGACCATGTATGCCCATCTGAGCGCGCGCTTTGTGCATGTAGGGGAGGTGATCCACAAGCACCAACTCCTCGGGCGCGTGGGCGATACAGGGTATTCGACGGGCCCACACCTGCATTTCGAGGTGATGCTCCATGGCGCACCCATCAATCCGGCGGGCTTTCTGCGGCTCGCCGACCGTCATTGAGTGAAAAAGTGTTCAAGTAGCCTCCCTTTTCGGCCATAATGCGACTTTTTCCGAGCCGTCCAGAGGGTTATGGCCGCGAACGTCCTAAGTAGATTCTTCGGTAGCCGCAACGAGCGTGTGGTTCGGCGCCTGCGCCAGAAGGTGAGTTCCATCAACGCCCTCGAGCCGCGCTACGCCGCACTTTCGGATGATGAGCTGCGCAATCAAACGGCGGTGTTCCGCGAGCGGCTCGGCCGTGGCGAGTCCCTGGATGCCTTACTGCCCGAGGCCTTTGCGGTAGTCCGCGAGGGCTCACGCCGTGCGCTTGGCATGCGACACTTCGATGTTCAGCTGATCGGCGGCATGGTCCTCCATGAGGGCAAGATCGCGGAGATGCGCACGGGCGAGGGCAAAACCCTTGTGGCGACCTTGGCCGCCTACCTGAACGCCCTGCCTGGGTCCGGCGTCCACGTCGTTACGGTGAACGACTATCTGGCTGCGCGTGATGCGGAATGGATGGGCCGCCTCTACCGTTTCCTGGGTCTGTCGGTGGGGACTATCGTGTCCTCGTTGGACGGCCCGGCGCGCCGGGAGGCGTATAACGCCGATATCACCTATGGCACAAATAACGAGTTCGGTTTCGATTATTTGCGCGACAATATGGCGTTCAGTGCCGACGAGCGTGTCCAGCGCGCGCTGCATTACGCCATCGTAGACGAGGTGGATTCGATCCTCATCGATGAGGCGCGTACACCGCTCATCATCTCGGGGCCTACCGAAGAGAATACGGATCTTTACGTCAAGATCGACGCCATAGTGCCTGGCCTGAAGAAGCAGGAGACAACCGAGGGCCCCGGCGATTATTCAGTGGACGAGAAGGCCAAGCAGGTCTACCTCACGGAAGAGGGCCATGAGACGGCCGAGCGCCTGCTGGCGCAAGCCGGCTTGCTCGCCGAAGGAGAAAGCCTCTACGACCTGGCGAACATGGGTCTGCTGCATCACCTGAACGCCGCGTTGAGGGCGCATGCCTTGTACCACCGTGAGGTGGATTACATTGTGGCCAATGGCGAGATCGTCATCGTCGACGAATTCACGGGTCGCATGATGACGGGACGGCGTTGGTCCGATGGGCTTCATCAGGCCGTCGAGGCCAAGGAGCGGGTCGAGATCCAGAACGAAAACCAGACGCTCGCGTCGATCACGTTCCAGAATTACTTCCGTCTCTACGAGAAGCTCGCCGGCATGACCGGCACGGCCGACACCGAGGCCTTTGAGTTTCAGGAGATTTATAACCTCGAGGTCACGGTGATCCCAACCCATCGGGCCGCGATTCGCAAGGATCAAGGAGATCAGGTCTACAGAACCACCGCCGAGAAGCACGCCGCTATCGTCTCCGAGGTCGAGGACTCCCACAAGCGGGGGCAGCCAGTTTTGGTTGGGACGGCCTCTATTGAGAGTTCCGAGAGCCTTGCGACCCTGCTGAAACAGGCGCGCATTCCCCATGAGGTATTGAACGCCAAGCACCACGAACGCGAGGCGCATATCATCGCCCAGGCGGGGCGCGCCGGGGCCGTGACGATCGCCACCAACATGGCTGGCCGCGGCACGGATATCGTGCTGGGCGGAAACCCGGAGGCCGAGTTGCCGCCCGATGCCGACGAATTGGCGCGCAAGCGGGCGCGGGATGAGTGGCAGGCAAGGCACGATCACGTCATCGAGGTGGGCGGACTCAAGGTGATCGGGACCGAGCGTCACGAGTCGCGCCGGATCGACAATCAGCTGCGCGGACGCTCGGGTCGCCAGGGTGATCCGGGTGAGACACGCTTTTATCTTTGCCTCGAGGATAATCTAATGCGTATCTTCGGGTCGGATCGGATTGCCGGTCTCATGGAGAAGCTTGGTATGGAGCAGGGCGACGCCATCGAGCATCCGTGGGTGACGAAGGCGATCGAGAACGCCCAGCGTAAGGTCGAGGCCCACAACTTCGATATCCGAAAGCAGCTCCTCGAGTATGACGATGTCGCGAACGATCAGCGCAAGGTGATCTACGAGCAGCGCAACAAGCTGCTCGTTGCCGACGATGTGAGCGCGAGCGTAGCGGCGATTCACCGCGATGTGGTTGATGCCCTGATCAGCAACCATGTGCCGCCGGACAGTTTCGAGGAGCAATGGGACATCGAGGGCCTCAAGACGACACTCGACCACGAACTCCGTCTCGATCTGCCGATCGACCAATGGTTGAAGGATGACACCAGTCTGGATGAGGCGGGGCTGCGCACACGGATCGTTGAGGAGGCCGAGAAGCGTTATCGCGAAAAGGCCGAAGAGATCGGCGCGGAGACCATGCGTCATCTCGAGAAGGCCATCATGCTCCAGGTCCTCGATCTGCAATGGAAGGATCACCTCGCGGCGATGGATCATCTCCGTCAAGGGATACAGTTGCGAGGGTACGCGCAAAAGAGTCCTCAGCAAGAGTACAAGCGCGAGGCCTTCGAGCTCTTCTCGCAGATGCTGGATCGCATAAAGCACGAAGTGATCACGACCATTGCCCAAGTGGATATCCAAGACGAAAGCGACATCGATTTCATCGACGAGCAGCGGCGCCAGCAAGGGGCCGCGTTCTACGAACACCCGAGCCTCGACCTTGCCGGTGGGGGCGCGGAGGACCTTGCGGTGCAGACCATTACACGCAGCGGGCGCAAGGTGGGGCGCAACGATCCCTGTCCGTGCGGTTCGGGCAAGAAGTACAAGCAGTGCCACGGACGTCTCGTCTAAGGAGTGATTATGGCTGTTGGGGTGAGCGCAATGCCGCCGCTTGGCACGATCGCGGGTGTGCGCCTAGGGACCGTCGCCGCAGGGATCCGCAAGGCCGCTCGACGTGATCTTGTTGTCATCCAGTGCGCCCCGGGGACGACGGCCGCCGCGGTCTTCACGCAGAGCCATTTCGCGGCCGCGCCCGTGATCGTGGCCAAGGAACACTGGCGCACCTGCGAGCCGCGTGCGCTTGTCATCAATACCGGTTTCGCGAATGCCGCAACGGGCGCCGCGGGTCTCGAGGATGCGCGTGCCTGCTGCGCGGCCGCGGCCCGGGCCATCGGGTGTAGTGCCCAGGAGATCCTGCCGTTCTCGACGGGCGTTATAGGCGAGCGTCTGCCGGTGGCGGCGGTGGTGGCCGGGATCCCGGCGGCGGTGGCCGCGGCCACCGAGGCGGGCTGGGCGGATGCCGCGCACGGCATCATGACCACCGACACGGTGCCCAAGGCGGGCTTCCGGGAGGTGGATATCGGTGGGGTGCCGGTGCGCCTCGCCGGCATCGCTAAGGGCTCGGGCATGATTCATCCAAATATGGCGACCATGTTGTCTTTCGTCGCAACCGATATCGAGGCTCCGCGCCCACTTCTGCAGGCGGCCCTGGAGCGCGCCGTGAAGACCACCTTCAACGCCATTTCTGTCGATGGAGATACCTCCACGAACGACGCCTTGGTCGTGCTCGCTACGGGTCGCTCGGGCGCGCGCCTCACGGCCGCCGAGGGCCCGGTATTCGCGGCGTTCTGCGACGCCTTGGAGCATCTCTGCGCGGAGCTCGCGCAGGCCATCGTCCGTGATGGTGAGGGCGCAACCAAGTTTGTGCGCGTCGACATCTCCGGGGCTCACTCCGATGCGCAGGCGCGGGTGGTGGCCGATACTGTCGCTAGCTCTCCGCTCGTCAAGACCGCCCTTTTTGCCAGCGATCCCAATTGGGGCCGCATCCTTATGGCCGTGGGGCGCGCACCCATCGCGCTCGATGACCCGAACCGCGTGGTCGTGCATTTGAACGGCGTGCGGGTGTTCCGCCAGGGCATGGTCGATC
This sequence comes from Pseudomonadota bacterium, assembly GCA_021827145.1. Classification (GTDB taxonomy): domain Bacteria; phylum Pseudomonadota; class Gammaproteobacteria; order Acidiferrobacterales; family Acidiferrobacteraceae; genus Acidiferrobacter. The sequence goes on from JAKAXK010000013.1 coordinate 12,809, forward strand.
CCGATTACCGCGAAGAGATGGGCCAAGAGGCCTTGGCCGGAGACGAGATCGTGGTGGCGGTGGATCTCGGCCAAGGCGTGGGCCGCGCGAGCGTCCACACCTGCGATTTCTCATATGACTATGTCCGCATCAACGGATCCTACCGGACCTGAGCGGGTCGTTGCCGGCCTTCTTTGGGACGACCGCGGGCGCGTGCTGGTTGCGCGGCGACCGGCCGGCAAGGCGGGCGCTGGGCTCTGGGAATTCCCGGGGGGCAAGGTCGGCACCGGCGAGGCGGATCACGACGCCTTGAGGCGCGAGCTTCATGAGGAGCTCGGGATTAGGGCAGGTGTCTGCACGCTTTTGCCGCATTATCGCGCTAATCCGCCGGCGGGCCTCGAGCTCGCGTTCTGGCGCGTCGAGACCTATGACGGCGTACCAGAGGGTCGCGAGGGCCAGGAGATCCGCTGGTGTCCGATCGATGCGCTTGCAGATCTGCCCTTTCTGCTCGCGGACCGTCCCATCCTGGCGCGATTGCGTCTGCCCTCCCTCTATCTGGTCAGTGATGTCGATGGCCTAGGTGAGGCCTTGTTCGAGGAGCGCCTCATGCAGACCGCCCGTCACGAGCCGATCCTGCTGCAATTGCGTGAGCCGTGGGCCGCGCCCCGTCTGCGCGAGTACGCGGGCCATCTAAGACGGCTACTGGCCCCCCATGGTGGCCGCTGTGTCGTGAACGGCGACCCTCAGGAAGCGCTTGGGTGTGCCGATGGCGTCCATCTGTCGGCGGCGCGGCTCGCACGGCTTAGCATGCGGCCAGCGCCGGCCGACGGGCTCGTGGGGGCGTCCTGTCACGATATGCGGGAATTGCGACAGGCCGAGCTTCTCGGCTGCGATTTTGCCGTGCTCTCGCCCGTGAAGGCCACGGCGACCCATCCCGGTGCCGCCCCGCTTGGTTGGACGCGTTTTCGAGACTGGGTTTCGGAGGTCTCCTTGCCGGTCTATGCCCTGGGGGGCATGACGCGTGCCGACCTCGGGGTGGCGTGGGCCCACCTCGCGCAGGGCGTGGCGGTGCGCAGCGCCATCTTTGGGAAAGAGGGGGCGTGACAGCCCCAAGCGCCACGACGGTGTGCCGGAATTCTTGCTTTGCGCAAAAGGCGTGCGACGATGAGGTCGGCGGTTTCAAGCTTTCGGCGCGCAGAGCAGGATATCTTCGCCCACGCCGCGCCCCTTCATTGAAGGGCTGGGAGGCTGCGCGTATCGTGGCGCCATGATCGCCATCACACCGAGCCTATCGCTTTCCGAGGATGAGATCGAGGAGCGCTTCGTGCGTTCCCCGGGTCCCGGAGGGCAGAATGTGAATAAGGTCGCCACGGCCGTGCAGCTGCGCTTCCACGTGACGGGTTCCGCGTCCCTACCGGCGGGCGCACGCGAGCGCCTGTTGCATTTGGCGCGCGGGCGTATCACACGCGAGGGTTACCTTGTGATCCACGCCCATACCCACAGGACCCGTGAGTGCAACCGGCGCGAGGCCCGTAAGCGGCTGATTCATTGGATACAACGGGCGCTCGAGGTCCCGGAACGGCGTATCGCGACCCGTCCGACGCTGGCCTCGCGCCGCCGCCGGCTTGACGATAAGCGTGCCCGCGGGCTTGCCAAGGACCGCCGTCGCCCAGTCGTTGCCGGCGATTAACCCGCTCGTCCGCTACAAGCACCCCTATCTTCCAGCCCTAGCGCATCCCCCTCGCATCAGCGATTGTCATGACGCGCCGGGGCGGTCCTTCTTTTTCGCGTCCGTCGGTTCGTTCAAGTCTTTGTCGAAATGGAAGCCCACGATGCGGTAGTTGCACCGTATATAGAAGGCGTGCGCCCGATCGTTGGTGACATAGGCATCGAGTACCGCCTTTTCGCAGCCTTCCTGGCGGGCGTAGTCCTCCACCCAGTCCAGGAGCGCCTGCCCGATTCCCTGGTTACGCCACGACGGGTCGACCACGAAGTTGTCGATGTCGACGTAGCGTCCACACCAAAAGCGCGTCCCGAACCACAGGCCGGCTACACCGACGCATTCGCGGTCCACGAACGCCCCCGCGCAGCGATAGCCGTTCTCTCGCATCTCGGCGAGCCGCAGGCCAAGTACTGTCCGCGATGTGTCCGGATTCAGGATCTCGATGAGCGGCAGCATCATCGTGAGCTCGTTTTTGGCCAAGAGCCGGATGGTGGGCCGGGCCTTGGGCCGCGCCTGTTGGGTCTCGTGCGTTGCATGTCGTATTGCCAAATCACAGTCCTCGCGAGGGGTCTGAAGGGCATGCGCCCCGATCCACCTAAGGTTCGGCGATTGTAGCCAGCCGTGGTCGCCCTGACCATGGGCGCTGCGTCTCTGTGGTGAACGGGCGGACCCGTCGGCGGGACAACAGCGACACGGGCGTTCCCTGTGAGCACCTTTACTTCCCATGGCAAGCGCCCGCGCCCGCGCGTGGCGGCCGTGGGTTTTGGCTCGAAAGGTGTGTAGCGTCTCTTCCCTGTGGCGCTATTTAACCTATTGATTGCTATGGAAATAGATAGTGGCATGGTCCTTGCGCTCTCAAGGGGGGCGAGCCCTGTTCGACGGTCTCGTTTGGTGCTCATTCATCCACATCTAAGGAGATACAGCCATGGCGACATTGAAAGACCAATTGACGGCGCAAGTTGGTGCATATGACAGGTGGGCCAAACGGCGACGCTACGGGGCTGACGGTCCCAATAATCGTCGACTGTGGGTTCTCGCCTGCATGGATGAGCGCCTGCCTGTGGACGAGGCACTCGGCATTCATGTGGATACGCCCGCTGGTGGTGGCGATGCGCATTGTTTCCGTAATGCCGGCGGGATCGTCACCGACGATGCCATCCGCTCCGCCATGTTGACCTGTCAGTTCTTCGGTACCCGCGAGATCGTGATCGTTCAGCATACCCAGTGCGGGATGTTGTCGGCCAACGCCCAGGATCTCGAAAAGGTCCTGCGGGAGCGAGGTGTGGACCCCGATAGACTGACATTGGATCCGACCCTACCCGAACTTACGCTGGCCAAGGGTGCATTCGCCAAATGGATAGGCATGATGGACGATGTGGATGTGGCCTGCTTGAAGACGGTCGAGACCTTCCGTGCTCACCCCCTCATCCCCAAGGATGTGACTATCAGTGGCTGGATCTGGGAAGTGGAGACCCGTCGTCTCCGGGCCCCGCGCAGCGACAAGAGGGGGCGCGAAGGAACCGACGTCACGGCCGCCGATTTTGGCGTCAAGGGTCATCAGCCGGCGCGCTGGGCCTGATAAGAATCGGGCAAGGCGTCCGTATGGGCGCCTTGCCCCAGCCCTGGAGGTGGCCATGGCGCCCACTTACGATTACCGATGTCTCCGTTGCCAACAAAGACTCACTGTGCGTCATACCATGCACGCCCCGAGACCTCGCTGTCCGCATTGCGCGGGCCAGCTGCGTGCCGTTATAGCGACCGCGCCCGCCGTTCATGGGACCATGGCCCGGGGGCGCGAGGCGGCGATACGCTCGCTTGAGCGCCCGCTGACGTCTTGCCCGACATGCCGAGGACCTTGCGGTCATCATTAGGCCTATTGGGGTTCGCGCGCGGATCCTCTTATACTGGGGCCTACGCCTCCTCCAGGGCGTGGACCCCCGTAGGATGCGCGGTCCACGCCCCAGCCCCGAGGATTCGCACCATGACTACTAAAGACCCGCTCGCGGACCTAAGCCCGCTGTCGTTTCTTCAAATGTTCGTTACGCAAAGCGTCAAGTTCTCGGGGCAGGCTGGCGGCGGATCCGTCGATGCCATCGAGTATCTGGGGCTTGCGGCAAGCAGTTGCCTCGAGCTCCATGCGCGTCAGCAGATGGATCTTCCCGAAAGGCTCGATCACGACCAATACGCGCAGCTCATCGTGCATATCAAGAACGCAATCGGCGGTGACTTCCGCGCCGTCCCGGCGCCCCCGGGGGTCGTGCGCGTCGAAAACCGCCGCTGCCCTTTTGGTGTGCGCGTGCAGGATGCCCCGGAGCTGTGCCGTACCACCGCATCGGTTTTCGGGGGTATTGCCGCTCGCAGTTTCGGTTATGCGAAGGTCGAGCTGAAAAAACGCATCGCCCTGCACGACAACTGTTGCGAGGTCCACATCTATACGGATCGGAAAGCGGCCGAGGGGCAAGCGGGCGATGAGTATGTGAGCGAAGGCAAGGAGATCGTGTCGCACCAGGCCCTGAGGGACATCAGCGTACGTGTCGCCGAAAGGATGGCGCGCGCCCTCTGTCCGGCCAGTCCCACGGGCCGCCCGCGCAAGCCCCCCATGATCGTGGCGGAATCGCGCTCCATGCGCGAGATCCTAAAGGCGGTCGAGCTTGTGGCGCCAACCCGCTCGAGCGTCCTGATCAGCGGCGAGACTGGGGTCGGAAAGGAGATCATAGCGCGTGCCCTGCACGCCTTGAGTCCGCGCGCCCCACGGCCTTTTTTGGCCGTCAATTGCGGGGCCGTCCCCCAGGACCTGATCGAGACGACGCTCTTCGGTCACGAGAAAGGCGCCTTCACGGGCGCGCAGAATCTGCATCATGGGCTTTTCGAGCGCGCCCATCAGGGGACCTTGTTTTTGGATGAGATCGACAGCCTGCCGCTCCTTGCGCAGGCCAAGCTTTTGCGCGTCTTGCAGGAGGGTGAGTTCGAGCGCGTCGGTGGGCGCGCAGCGTGCCAAGTCGATGTCCGCGTCGTGGCGGCCGCCAACAAGCCGATCGGATCCCTGGTCGAGGTCGGGCTCTTTCGTAGCGATCTCTATTATCGACTGAACGTCGTACCCATAGCCGTGCCCCCGCTGCGGGAACGTCCGGAGGACGTGACGGGTCTGGTGCATCATCTGCTCGCGGTACTCGCGGTGCGCCACGGCAGCCCCACGAAGTCCTTGAGCGACCGGGCCTGGGCGCAGGTCATGGCGTATGCATGGCCGGGCAACGTCCGCGAACTCGAAAACGTTCTGGAGCGGGCCTTCCTGTTTACGCCGGGATCCCTGGTCGATGACGTCGGTTTGCGCGACCGGCCGCAAGGCGCCGCGGTACGTGGTGCTTTAGCGGGTCGCGCACCCCTGCGCGTCGCCAAGCGCCAGGCCCTGCAGAGCATGGAGACGCGCGTCTTGCAGGACGCCCTTGAGCGCCACCACGGAAACGTGACGGCCATGGCGCGGGAGATGGGAATCACGCGCCGCTCCGTCCATCAGAAGCTGAAGTACTATTCGCTTCCGGCCGCGCCCTACCGGGATGCCGCGCGCTCGTCATCGCGGCGTTCGTGAGCGCCCCCACCGTGGCCCTCAGTGGGCCTTCGCGAGCGTGACATAGTGGCTGTGGAGCGCCCGCACCTTGGCTGTGAGGGCGTCAAGTGAACCGTCATTGACGATGATATCGTCGGCGCAGGCGCGTCGGGCGGTGGTCGTCGCCTGGATCGCGAGGAGCCGCTCGATGGTGTCGGGGTCCAAGCCCCGATCCTGGAGGCGCTGTCGCTGGCGTGAGGGATCGGTCTCGATGGCGAGGACGCGGTTGATAGAGGTCGGGCACCCGGTCTCGGCGAGCAGGGGGATGACGAGAACCGCATAGGGCCGTGCGCCCTCGGATCGGTGTTCCATGAGTCTGCGGATCGGCGGATGCAGAATGCCCTCAAGGGTCTTGCGGGCGGCGCTATCGGCAAACACCCGTGCGCGCAATCGTGCGCGCAGGATGCGTCCTTCGCTATCGGCGATGTCATGACCGAAGGCGTCGAGGATGGCGGCGCAGGCGGGTTGCCCCGGCTCCATGAGTTCGTGGGCGATCTGATCGGCGTCCACGACGAGTGCGCCGCATTCGGCGAACACTTGCGCGGCGGCCGATTTGCCGGCGCCTGCGCCCCCGGTCAGCGCCACGCGGAAGCTAGCCATGCGCGCCGCGCAGATACAGGGTCATGAGCGGCCGACCATAAAACAAGGCAAGCCAGATCGCCGCGCACAGGAACGGCCCGAAGGGCATGGGTGTCGAGCGGGTCAGCCGCCGCGTCAGGATCAGCGCGCCGCCGTACAGTGCGCCCGCCAGTGAGGCGAACAGCAGCACGAGCGGCAGTAACTGCCAGCCGAGCCACGCCCCGCCGAGCGCGAACAGCTTGAAGTCCCCCTGACCCATGCCTTCCTTGCCGGTCGCCAATCGGAAGGCGTGGAACACAACCCAGAGAAAGAGGTAGGCCCCGATCGCACCCAGGACCGCCGAGTCCAGGGACGCATACAGGCCGCCCCGGTTCACGAGCAGGCCCAGCCACAGAAAGGGAAGGGTGATGACGTCCGGCAGGATCTGCTCGCGCATATCGATGAAGGTAAGCGCGATGAGTGCCGCGCCAAGCAGGAAGGCCCCCGCGGCGCGGGTCGTGGGCCCGAAATGCATGACCGCTGCGATGGCCGCCAAGGTCGTCAGCGCCTCGATCAGAAAATATTGTCGGGGAATGGGCGCACGGCAATGGCGACACCGTCCGCCTAGCAACAGAAAGCCAAAGAGCGGGATGTTGTCGCGGAGCTTGAGGGGTGCGCGACATTGCGGGCAATGGGACGCAGGCCACGCGATATTGAAGGTCTCGGCCGTTTCGGGCGGGGCTAGGGCGAGCGCCTCTCGGCAATCACGATCCCACTGGCGTTTCAGGATGATCGGCAGCCGGTAGACGAGCATGCTGAGGAAGCTGCCGATCACGGCTCCCATGATTGCGACGAGCAAGTAGGCTGTGGCCGGGTCGGACGCGAAGGAAGTGGGGTTCATGATGATTTGTTTTCCGGACATCGCGGTCATTGTCGACCGTCTATGGAGGGGCGACAGACCCTGGTGGGCTGCCGTCGCCGATGAGAGGTGTTTACGGCCCCGGGGGCGCGTGCTATGCCCGGACAGATACCCTCTTAGCCGCTATTCGTTGGTCACGCGTTCCACTTCCTCGAGGCTCGTGATGCCTTCCCGTACTTTTCTGAGGCCTGATTGCCGGAGGTCGGAAATCCCCTCTTTTTGGGCCTGTACGGCAATATCGGTCGGGTTGCCGCCGTTCAAAATGATCTGCCCGATGGCCGGGCTCACCGGCATGACCTGATAGATGCCCACCCGGCCCTTATAGCCACCGTTGCATTGATCGCATCCCACCGGGCCGTAGATGTTGAGGCCGGGGATGTCGGCCTCATGGAAGCCCACCTGGCGCAGCGTAGCCTCGGGGAGCTTCACGGGTTTGCGGCAGTGCACGCACAAGCGACGGGCCAGGCGCTGGGCGATGATGAGATTGACCGCCGAGGCGATATTAAAGGGCGGCACGCCCATGTTGACAAGCCGCCCCAGGGTCTGTGGCGCATCGTTCGTATGCAAGGTGGAGATGACCATGTGACCGGTCTGCGCCGCCTTGATGGCGATCTCGGCGGTTTCCAGGTCACGGATCTCGCCGACCATGATGATGTCCGGATCCTGACGCAGAAAGGCGCGCAGCGCGGTCGCGAAGGTGAGTTTCGCGCGCTCATTGATGTTGACCTGATTGATGCCGGCGAGGTTGATTTCGACCGGATCCTCCGCGGTCGAGATGTTCCGGTCCGTGGTGTTCAGAATATTGAGCGCGGTGTACAGGGTGACGGTTTTACCGCTGCCGGTAGGTCCCGTGACGAGCACCATGCCGTAGGGGCGCTCAATCGCCTCGAGATAGACCGCCTTTTGCTCCGCTTCGAAGCCGAGCTTGTCGACACCCAGTGACGCCGATGCCGGATCGAGGAGACGCAGCACGACCTTTTCGCCAAAGAGCGTAGGCAGGGTGCTGACACGGAAATCGATCGCGCGGGTTTTCGATACGCGGATCTTCATCCGCCCGTCTTGTGGGACACGCCGTTCCGATATATCGAGCCGCGCCAGGATCTTGACGCGCGCCGCGATCCGCGCGGCCAGCGCGATGGGTGGGGATGCCACCTCTTGAAGGACGCCATCCGTGCGGAAGCGCACGCGGTAAATCCGTTCGTAGGGCTCGATGTGGATGTCCGAGGCCCCGCGGTTGATGGCGTCGAGCAGGATCTTGTTGACGAAGCGGACGATCGGTTTGTCGTTGATGTCGTTATCGGTGGTTTCGGCGGACGGTTCTATATCGCCGCTGACATCGATGTTTTCCAGACCCTCGCTGGTCGCCATATCGGCCAGCGACCCGTCTTGCTGGGTGAGGTTGCGATCTATGATATTCCCGAGCTTGCCTTCCTCGACCAGCAAGGGCTCCGGAAGGAGGCCGGTATTGAATTTGATTTCGTCGAGGGCCGCCAGATTGGTTGGGTCGGCCACTGCCACGAACAGGCGGTTGCCGCGCTTGAAGATCGGCAGGACACGGTGGCGCCTGATGAGTTTGGCGTCGACAAGTTTGACTGGGAAGGTTTCGCTGTCGAAGGCGTTGATATCAAGCAGTGGGATGCCGAATTCCTCGGAGGCGGTCTTGGCCACGGTCAGGGCGTCGAGCTTTTTGCTCTCCACGAGGCGTGTGACAAACGAGACCTTATTCGTCAGCGATTCCGCGTTTAGGCGCTCCGCCTCGGCCGGCGTCAACAACTGGTCGCGGACCAAGCGTGCCGCGAGGCCGGTTAGGAGTACGCCGCCGTTTGTCATCGGATTGACTGTTGCCATAGGTGCTGACTCGACCCTGCCTGAGATTGTCGTGACCTTGTTATCATAGTAGTTGACTTGGCGCCGTTAGCCAGTATCGTGTTTTCGGATCGTCCGGGGCTTGACTGGGAGCCCTCCATAATTTAGAATTATTCTAAATTTATACCCACATGGAGCACGACAATGAACCTGAAAGGTACCAAAACGCACGATAATCTCAAGGCCGCATTTGCCGGCGAGTCGCAGGCCAATCGCCGTTACCTGTATTTCGCCGCCAAGGCCGACGTCGAGGGTTATAACGATGTCTCGGCGGTATTCCGCTCGACCGCGGAGGGAGAGACCGGCCACGCTCACGGTCATCTGGAGTATATGGAGGCCGTCGGCGATCCCGCCACTGACCTGCCGATCGGTAGCACCTCGAACAACCTGAAAGCCGCGATTGCGGGCGAGACCCATGAATACACCGATATGTATCCGGGCATGGCCAAGACCGCGCGCAGCGAAGGCTTCGATGAGATCGCCGACTGGTTCGAGACCCTTGCCAAGGCTGAGCGGTCGCATGCCAACCGCTTCCAAAAGGCGCTCGACGGCCTCGGCCAGTAAGTCATTACGCGACACCATGGTAAAGGGGGCGGGTCGGCGATGCCGGCCCGTCTTCATTTTTCAGGGGAGGGGACTATGGACAACGATGCCGAGAAGCCCGTCATCAACCGCGAAGGGAATCTCGAGGCGCCGACGCGTCACCCAATTGCCTGGCGGGACCCGCTCTTTACCGATACCGCCGCCCTCGAGGCCGAACTGACCCGGGTTTTCGATATCTGTCATGGGTGTCGGCGTTGCTTTAATCTGTGTCAAGCGTTTCCCACGCTCTTCGATCTCATAGATAACTCGGCCGATATGGAGCTTGCCAGCGTCGATCGCGCCGACTACGCGCGGGTGGTGGACCAGTGCTACCTTTGCGACATGTGTTATATGACGAAATGCCCCTATGTGCCGCCTCATCCGTGGAATGTCGACTTTCCGCATCTGATGTTGCGCGCCAAGGCGGCCAAGTTCCGCGCGGGCAAGACCCGCTTGCGTGATCGTGTCCTGACGAATACGGATGCCGTCGGCAGGCTTGCCGGGATCCCGGTGGTCACCCAGATCGTGAATGCCGCGAATCGCAATTCCATGGCGCGTGGTCTCTTGCAATCCGCTCTCGGTGTCGACACCCGGGCCCGTCTGCCGACCTATCATAGCCGCACTTTTCGCAAGACTTGGCGGGCAGCACCTCTGAAACCGGAACCTACACCCGAGACCCGGGGCCAGGTTGTCCTGTTTGCGACCTGTTTTGGCAACTACAACGAACCGGAGCTTGCCACGGATCTCGGGCGCGTGCTCGAGCACAACGGTATCACGGTACGCATATTCGAATCCGAGCGCTGCTGTGGCATGCCTAAACTCGAAGTCGGCGACCTGGACGGCGTGGCCGCCCTCAAAGAGGCGAACATACCCGCGCTCGCTGCCTGGGTCGATCAGGGCTTCGATATCGTGGCCCCGGTACCCTCATGCGTCTTGATGTTCAAACAGGAGTTGCCGCTCTTGTTTCCGGAGGACGAGGCGGTGATCAAGGTCAAGAACGCGATGTTCGATCCGTTCGAGTATCTGCTCTTGCGCCATAAGGCCGGTCGCCTGAATACCGATTTCCAAGAGCCTCTCGGCAAGATAGCCTATCATGTCCCCTGCCATCAACGCGTGCAGAACATCGGCCTGAAGACGCGGGATCTCTTGATGATGATCCCGGGGACCACGGTGGAAGTGATAGAGCGTTGTTCGGGGCATGACGGTACCTACGGCGTCAAAAAGGAATTCTATGAGGACGCCGTCAAGATTGGGCGGCCGGTGGTGACGCGCATCCTTGCGGCCGAGCCCGACCATTTCATGAGCGATTGCCCGATCGCCGGCCACCATCTCGCCCAGGGTCTCGGGGGCGGGGCGGCGCCCGTGTCGCGGTTTGCACTGCTGCGCCGCGCCTACGGGATCGATTGATGGAGAAAGCCACACGGAGGAAAGGACATGGCACACGAAGACTTGCATGAGGCGGCGTCAGATCTGACGCAGGCGACGCGGGATATGCACAGGGCGATCCTGTCGCTCATGGAGGAGCTTGAGGCGGTGGATTGGTATCAGCAGCGGGTCGATGCCTGCCAGGATCCGGAGTTGCGGGCCATTCTCGCCCACAATCGGGACGAGGAGAAAGAGCACGCGGCCATGGTGCTTGAGTGGATAAGGCGGCACGACTCGGTGTTGGACCGGGAGCTTAGAGAAAACCTTTTCCAGGACGGCAGCATTGTCGCCCGCGAGCGCAAGGACAAGGACTGAGGGCAAGGAGGTTTCATGCAGGCACTGACACGCAAAGACCTGATGTCTCTTGAGAAATACGCCGAGGAGCGGCCGGCGTTCCGGGCCCGCGTCATGGCGCACAAGCGCGATCGGCAGATCGCGATAGGGCCGTATGCGCGGCTCTATTTCGAGGACCGGCTCACGATCCAGTATCAGGTCCAGGAGATGCTGCGTATCGAGAAGATCTTCGAGGCGAGCGAGATCGAGGAGGAATTGAAGGCCTATAATCCCCTCATCCCGGATGGTGCCAATTGGAAGGCAACCTTCATGCTCGAATACGAGGATGTGGCCGAACGCCGCGCCGCGCTTGCCAAGCTTGGTGGGGTCGCGTCCCAGGTCTATGTGCGCGTGGGGGAGCGCCCGCGGATCTACGCGGTGGCCGATGAGGACATGGGCCGCGAGAACGACGAGAAGACTTCATCTGTGCATTTTTTGCGCTTCGATCTCGGTGACGAACTCGTGGCAGCCGCCCGCGCCGGGGAGCCCATTGCTTGCGGTATAGACCATTCCGCCTATCGCGACGAGATCGTCCTGACTGAGCCCCAACGCGCGGCGTTGCTCGCGGATTTTGCCTGATGGTGCGTTACGACGCCTCGGACATCGAGGTTCTGACGGGGCTCGAGCCGGTTCGGCGACGGCCCGGGATGTATACGCAGACCGACCGACCGCACCATTTGGCGCAGGAGGTCATAGACAACGCCGTTGATGAAGCCATAAGCGGTCATGCGCATCGGATTGTCGTGACTTTGCATAAAGATGACTCATTGTCGGTTGAGGATGACGGCCGCGGGATGCCGGTTGACCTCCATCCGGGGGAGGGTATAAGCGGCGTCGAGGTGATCCTGACGCGTCTGCACGCGGGCGGTAAATTCTCCGGGAAGAACTATACCTTTTCGGGGGGTCTGCACGGTGTCGGCGTGTCCGTGGTCAATGCCTTGTCGGAGCGTCTCGAGGTTACGGTCAAGCGTGGCGGACAGTCCTATCGCATGGCATTCGCGCGCGGCGAGAAGGTGGAGGACCTAGCGGTGTTAGGATCGGTTCCGCGCAAGGAGACCGGTACCAAGCTCAGATTCTGGCCAGAGGCTCGTTATTTCGACAGCGCTAAATTTCTCCCCGCCCGTCTTAAGCATTTATTGAAGGCCAAGGCCGTGCTTTGCCCGGGGCTGCGCGTGGTGTTCTTCTCGGAGCAGGATCCGACCGACGACGCCGAATGGCATTACGAGGACGGCCTTGGGCAATATTTGACTGAGTCGCTCGATGATCGCGTCTTTCTCCCGTCCACGCCCTTCGTAGGGGCCATGGCGGGTGGCGGTGAGCAGGCCGAGTGGGCGGTGGTGTGGGCGACTGAGGAGGGTCCGGCACCGGTGCGGGAGAGTTATGTGAACCTCATTCCGACCGCTCAGGAAGGCACGCATGTGAATGGCTTCCGAGTCGGCCTCACGGATGCGCTGCGTGAGTTCTGTGAATTCCGCAACCTTCTGCCGCGTGGCTTGAAGCTCGCGGGGGAGGACGTCTGGGAACGGATCGCCTTCGTGTTGTCGGCCAAGCTGCGGGAGCCGCAGTTTTCGGGCCAGACCAAGGAGCGGCTTACGTCACGGGAGGCGGCTTCGTTCGTGTCCGGGGTGGTGAAGGATGGTTTTGCCCTGTGGCTGAACGCGCATGTCGTCGAAGGGACGGAGATCGCCAAGATCGTCATCGAATGCGCGCAGGCCCGCGAGCGACGCTCCAAGCGCGTCGAACGCAAGAAGGCGGTCAACGGCCCGGCCTTGCCGGGTAAACTCGCCGATTGCACGATGCAGGATCTGGCCCGCACCGAGCTCTTTCTCGTGGAAGGCGATTCCGCCGGCGGATCGGCCAAGCAGGCGCGTGATCGCACCTTCCAGGCCATCATGCCCCTGCGCGGGAAGATCCTGAACACTTGGGAGGTGGACTCAAACGAGATCCTCGCCTCCCAAGAGGTGCATGACATCGCCGTCGCCTTGGGGGTCGATCCCGGTTCCGATTCGGTCGCGGGCCTGCGCTACGGAAAGGTCTGCATCCTGGCCGACGCCGATTCCGATGGCGCGCATATCGCGACCTTGTTGTGCGCGCTCTTCGTGCGACACTTCCGTCCGCTCGTGGCCGCCGGCCGCGTGCACGTGGCCATGCCGCCCCTGTACCGGATCGATGCCGGCAAGGAGGTTTACTACGCGCTGGACGACAACGAAAGGCAGGGGGTGCTTGACAAGATCGCCGCGGGCCGTGGGCGCGTGAAGCCAAATGTCCAAAGATTTAAGGGCTTAGGAGAGATGAACCCGGTGCAGCTGCGGGAGACGACCATGAATCCGGACACGCGCAGGCTTGTGCGTCTCGTGCTTGTCGACAACGACGGGACGGACGCGTCTTTCGACATGCTGCTTGGCAAGAAGCGCGCCGCGGATCGCAGACGCTGGCTGGAGGCCAGTGGCGACAAGGCGGAGGTGGCGTAATGGAGCAGACCGAGCTTTTTGGCGAACAGATGCCGGTCGTCGGATTCACGGAAAAGGCCTACCTCGATTATTCGATGTACGTCATCCTGGACCGTGCCCTACCGCACATCGGCGACGGCTTGAAGCCCGTGCAGCGCAGAATCATCTACGCCATGTCCGAGCTCGCGCTTGCCGCGGGCGCGAAGTTCAAGAAGTCGGCACGCACCGTCGGCGATTGCCTGGGTAAATTTCATCCTCATGGGGATACGGCCTGTTACGAGGCCATGGTGCTCATGGCCCAACCCTTCAGCTATCGCTATCCGCTCGTGGATGGTCAGGGCAACTGGGGCTCCCCGGACGACCCCAAGTCCTTTGCCGCCATGCGCTATACCGAGGCGCGCCTGTCGCGCTTCGCGAATGTGTTGTTGGCGGAACTTGGGCAGGGCACCGTCGAGTGGGTCCCGAATTTCGACGGCACGCTCGAGGAGCCCCAGCTTTTGCCTGCCCGCCTGCCCCATGTGTTGTTGAATGGGGCCACTGGCATTGCCGTGGGCATGGCGACTGATATACCGCCGCATAACGCGCGCGAGATCGCCGCCGCCTGCGTGCGACTCCTGGACGAGCCCAAGGCGAGCGTCGCAGAGCTATGTGAGCACGTGTTGGCGCCGGACTATCCGACGGGCGCCGAGATCGTGACGCCTCGCGAAGACATCCTGGCCTTCTACCGCAGCGGCACGGGGTCGTTGCGGGCGCGCGCCGTCTGGGAGCAGGAGGACGGTGCCATCGTGGTCACGGCCCTGCCCCATCAGGCCTCGGGATCGCGGATCCTGGAGCAGATTGCCGAGCAAATGCGTAACAAGAAGTTGCCCATGGTGGAGGACTTGCGCGACGAATCGGATCACGAAAACCCGACCCGGCTCGTGATCGTTCCGCGATCCAACCGCGTGGACGTGGAGGCGCTCATGAGCCACTTGTTCGCGACCACGGACCTGGAGAAGAGTTACCGGGTCAATTTGAACCTTATAGGATCGGATGGCCGGCCGCGCGTCTACGGTCTGCGCGAACTCCTGTCGGAGTGGCTCGTGTTTCGCGTGGAGACGGTGCGCAAGCGGCTTAGCTTTCGGCTGGACAAGATCAACGAGCGCCTGCATATCCTCGAGGGGCTGCTTACGATCTTCGCGCACCTGGACGAGGTCATACGCATCATCCGCACCGAGGACGAGCCCCACGAGGCCCTGATGGCGCGGTTTGCCCTGAGTGAGCGTCAGGCCGACGCGGTGCTCGAGATCCGCCTGCGGCAACTCGCCAAGCTCGAGGAGATCAAACTCAAGGAGGAGCACGACCAGCTGATGCGCGAACGCGCTGGGCTCGAGCGTCTTTTGAGCTCCCAGGCGCGATTGAGGCGTTTTGTGAAAGACGAGATCACGCGTGACGCGGCCGATTACGGCGATGATCGCCGGTCGCCTTTGCGTGAGCGGCCGGCAGCGCGGTCCATAGAGCCGGGCGATCTGGCGGCTGAACCCGTCACGGTCGTGCTGTCGGCGAACGGTTGGGTGCGTCAGGCCCGCGGCCATGAGGTGGATGGTGCGGCGCTCTCCTACCGCACGGGGGACGCCTTCCGTCAGTCGGCGCGCGGACGCAGCACGCAGGTTGCCGTCTTTCTGGACGGCGCCGGACGCAGCTATGCGGTGCTGGCCCACAAGCTGCCCTCAGCGCGCGGTTTCGGGGAACCCTTGTCGAAGACCTTGGAGCCGGAGGCGGGGGTGGAATTCAAGGGTGTCTTGATGGGCGACGACGGCGACGAGGCCTTGCTCGTGGCCGATAGCGGTTATGGCTTCAAGGCCCTGCTCGGCCACCTCCAGACGCGCGCGAAGGCCGGCAAGGCCATTGTGAAGCTTGAAGCGGGGGCGTCGCTTCTGAAGCCTGTGCTGGTGCCGAAAGGGGGCTTTATCGCCTGCGCGACCGCCACGCGCCTGCTCATCCTGTCCGAGGCCGATCTGCCGGTCATGCCTAAGGGGCGCGGAGTGAAGCTCCTGGACGCCCAGGGCGAGAAAGTGGTCGCGGTGGCGGCGGGCGCGGCCACGGAGGCCTTGGTGCTCGTCGGCGCGCGCAAATCCCTGGCCTTGTCGGCGGCCGATCGCAAGCGCTTCCAGGGGGCGCGCGCCACGCGCGGTAAGGTATTGCCCGAGGCCGTGCGCGGCCTGATCGATCTGACCGTCGGATCGTGACCCGCTGGGCACTCGGCGTCGAATACAACGGCGCCCGGTTCTGCGGCTGGCAAAGCCAGATCGGGGTGCCGACCGTGCAGGACGCCCTCGAGAGGGCGCTTGCGGCGGTCGCATGCGAGCCGGTACGCGTGGTCGCCGCCGGGCGCACGGACGCGGGCGTGCATGCCCTGGGCCAGGTGGTCCATTTCGATAGTCAGGCGATGCGCCGCGCGGAGGCCTTCGTGCGCGGCACCAATGCCCATCTCGGAGAGGATGTCGCGGTTCTCTGGGCACAGCCCGTGGCGGAGGATTTTCATGCGCGTTTCTCGGCGCGCGCCCGCCGCTACCGCTATGTTTGGCTTAACCGCCGGGTGCGCCCCGGACCCTTTCGCGATCATGTGAGCTTTGAGTATCGACCGCTCGATGCGGCGCGCATGCAGGAGGCGGCCATGACGCTCCTCGGCTGTCACGATTTCAGCGCCTTTCGGGCCGCCCAGTGCCAGGCCAAGTCGCCCGTGCGTACGGTGCATGCCCTGTCCATCCAACGTATCGGCCCTCTTGTGGTCATGCGGATCCGCGCCGATGCCTTTCTTCATCACATGGTGCGCAATATCGCGGGCGTGCTGGCGGCGATCGGGGCGGGGGAGCGGCCGGTGTCGTGGGCGGGCGCCGTGCTTGCAGCCCGGGAGCGCGCGGCGGCCGCCAATACGGCATCGCCCCATGGGCTCTATTTCGAGGCGGTCGAGTATCCGGAACAGTACGGCATCCCCGCAGCGCACGAGGTCGCGGGTGTCGGACTGCCCTTCTTTGCCGAGGCGGGACTCCCAGGCTGCTAGCGGGCGCGTCTCTTTTTTGGAGAGGTATGCGGCCTCTATATGTTCTTGCCTATATATATCGAATACGATATATATATACGCATGCTGACCGAGGACGACCTCTTTTCCCTGCTGAGCCACGACACGCGCCGTCGCCTCCTCCTATTGCTCGAGGGCTTCGACGAGCTCTGCGTCTGCGATCTGGTGGCGGGCGTGGATCTGCCGCAGGCGGTCGTCTCGCGGCACCTGGCGCTCTTGCGTGCAGCCGATCTCGTCGTCGCGCGCAAGAGCGGCACCTGGGTGTACTACAAGCGCCACCCGCGTCCCGCGCCTTGGGTGGCGGATATCATCGCGGTGTTGCGCGCGGGGCCGGGGGCCGCAGTGTTCGCGCGTGACGCAGGACGCGTCAAGGCGCTGCGGGCGCAGGGCCCGGTGTGTTGCGAACCCCACGATAGGAGCAATCCCTTATGAAAAGAATGCATATCCATCTGACGGTGACCGATCTCGCCGGCAGCGTGGCGTTCTACTCGGGGCTTTTTGCTCACTCCCCGACCGTTCTGAAACCGGATTACGCCAAGTGGATGCTGGAAGATCCGTGCGTCAATTTCGCGATCTCCACGCATGGTGCCGCACCCGGTTTGAATCACCTCGGCATCCAAGTCGCCAGCGAGCAAGAGTCGGCGGTGGTCGCGGAGCGTCTGGCGCAGTTGGCGGGGCCGGTTGTGGAAGAGGGTGTGGGTGCGTGTTGTTATGCCCAATCCGAAAAGTCCTGGGTATTCGATCCCCAGGGCGTGCCGTGGGAGGTGTTTCGCACCATGGGCGAGGCGCGGGTGTTCGCCGATGAGACCCGCGTGGAACGCCCCTGTTGCGTGCCGACCGTGGTGTCGATGCCGGGTTGTTCGAAGAGGTCTTGACGGTCGCTTGAGCGGACCTGCGCTCGCGCGGGGGAGGAGGCGGAATGGTATTGGCAGTGGCAGTCTTCGTGTTCACGCTCGTCCTGGTGATTGCGCAGCCCAGAGGGCTCGGTATCGGGTGGGGCGCCACCCTAGGCGCGGTCCTGGCTTTGGCGCTCGGGGTCGTGCATCTCGACAATATTCCAACCGTGTGGCACATCGTTTGGAACGCGACCTTGACCTTCGTGGGGCTGATCGTGATCTCGCTCTTTCTGGACGAGGCCGGCTTTTTCCATTGGGCGGCCTTGCATATGGCGCGGGCCGGACGCGGACGCGGCGGTCGTCTCTTTCCGCTCATCATTTTGCTCGGAGCGCTGGTGGCCGCCTTCTTTGCCAATGATGGCGCCGCGCTCATATTGACGCCTATCGTGCTGGCCATGCTGGTGGCCCTGGGCTTTCGCCCGAGTGCCGCGCTCGCCTTCGTGATGGGGACGGGCTTCATCGCCGACACGACGTCGCTGCCGTTTGTGATATCGAACCTCGTGAACATCGTATCGGCCGATTTTTTTGGCATCCCGTTTCGGCGCTACGCCCTTGTGATGACACCCGTCGACATCGTCGCAGGCCTCGCCACATTCGTCATGCTCTGGCTCTATTACCGGCGCGATATCCCGCAGAGCTACGATGTCACACGCCTTGATGAGCCGCAAAGCGCCGTCAAGGATGCGCTCCTGTTCCGTTTGTCGTGGCCCATTCTGGGTCTGTTGCTTGCGAGCTACTTTCTGGCCGGGCGGCTCCATGTGCCCGTGTCTTTGCTCACGGGCCTCGCCGCCCTCATTCTTTTGCTTGTCGCCGGTCGCGTTTGGGCAGGCGGCCGGGGGGCTGTGGTTCCGGTGGGGCGCGTGTTGCGCGAGGCGCCGTGGCAGATCGTCGTTTTCAGTCTCGGCATGTATCTCGTGGTCTACGGCCTGCGCGACGCGGGACTCACGGTCTGGCTTGCGCGTCTCTTGCGGGTATTGGCCACCCACGGACTCCTGGTGGCCACCGTCGGGACAGGGTTCCTCACGGCCTTGTTGTCGGCGGTCATGAACAACATGCCCACCGTCCTTATTGGATCACTCGCCATCCATGACATGGGAACAGTCCCCGCTGCCACGCGCGAGGCGATGATCTATGCCAATGTGATCGGTTGCGACATCGGGCCGAAGTTCACGCCCCTGGGGAGCCTCGCCACGCTTCTGTGGCTGCATGTCTTGGCTCGTAAGGGGGAGGTCATATCGTGGAAGACCTATATGCGCGCCGGGCTCGTTATGACGCCCTCGATCCTGTTGGTGACGCTCGTTGCCCTCGCGTTCTGGTTACGGTATCTCGCTTGAGCGCGGGGTGGGGCGGCTGATCGCTGGGCGCCTTCGATGTCCGCGCCGTCCTTTGGTCACCCTCTAGAGCGTCGTGGTCGCGTAGTCGGCGAGACGTGAGCGCTCGCCACGCGCCAGCGTGACGTGTCCGCCATGTGCCCAGCCCTTGAAACGGTCGACGACATAGGTGAGCCCCGA
Source organism: Pseudomonadota bacterium (assembly GCA_021827145.1). Classification (GTDB taxonomy): domain Bacteria; phylum Pseudomonadota; class Gammaproteobacteria; order Acidiferrobacterales; family Acidiferrobacteraceae; genus Acidiferrobacter. The sequence goes on from JAKAXK010000013.1 coordinate 31,716, forward strand.
GGTCGTCTCGGTGAGATAGGGGCTATCGATCTGGGCAATATTGCCGAGACACACGACCTTGCTGCCGGGTCCCGCGCGGGTGATGAGCGTCTTCATCTGGTGCGCGCTCAAGTTTTGCGCCTCATCGATGATGATGAATTTCCGCAGGAAAGTGCGGCCGCGCATGAAGTTCAGGCTTTTGACTCGGATGCGTGCACGCATCAGGTCGGAGGCCGCGGCCCGCACCCATTGCGATTGTCCGCGACCCTGGGATTCTCCCTGATTCAGGATGTCGAGATTGTCCTCGAGGGCCCCCATCCACGGGCTCATCTTCTCTTCTTCGGTGCCTGGCAGGAAGCCGATGTCTTCCCCCACTGGGATGGTCACGCGCGTCATGATGATCTCCGCGTAGCGCTGGTGCTCTATGGTCTGATGGAGGCCCGCGGCCAGAGTGAGCAGGGTCTTGCCGGTGCCGGCTTGGCCCAGCAAGGTGACGAAGTCGACGTCCGGGTCCATAAGCAGATTGAGCGCGAAGTTCTGTTCGCGGTTGCGCGCGCGGACCCCCCATACCGCCAATTCGTCTTGTGTGTAGTCGAGCACGGCCTCGAGGCGCGCGCGCCCGGGGCTTATTTCCCGCACGATGGTGTCCGGCAGAGAGGCCTCGCCGCCAAGCAGAAATTCGCCGACATGCCAGGCGGCGGTCGCGGCCCCTCGGACCTCGAAGGCGGTGCGGGCCGGGGTCGTGGTGGGAAGCGCCTCGACTGTGTCCGAGGGCGTAAGCCGCAATTCCCCAATCCCCCGATACAAAAGATCGGCGTCGTCCAGTACTCGCTCACTCGTGTAGTCTTCGGCCTTGAGGCCCAGGGCTCGCGCCTTGATGCGGAGATTGATGTCCTTGGTGACGAGGATGGCCTCGCGTCCGCGATGCTCGTCCGCGAGATCGCGCGTAATGGAGAGGAGTTGGTTGCCGATGCTGCGGCTGGATAGGGCGGCCGGCAGTGCGCTGTGCGGGCCGCCGAGTGGGATGAAGAGGCGTCCCGCCGCTACACCGTCCACGTGCGGGAGCGGGGCGCCTTTTGCGAGGTCAGCGGCCGCGTTTAGGGTGTCGTCGAGGAAGCGGCTGGCTTGGCGGGCATTGCGGGCCGTCTCCGAGCCGCCCTCTTTGTGGGCGTCGAGCTCCTCCAGGACGGCGATCGGCACATAAACATCGTGCTCCTCGAAGCGATAGAGGGCCGCCGGATCGTGAGTCAACACCGTGGCGTCGAGGACGAAGAGCTTGCCGGGGCCTGTCATCAGCGCGCAACAATCTCGCGCAGATCCCGCAATACGGCAAGGACATGACCGTCGACTTTGACCTTGCGATACTCGCGCCGCAGCACTCCCTGACCGTCTATGATGAAGGTGCTCCGTTCAATCCCCATGGATTTCTTTCCGTAGAGATTCTTTTCCTTGATCACATCGAATGCCCGGCATAGTTCTTCGTCGGTATCGGCGATGAGGTCGAACGGGAAGCACTGCTTGCCCTTGAAAGACTCGTGGGACTTCATGTCGTCCCGCGACACGCCGAGGATGGTCGTGTTGAGCTTTTCAAATTCCTCGTAGTGGTCACGGAAATCCTGCCCTTCGGTCGTGCAGCCGGGGGTGTTGTCTTTGGGGTAGAAATACAACACGACATTGCGGCCCAAGAGTTCCGACAAGCGAAACGTCTGATCATCGGTTGCCTGCACCGAGAGATCGGGAATGGGTTGGCCGATTTGGACTGTGCTCATTAGGTATCCACTCACTCCGATGACTGTTCGTAGGGATCGGGCCATGCCCCTTTCGGCGGCAGGCGCCGACACGCCGTCTGGCCTCCGTTGAAGGGCGGCCCCTTTTTTGGGACGGCCCCTTTTCCTGTGCGGCCTCCCTGGCGGCAGGGCGCGGCCCCTTGCCCTAGATATGGTCGCGAGGCGCGCAGCCCGCAATCCTGACCGCGTCGAGGCAGCAAGCACCGGTTTGTGCAGCCCTCCGGCATACCGATATCGCGTGATGCCCTCAGCTGCTGTGTCCGCCGATCGGGTCGCGATTCCAGGGGCCGCGCACAACCCGCATCGCCCCTCTCTTCTACGGCCACCCGGTCGGTCCGGTGCTCGGCGAATAGTATTCAGTATCTTGGCATCGCCCACAAGACGACCGGATGCGCCGCGCCGGGCGATCGTAGACGTTTCACACGCCTTGTGGGCGCCGGCGTTTGGGCGCGCCGGTCCGCCTGTCCAGGCCGCCTTACGATGCGCCTTGCGCGGCGGGTTTCGTTCAGTACAATACCTGTGGGGCGGAGGCGGCGCCGGGCCATTCAGAAAACCCCTCCAAAAATATAGCCGGGCCGCAGTCGAAGAACGAGCCACTGGTGTCATTGGGCACTGGGGCGTTGCTGCGTTCGCCCTTGGTACTTTGCTCCGGAATGCTCGTTCTTGCTGAATCACAAGCTGATTGCTCAGGAGGAGTACTGTGACAACAGGGTTGAGGAGCAAGAAGGGGCGGACGCCGGCGGTCCCCTCCCGCATGCCGGCTCGGGCGCGTCGTGCGGGGCCCGAGGACAAGGACGACGATATGCAGCGCCTGCTGGTCGGGCTCCAGCGCCTGCATGACGGCGATTTCGGTGCCCGATTGCGTTTGCGTCAGGGCGGAAAGGCTCAGCAGATCGCCCAAGTCTTCAATTCCCTGGCCCGCCATAATCAGCGATTAGCCCATGAGTTCGGTCGCGTGGCGAATCTCGTCGGTCGCCAGGGCCGGATCGCCGAGCGCGCATCGGTAAAGGGCGCGCAGGGCATGTGGGCCTCCATGATCGAGGCACAAAACAGCGCTGTCGACGACCTCGTGCACACCATCCTCGAGATATCCCGCGTCATCCGTGCCGTGGCGAGCGGGGACTTGTCTCAAGCGGTCCCCTATGACGTCGCGGGGCGCCCCCTCAAGGGCGATCTCGTGCGGATCGGCCGCGCGGTCAACACCATGGTCGACCAGCTTCGGTCCTTCGCGGCGGAGGTGACGCGTGTCGCCAAGGAAGTGGGTATCGACGGCAAGCTCGGTGGGCAGGCGCGGGTAAAGGGGGTGTCCGGCACCTGGAAGGACCTGACCGAAAACGTAAATCAGTTGGCCGGCAATCTGACCTCGCAGGTGCGTAACATCGCGCTCGTGACCACGGCGGTGGCCAACGGCGATTTGTCACAG